>JBGQKM010000152.1:0-14377 GCA_041499515.1 Planctomycetia bacterium | reverse complement strand
TCCGTTGTGGCGCGCGTGAATCATTTCAGCGATCGTCCGTCCGCGACCGGCGTCCCAAGAAAATCCGCTGCGAACCGAGGGCCGCGCCACAACCGGGGCGTGCTAGTCGTCAAAGAACGCGCGCGCCGAACGCGAGGGGCCGCTAAGCGCGGAACGAACCGTGTTGATAACCATTTCCGAGAATGCGATACGCGCGGCGCAACCGGCACAACAAGTGCGCGACATCCGCCGCGCTTCGACGGCTCAATGGTCGTAATCGAACCCGCCGCCAGGCGCAGTTTTTTCGCTGCACGTCAGCAGGGCGTCCAAATGGGCCGCCACGCAGCCGGCCAGAACGCCCGTGTTATAGCCTCCCTCCAGCACGCTGACGAGCTTGCCGCCGGCGTAGCTCTGGGCAACCTCGAGCACGGCGGAGGTCAGCGGGAGGAAATCCTCGGTCTCCAGCCCCAATGAGCCCACCGGGTCGTCGCGATGGGCGTCGAAGCCGGCGCTGATCAGGATCAATTCGGGCCGAATTTCGCCTGCCAACCGCTCCAGCCCGGCTTGAAAACGGGCCAAGTATTCACTTCGCGACGTGCCGAATTCGACCGGCAGATTCAGCTTCGTCCCCGCGGCGGGTCCGCCCCCCGTTTCGTCGGCCCGTCCCGTGCCCGGGTAGAAGGGCCAGCGGTGGATCGAGAGATAGCCAACTTGCGGATCCTCCCAAAACATGGCCTGGGTTCCGTTGCCGTGGTGAACATCCCAATCGACGATCAGCACGCGATTGAGATGCAATGCATCCAGCGCCAATCGGGCGCCAATCGCCACGTTGCCCAACAGGCAAAAGCCCATCGCCGCGTCGCTCAGGGCATGATGGCCCGGCGGACGGACCAGGCACAAGGCCTGGCTGTCCTCGCCGCTCACGACGCGTTCCACTGCGTCGCAGACCGCTCCGGCGGCAAGCCGAGCCGCATCGTACGATTGGGGACTACAGACGGTATCTTCCTCCAGCCGGCCGCCCCCCTGCCGCGAAAACTCCTCGAGCTGGGCCAGGTACGATGGCCGATGCACCTTTGCCAACCGCTTGGGCGTTGCCGGCTGCCAGGTGGGCCGGCGGCACCGGCGATCGAGACCGGTGCGTTCCAGGTGCCGCATGACGCTCAGCAAGCGTTCCGGCCGCTCAGGATGCTTGCCGGTCCGATGCTCCAGGAACAGAGGGTCGTAATACAGCAAAGTCATGGATTTCCCGGTTTTGCTTGTTGTGCATGCGCTGCGTGCACGGTCCGCACGGCTCCAAATTGGGACGAGATCACGTGTTGCGACGCGTGGGGCCTGGCACGTTGATCGAGCACGCACGGCGTATCGCGGGCAGGCGATCAAGCTACCTTGACAGATTCTATCAGGGGGTGGTAGTGTAGAGTTGCGAATTCATCAAACCCCAAGCGACGATTGAGCTTGCGTTCGAACGAGCTTGCGTCGGACGGGGCTGCGTCATTTCGGGGCTCCCGTCAGGAGCGGAGAGGGATAGTCGATTGATGGCGTTTGTGACGATGCGCATATCCCATCGACGCGCCATGCCGGTCGTGGCATTGGCCGCGGGTCTGGCCTGCGCGTACTGGGCAACGACTGCCTGGGCCCAAAAGGCCAGCGCGCTTGCCAACAGAGGCGCAGAGATCAAGAAAATCCTCCGCGAGCCAGAGATTCTCTCCGATCCTGTGCAAAAAAGACTCTTTGAAGACTACTTCAAGAAGTATTTCCTGCAGCAGTTCGTCACCCCGGGTGGCCGCTATTCCATCGACGAACTGCCTAAAGTCCGTAAGGACCTGAGACTCTTTTTCACCAGCGGAAAGAGTGGCCCTGGGTACGATTTACTGAATGAGATGGTACTCGAGAAGATGAAGGACATTCTCAAGAACGGGAAGTTTGGTCCGAATGACGCGGTGATCAAATACAATGCGATGCTCGTGATCGGGGACCTCAACGCGGAAGAAGGCGACGCGAAAAACGCCAAGCCGCTGCCGGCCGCTCTTCCGATCTTGCAAGCAGCGTTGCAGTCGCCGCAGGATTCCATGAAAGTCGCTGCATTGGTCGGCCTGGATCGTTTCGCCGGGGCCGGCGCGATTCCGCAAGCCAAGGCGGCCGAACTGACCAAGACGCTGCTCGACTTGCTCAACCAGCAGGATCCGCCGGCCGGTCGAGACGCCCCATCTCACGATTACCTGCGACGCAACGCCGCGCAGGTCTTAACGTCCCTGGGCAGCCCGGGCCCCAATGACAGCGTCGTCAAGGCCTTCGAGGCAATCGCGTCGGACCCGACGGCACGGCCCACGCTTCGCCGCGACATGGCGCAGTTCATCGGCCAACTGAAATATCCACCCAATTCAAAGGTGGATTACCAGCAACTGGCCAATGTATTGGGACACCAAACGGTCGAGGTCTGCAAGCGCGAGCTGGAAGCCGCCAAAGCGGCGAAGCGCCCTGCCTCGCGCCGCCTGATTATGTATTCGCTCAACAGCGTGATCAGGGGACTTGCCGGACTAAACACAGCGGCCAAAGAGGGCACACCGGCCAAGGAGTTTATCGCAGGCTGTCGTGAAAAATTATTCGCTCTCTACAAAGCGCTCGATAGTTCGGACCTCGTCGACGACGCGGTGGCGGCGGAAGTCGCTGGAAAAATCAGCGAGCTGGAAAGCTTGTTACTTGACGAATCCGCCGCCAAAAAAGAGGAACTGATGGCGGCCGAACGTAAAGAAAAACCCGTCGATCCCGCGAAGCAATGAGGCACGGTGCCAACGCCGTCGAACCGGCAGTGGGGCTCGGCGCTTGGATCTCGGCGGCATTCGCCGACAAGTCATATCTTCAATATCTACACGATCCAGTCAGGCAAAAGGATTTGCCCCCATGGACACGATTGAATTTCGTATCGCCCGGGCCGCGGTTTTTTTCGGCGTCAAGCGCGCGGGGATTGCGCTGCTGTTGGCCCTGTGTTGCACCGGCTGCAAGTCGACGCCAACCAATCCGTTTCTGGCCGATCATCGCGGCGAGAAAGCGTCCCCGGACGACACGGCCGCAGGCGCCGACGCCGACGAAAGCAAAAGCGCCGCGCCGTCGACCGTCGATCTGACCGTGCTGGAAAAGGGCGGCTGGTTCGAGAAGGTCTCGCCGCCGTTCGAGAAACGCGATCCTGACGAGAGGCGTTGGCGCCATCAGGAAATCGATCGCCTGCTCGCCCATCCGGCGCAAGGCCACCCCGATCTGTCGAGCGCGTTGGCCGGCACGGATGCGGTCGCGGCCGTTAATGCGGCGATCGTGATGGTGCATTGGGGTATCGGAGAGCCGATCCAGCAATTGGTAGCAGCGGTGCGGGAGAAGTCATTGCCGATGAACGCGCGCTGTGCCGCGGCCGAAGCCTTGGGAGCCGTTCACCCGAGCTCGCCAGCACCCCAATTGCGCGAACTGCTGCAAGAGTTTGCTGGTCCCGTGGACAAGAACGGCACTCCCGCGACAGCGGAAGGACAAAACCCCGAGTTGACCGCCGTCTTGATCCGCGCCTTGGCGCGGCATGCCCAACCGGGCGACGAAAAATGGTTCACTGCCGCGCTGCGCAGTCCCGCCTGGTATGTGCGTATCGAGGGCCTGGCGGCGTGGGCCGCGATTCCGGATCAGGAGTTACCCCTGGCGGCCGTCGATCTGCGCAGCGATCAGGACGCGCGCGTGCGGGCCGCCGCGGTGCGGGCGATCGCCGCGCACCACGATCCCCATGCCATCGAATACTTGCAACAAGCCCTGAACGACCAGGTCCTCGATGTTCGCTCCGTGGCGGTGGAGGCTTTGGGCGACCTGGGGTCCGAAGAGGCCCACGCGATATTGAGCAAGCTGAAAAAGAGCCGTTCGGAATTGACGCGCGCGGCCTCGGTGACCGCGCTGGCGGCGGCCGGAATGCGCGATGAGGTCGAGGCCGCGGCCAAGGACACTTCGCAGCACGTGCGGTTGGCCGTGGCGCAAACATTAGGTCAGGCCGCGCAGGAAGGACGCCAGGTCGCTGCGCAAAGCGTCGCGACGGCGCACGATCTGACCCGCGATGCCAGCGCCGAGGTGCAACGCCAGGCCGTCGCATCGCTGGCCGCGTGGCCGATCGAACAGGCCGGTCCCGTGTTGTTGCTGGCGATGGCCGAAGGCGGCTATACGGCGCGGAAAGAGTCGGCCAGGCAATTGGCCGAGCGCTGGCCGGCGGCGGCCGGTTTTCCGGTCGACGCCGTGGCCGAGCGACGCGGCGCGGCCTTGGCGGAATTGAAAAAGTCGTGGAGCCAGCAATACGGCGAAATCAACGACGCGGTGGCCGCGGCCAAAATCGAGACGCAATCGTTGATCACCCTGTCGGAAGAACGGATCCGCGAAGTGCAGAACCTGGTGGCAGCATTGAAGCAGGCAAATCTGCCCGAGGCCGTCCGCCGCGCGGCGCTGACCACGCTGGCGGCCGCCGGCCCGCAGTTGGTACCCGTGCTCGAACAGCGCCTCGACCTTTGCGACCCCCTGCCACGCGAACTGTACGAAGACGTATTGCCGGGCGTTAGTCCAGTGTTTGCGGTATTAGAACGACTGTCGTCCCAGGACATGTTGCAGCGACGGGCCGCGGCGACCGAACTGGTCACGCAGGCGGCCGAAACGGCGTTGTCGCCGCTGGCCCTTGCGCGACTGGCAGAACTGGTCGAAGCCGAGAAAGATCCGGTCGTGTGGCGCGGCGCCCTGATGGCCGTGGCCGACGATTCGCACGAGACGGCCGTTCGCATGGCCTACATTGCCGTCGGCCACGCTTCGGTCGAGGTTCGACGGCGAGCCTGCGACTATCTGGCCGCTCATGGCGATCCGCGGCACGCGCAAGTGCTGGTGCCGGTGCTTGACGATCCGGATGCCACGGTCGTGGCCGCGGCCGTGCGAGCGCTGGGCTATGTCGGCACGCTGGAGGATCCCCAGCCGCTGGTGCGATTGCTCAATGCGCCCGATAAACAGTTGCGACTTGAAGCCGCGGCAAGCCTGGCCCGTCTGCGAGCCGTGCAAGGCGTTACCGCGCTGGAACGCCTGGCGCTGGACGTGGATATTACGGTCCGCGTGCAGGCTGCCCAGACCATGGGCGCCATTGCCGATCCGGCGTTTCTGCCGACCCTGATGGCCATGCTCGGCGATCGGGCCAACGTGCAGCGCGTGGCCATGCTCAGCTTGGCGCAGATTGCCGGCGTTGACGTGGCCGTCCAAGAGGACGGTGCCGTGCTGACCAACGACGAAAAAGTCCATCGCTGGCAACTCTGGTATCGAGACCGCCAAGACCAAGCGCCCGCAATACGCTAGCGCCGGGCGAGTGCATCGCCGATCAGGCCGCGCCGGGCGCCAGGCCACGCGAAATCGCGGGGCTTGCATGGGTCGCCAAGGCATACAGGCCGAAGAAACCGGCGGAAAACAGGATGTCGCTAGTCAGCGTGTTCGCGAAGAATGGCAGGGCCAGCGCGTAGCAGCGAATCAGTCCGTCCCAAGTGCGCGGATACCAGGCATACCAAACGGCCGCATTGCTCAGCAGGTAAAACGCCACCGACGACGACACGGCCCCCAACCCCACGCGTGACGGCGTCAGGCCGGCCCGCAGCACCGATCGCCAGGCAATCGGGATCAACAGCGAGCCGTAGACCGCGGCCATCACCGGTTTGGCATAACCACCCAGGAACGGGTCACTGAGGGTCATGATGGCCAGTGGCACGCAAACGGCCGTGAACCGATGGCGGAAGTAAAACCCGGCAAA
Source organism: Planctomycetia bacterium (assembly GCA_041499515.1). Classification (GTDB taxonomy): domain Bacteria; phylum Planctomycetota; class Planctomycetia; order Pirellulales; family PALSA-1355; genus PALSA-1355. The sequence continues at coordinate 8,607 of JBGQKM010000152.1, read as the reverse complement.
TAGGGCGGCGGCAGTCACGGCGCTGAAGTTCGGCGTTTCGCTCACCAACCGGACCGTCACGGCCAACCCGACTAGCGCCGTAAAAACTCCGGCTCGCGTCAACAGATCTCGTTTCACGACGGAGGCTCCAGATGTTTGCATCAAAGCTTGAATATCGCAGTGCTGGCTATTGATTGTAGTCGTAGGTCTCGAATCTCCACAAGACGGCGTCGCCGGGCTTGAGTTTCATGACCCCCGCGCTGACTTCGCCCTGCTTTTCGTTGACGTAATAGAGCCAGTTTCTGCCGTCCCCCTCGTTCTTCACGTCACCGATCTTCGTGATCATTGCCGAAGCGCCCGCCCCACGCTGCGTAAAGCTCATCCCGTGGCGATGGGCCTGGGCCGCCGAGAGGGCGTTCAAAACGGTCATGTCCTCCCGCCAGGGCAAGGCCGTAAAGTGGACCTCAACGCCGTCGCCATAATCGACCACCAGACGAACCGTCGATGCTTTCGGTTCACCTTGCACGACCCCAACGAAGGTCGCCGCCCAGGTCAGGGACAGCAAGGCTACCAATGCTGCGGGTCGAGTTAGCCGACACGTTTGTTCCAGGGTGGGCATAGGCTAGGGTTCCAGGCGACGGAAAAACAGGCAAATTTTGGCGCCCGCCGGCCGATCGCGGACGCATTCAGGATAGCGCGCGGCCGCCGATTGTCAACGTGGCCCAAGGCGGCGTGCCAGCGATCCGCGGGCCTTGTGGGGCTGTCGGACCGGGGGTATCACTATTCTTTGCGTCGCGCCGGTCGTACCTTTGTGGCTCGGTCCGTTCGACGAATCTTGCCGACTGGGAAAGGGTAACCACTTATGGCCGATGCAGGCTACATGAAATTAAGCATCGAGCAGTCGGACATCGCCGTGCTCACGCTCGACGATCCACGCGGCAGCGCCAACGTCCTGTCGCGGGCCGTGCTCGATGAATTCGAAAAGCATTTGAACGCTTTGGAAGCCCGCAAGGACCTCGCCGGCCTGGTGATTCGCTCGGGCAAACCGGGCGTGTTCATCGTGGGGGCCGACATTCGCGAGTTCCTGGCCGGCATGGATGCGCCGCGCGCCCAGATCGTCGAGCTCTGCAACCACGGCCGAAAACTCTTTCAGCGGCTCTCAAAGATGCCGTTCGTCACCATCGCGGCCATCGATGGGCAATGCGTCGGGGGCGGGGCCGAAATGTCGTTCTGGTGCGATCGGCGATTGATGTCCACCGACTCGAAAGCCATGTTCGGTTTCCCCGAGGTGAAGCTCGGCCTGCTGCCCGGTTGGGGTGGCACGGTGCGCTCGCCCCGCGTGGTGGGTCTTTACAATGCCATTGAGCTTGTCACCAGCGGCGAATCGATCGACGTCAAAACGGCGCTGGCCCTGGGCCTGATTTCCGATTGCGTCCCCTCGGCCCGTTTGTTGCCGGCCGCGATCCAAGTGATTCGTGCCGAACAACGCGCCGGAAAATGGAAACGCGATCGCCAGCGCTGGAACCAGCCGCTGGATATCAGCGACACCGAACTCGGCTTTTTGGGCGCGACGGCCTCGGCCTTCATTCAAGGGCAGACCGGCGGCCAATATCCGGCCCCGATGGCCGCGCTCGAGCTGATGCTCGAATCCGCCGGCCTGGATGCCGATGCAGCCGGCCTGAAAGAAGCCCAGGCGATGGCCGCCTTGTTTGGCACTCCCATCAATCGGGCCTTGATCAACGTCTTCTTCCTGACCGACCGCAACAAGAAGGACACCGGCATCGACCGGCGCGACGTCAAACCGGCGCCGATCCGGTCGGTCGCCGTGGTCGGGGCCGGCATCATGGGGCAGGGGATCGCGGCAGCCACGTTGAAACGCCGTGTGCCGGTGGTGCTGGCCGATGCCGCCGCGGCCGCGCTGTCCAAAGGCCTGCAGCAGGTGCTCGAAGAGGTGTCGTACGACAAGGAGACCAAGGGCCCGGACGCCCAGAAAGCGTTCCAATTTGCCGGCCTGCTGCATGCGGCCACCGTCGACGCCGAGCTGGCGCCGTGCGAACTGGTGATCGAAGCGATCGTCGAAAATCCCGAGATCAAAAAACAGTTTTACGCGCGGATCGAGCCGCAATTGGCGCCCACGGCGATCCTGGCTTCCAACACGTCGACCATTCCGATCACGAAATTGGCCGAGGGCTTGCAGCGGCCCGAGCGGTTTTGCGGCATCCACTTTTTCAATCCGGTGCGTAAGATGCCGCTGGTCGAGGTGATTCGCGGTGCCAAAACCAGCGACGAAACCGTGGCCACCGCAGTGGCCTTCGCCAAAAACATCGGCAAGTCGCCGATCGTGGTCAACGACGGGCCCGGCTTTCTGGTCAACCGCCTGCTGCTGCCCTACATGAACGAGTCGCTGGAACTGATTTCCGACGGGGCGGAGGCCAAGACGATCGAACGGGCGGCCAAAGATTTCGGCATGCCGATGGGCCCCCTGACGCTCTACGACGTGATCGGCCTGGACACGGCGTTCTATGCCGGGCGCGTGATGTGGGAGGCGTTTCCCGATCGGGTCGCCGCTTCGCCAATCTTGGCCGCGATGGTCAAGGCGGGCCGGCTGGGACAAAAGTCCGGCTCCGGCTTCTTCCTGTACAAAGACAAGTCCGGCCGGGGAACACCCGATCCAGCGGCGGCCGAGCTGATCAAGCCGTATGTCCGCAAACAGGATAAGTTCACTCTAGAGCAAACCACGGCGCGGCTTTTCCTGCCGATGGTGCTGGAAGCCACGCGCATTCTGGAAGCCAAAGTCGTCCGCGACGTGCGAGACGTCGATTTGGGACTGATTTTCGGCGTCGGATTTCCGCCGTTCAAAGGCGGGTTGCTGTTTTGGGCCGATACGCTGGGCGCGGCTAAAATCGTGGAAATGCTCAAGCCGCTGGAGAACCTCGGCCCACGCACCCAGCCCACGCCGATGTTACTGGAAATGGCCAAGACGGGCCGGAAATTTTACGCGGCCTAAGCTCGCGATCCGTACAATTATTTTGAAACACGTGATCGGCCGCCAACGCGGCCCTGTTCGACTTCTCAACTGCGAGGTACCTGGCGATGAAACGCGCCGTGATTATAGATTGCGTTCGAACGCCGATCGGCCGGGCGAACAAAGACAAGGGCGTCTTCCGCGAAGTCCGATCCGACGATCTGGCCGTGCAGGTCGTGCAGGCCCTGCTGGAACGAACCGGGATCAATCCCGAGGAAATCGAAGACGTCGTACTGGGCAACACCCAGCAACAGGGCGAACAGGGGCTCAACGCGGCCCGCATCGTCGGCTTGATGGCCGGCCTGGCCACCCACACCGGCGGCACCACCGTCAACCGGCTGTGCGGCTCGGGCCTGCAAGCCATCAACCAGGCCTCGCACGCCATCATGGCGGGTTTCGAGGACGTGCAAATCGTGGGCGGGCTGGAACACATGCAGCACATCCCGATGGATGCCGGGGTGAATTTGAATCCCAAACTCTTTCACCGCACGAGTAAAGGCGCGCTGAGCATGGGCGTGACCGCCGAATTTCTGGCCCAAACCCAGGGCATCTCGCGCGAGGAGCAAGACCGCTTCGCGGTGCGCAGTCACCAACTGGCCGCCGCCGCGCAGGCCAAGGGCGAATTCCAACGAGAGATTCTGCCGATCTGGGGACGCGACGAGCAAGGCAATCGCACGTTGATCGATCGCGATCAGTGCGTCCGCCCCGACGCGACCATGGACAGTCTCGCCGCGCTCAAGCCGGCGTTCATGCCCGGCATGGGCACCGTCACCGCCGGCAACAGCTCGCCGCTCAACGACGGCGCTGCAGCGCTGTTGATCATGTCGGAAGACAAAGCCAAAGCGCTGGGCCTCAAGCCGCTGGTGCGGGTCGTGGCCACGGCGGTCGTGGGCGTCGATCCGGCCGTGATGGGCACCGGACCCGTGCCGGCCACCAAGAAGGCTCTGGAACGGGCGGGCCTGAAACTGGGCGAAATCGACCTGGTCGAGCTGAACGAAGCGTTCGCCTCGCAGGCCATCGCCTGCATGCGGATGTTGTCGCTTGACCCGGAAAAAGTGAACGTCCGCGGCGGCGCAATCGCCATCGGCCATCCGTTGGGAGCCAGCGGCGCCCGCATCACGACCACGCTGGTCAACACGATGATCGACCGGGGCGCGAAATTCGGCCTGGCCACGATGTGCATCGGCGTGGGCCAGGGCATCGCCACGATTTTCCAGCGCGCTGATTGATACCAGGCAAATGGACGGGCGTCAGACGCGGAAGTCACCCTAAGAGCCAGCGGACAAAACCGTCGGGGACTGTCCCGATTTTGCGGAGTCCTGGGAGCAAAATGGGACTGTCCCTCTCTCCGAAAGGTTTTGTCCGCTGGCTCTAAGTAAATCCCGGCGTCCAAGAGCCTTCTCGGCTGGGCAGGGAGGCCCGTTTCCACCCATAAGTGCACTACTTCCGGGAACTCCCACAAATCCGGCGCGTGGAACGAGATCATCCCTGCCGGTTATGTCGGGTGGACACCGTGCGGTCCGAGCGAAAACGCCCTTGGCGGACTTTTTTGTTCACTCGGCCGGTGCGGAAGTTCCCACGGGCCTACTGAATAGTTACCATAAAGGGCGACCAGCGGATCACCTCGCTCGAGGTGCGGCATCATTGTAACGCATAATTGACTTGTGCTGTCGAAATCCGGGCTCGTAGCGAGCGATCGGCCCGGTTCGAGAGCGAAGGCCCGTCGGCGTGTCCGATAAACAATCGTGACCGCGGACGGTTGAAAATACTCGATGCAGCGCATTCTTTACCTACAACCCACGAGTCACTCATGAACCCGCAGACCAAAGCTGAACCGCGTCCTGTGGCTGCCGAAGAGCACGAACTGGACACCAAGGCTTCGTTTGCCGAAACCGCGTTGAAGCTGGGCGGCAAAAGCGATGACGAGGCCCGCCGCACCGGGGCCATCGACAAGGCCGACGACCAGGTCGAGCAGTTGTTCGCCAAACGCTTTCAGACCACCAACAGCCCCGTGCACCGCGCGGTCTGGGATCGCGAGTTGCCGGTGGAGCTCTTCGAAAGCCACACGCCGCAAACTCCGCCCGAGGTCGAGCGGGTGATGCAAGATTCGCTGGAGCTGATGCGCAAACACGTCAAGGCCGGCACGAACCTCGGTGAAAACAAAAAGGTGCCGCAAAAGATCCTCGACGAATTGGGCGAGGTGGGCTACTGGGGATTGCTGGTGGAAAAGAAGTACGGCGGCTCCGGCGCTCCGTTTGCCAGCTTTGCCGCGTTTCTCACCAAAATGGCCACGGTCGACGCCACGGTCGCCGGCCTGGCATCGGTGCACGGCTGTATCGGCGCGGTCGATCCGCTGCGCTCGTTCGGAAGCGCCGAACAAAAACAAAGCTTCTTGCCCGATTTGGCCAGCGGAAAACGGCTCTCGGGCTTCGCGCTGACCGAGCCGGGCGCGGGCTCGGATTTGACGGCCTTGCGAACGCGGGCCGAAAAGGACGGCGACGACTATGTGGTCAACGGCGAAAAACTGTTCATCACGAATGTCGTGCCCGGCCGCACGGTGGGCCTGGTCTGCCTGGTGGACAAGCGGCCCGCGGTGATGATCGTCGATCTGCCAGCGCAAGAAAACGAACAGTTTCAATTGCGCAAGTACGGCCTGTGGGCCCTGAAGCACACGTACAATCAGGGAATCATTTTCAAGAATTTTCGCGTCCCGGCGGCGAACCTGCTCAAGCCGAAACAGGGGGACGGGCTGACGATCGCCTATCACGGCCTGAATCTGGGCCGCATTTCGCTGTGCGCCAATGCCGCCGGCACGATGCGCGGGATGATGGCCAGCATGATCCCCTGGGCCAAGTATCGCAAAACGTACGGCGCCATGATTTCCACCCGCGAGCTGGTGCAACGCCGCTTGGGGCGCATCGCCGGGCTGATCGTGGCCTGCGACGCGATGGTGCAATGGGGCGGCGGCCTGATCGACGAAGGCTACCGCGGCGAAATGGAATGCGTGATCGCCAAGGTTTTTGGCAGCGAGTCCCAAAAGGAGGCCGCCATCGAACTGCTGATGAAGACCCACGGCGGCCGATCGTTCCTGCACGGCCACATGCTGGGCGACAACGTGCACGAATTCCTGGCTCCCTGCATCTACGAGGGCGAGGGCGAAATGCTCTCGATGGCCTTCTTCAAATCGCTGGTCAAACAACACGGCGTGCAATACTTCGAGCCGGTGGGCAAGGCCCTGCAAGCCGCAGGCATCAAGCAGCCCAACCTGGTCAATCCGGCGCATCTGTGGGCCTTGAAGGACGTGTTCGCCCCGTATGCGAAATGGCTGGCGGGCCAATATCTGCGGCCCAAGACTCGCGCCAAATTGCCCTCCATGCCTGAGGCCTTGCGACGCCATGCCGATTTCGCGACGACGTTCCTGCAACGCTCGCCGCGTGAGATTTCCGGCGTGATGAGCAAACATCAGTTGGGCCTTGCCGATCGACAGTGCCGGATGTCGGAACTCTCGCAACGGGTGCAAGACGCCGTCACGATCCTGTGCACTTCGCTGTACGCGGCCCGACAGAGCGACGAAATCGTGCGCCAAGCGGCCGACGTCATCTGCCAGGACCTGACCCGCAAGATCACGGGCCAGCGTCCCAGCGATCGCTACTATCGCACCGTGACCAAACTGGGCGACGCGATCGTCCAAGGCGGCTTCAAGTCGATCGCGGGAATCGACGCCGGCGAGATCATGATGCCCTACGAAAGCTAGACGGTTTCGCTCGAACTACAAATCTCTCGGGCTCTGGCGGTTTGACCGTCGGAGCCCGTTTTGTTCGTGAGGTTTGCACTGTCTCGAACGCGAGCTTGACGCGTCGAGCCGAAACCCGACAATGACCGGCGGTGAGGCATATTCAAGCCGAGGGTCTTGGGACGTGGCGACATTTGCGGTCATTTTGCCGGCGGCCGGTCGCAGCAGCCGGTATCACGATAAGAACTACAAGAAACCGTTCGCGCCGCTGGCGAACAAGGCGGTCTGGCTCCATTCGGCTGAAAAATTCCTCAATCGTCCGGACGTCAAACAACTGATCGTCGTGATCGCGCCCGCGGATCAAGAGTACTTTCAGTTCAAATTCTCGGCCAACACGGCCATCTTGGGGATCGACGTGGTGGCCGGAGGCGCCGAGCGGGCCGAGTCGGTGGCCAAAGCCCTGGCCCACGTGAAAACCGATATCGACTTCGTCTGCGTTCACGACGCGGCCCGGCCCTGCCTGGCCGACGAATGGATTTCCGAAATCTTCGAAGTCGCCCAGAAGACCGACGCGGCGATCTTCGCCGTTCCGGTCTCCGGCACGTTGAAACGTGTCGGGCCCGATAAGAAGATCGAAGAGACCGTGTCGCGCAGCGGATTGTGGGAGGCTCAAACGCCCCAGGTCTTTCGTCGCCAATTGCTGTTGGAAGCACACGCCAAGCGGGGCGACTTTCAGGCCACCGACGACGCGCAACTGGTCGAGCGCGTCGGGCATTCCGTCACCGTGGTGCCCGGCTCGAGTCTGAATTTGAAAATCGCGACTCGCGAGGATCTTCGGCTGGCCGAACAGGCGCTCAAGGTCTTGCCGAAGCCGAAACTCAGCGGCCTGGGCCATCCCTTTGCCGACGACGACATGTGGCGCTGATGACGAAATTCACGCAGGAACGAGGACTTTGAAAGACATCGTTGCCGAACTCGCGTGGCGCGGCCTGGTCCACCAGACGACCGACGAGTCGCATCTCTCCACGTGGCTCAACCAAGCCGGCCGCACCGTCTATGCCGGCTTCGATCCAACCGCCGATAGCCTGCACGTCGGCCACCTGATGGGCCTCGTGGTCTTGCGCCGCTTTCAACGGGCCGGACATCGCCCGATCGCGCTAGTCGGCGGCGCCACCGGAATGATCGGCGACCCCAGCGGCAAGAGCGAAGAACGCAATCTGCTGTCGGTCGACGCCCTGCAAGCCAATGTGCGGGCCATCGAGCTGCAAATGCGCAGGCTGCTCGATTTCGAGCCCGGCCAGCAGGCGGCGATTCTGGCCAACAACTTCGATTGGATGAACCGTTTCAGTTATCTCGATTTCCTCCGCGACATCGGCAAGAACTTTCCGGTCAACGTCATGCTGGCCAAGGATTCGGTCAAAAGCCGCTTGGAGCGCAGCGACGCGGGCTTGAGCTACACCGAATTCAGCTACATGCTGCTGCAAGCCTATGACTTTGTCTATCTCTACGAACACCACCAGTGTCAGTTGCAAGTCGGCGGCAGCGATCAATGGGGCAATATCACCGCCGGCATCGACCTGGGACGCCGGATGCAAGGCGTGCAATTTTACGGATTGACGTGGCCCTTGCTCACCAAAAGTGACGGCGGCAAGATGGGCAAAACCGAGAGCGGCTCCGTCTGGCTTTCGCCGGCCCGCACCAGCCCCTACGCGTTCTATCAATATTGGGTCAACGTCGACGATGCCGACGCCGGTCGCTGCCTGCGATTTCTCACCGACTTGACCCGCCAGGAAATCGAAGCACTCGATGCTGTGCGGACGGCTGACCCCGAGAAGCGTGAAAGCCAGCGGCGGCTGGCCGAGGAAGTGAC
>JBGQKM010000151.1:0-14565 GCA_041499515.1 Planctomycetia bacterium | reverse complement strand
GTTGCGTGCCGCCGACGGCGGCGACAATGGCGTGCGGTTGTTGGATCTCAACAACGATGGATATTTGGACGTCGTAATCGGCAATGAGCACGTGCGGCAGACCCGGCTTTGGTCGCCGGAGGATCGCAAGTGGATCGTCGGGGATTTTCCGGTCTCGCTGGTCGAACGCGACAAGACCGGCGCCCGTCGCGACGCCGGCGTCCGCTTCGGACTGCTCGATGCCGACGGCTTTCCGACCATCCTGGTGCGCAACACGAGCTTGGCCGGAGCGTGGCACTTCGACGGTCGGCAGTGGGTCGCCCAGAGCCAGGCGCTCGTCGGCCTTGAACTCGGCGGAAAGCCGGTCTTCACCAGCCGCGAGGGCCGCGACAACGGCCTGCGACTGCGCGACATCGACGCCGACGGCGTTTGCGAGTTGATCGTGAGCAATCCACAACAGCAAGCCGTGTTTCGCTTCGATCCGCGCGAGGGCTGGAAAAAACTTTCCTTCGCGCTGCCCGAAGGCTCGCTGATCGTCGACGCCCAAGCGCGCGACGCCGGCTTGCGCTTCGTCGATCTGGATTTGGACGGATACTCGGACGTGATCTCCTCCAACGAATCGGCCTACGCGGTGCATCTCTTCGTGTCGCGCGACAAGGGCTGGTCGCATAAGCTCGTTTCGGGCAAGCGGGGCGACCCCGGCGCGATCCCCATGATCACACGTTCGGGCACTAATAACGGCACGTGGATTCACGGCCGGCACTTGTGGGTGCAGAACGAGGATACCGACAAGCTGCCCGATCTGGTCGATCGCAAGTCGTTGGACGAACTGCTCAAAGACGTGCTGTTTCCTGGCCCGAAATCGCCGCAACAATCGTTGGCGTTGACCGTTGCCCGGCCCGGCTTTCAGGTCGATCTGGCCGTCTCCGAACCGCTGGTGACCGATCCGATCGGGATGGCCTGGGGGCCGGATGGAAAGTTGTGGGTTGTCGAGATGGGCGACTATCCGCGTGGCGTCGATGGCCACGGCAAGCACGGCGGCGTGGTGCGCTGTTTGGAAGACACTGACGGCGACGGCCGTTATGACAAGTCGACCGTGTTCCTCGACGATCTCGGGTTTCCCACCAGCGTGGCCCCCTGGCGCGCCGGCATTCTGGTCACCTGCGCGCCGGACATTATTTATGCCGAGGACACCGACGGCGACGGCAAGGCCGACAAGCGCGAAATCTTGTACCAGAATTTTCGTCAGGGCAACCCGCAGCACCGCGTCAACGGATTGAAGTGGGGGCTCGACGGCTGGCTCTATTGTGCGTACGGCGACGCGGCAATCGGCGGCAAAATCAAGCTGCTCAAGGCCGGGGGCGAAGTGAATGCCAACGGCCGCGATTTTCGCATCCGCCCCGACCAAGGACTGCTCGATCCCCAGTCCGGCGGGTCGCAGTACGGCCGCAACCGCGACGACTGGGGCAATTGGTTCGGCTGCTCCAACAGCGACCCGATGTACCAGTTCGTGCTGGCCGACGAATATCTGCGCCGCAACAAGCACGTGCCTGCGGCCAACGGTCGCGTCGACGTGCCCGAACAAGCCGGCGCGGCCGAGGTCTTTCCGCGCAGCCGCACGATCGCCCGCTACAACGATCTCTACGCCGCCAATCGTTTCACGTCGGCCAACAGCACGATGGTCTATCGCGACGACTTCTTAGGCCCGGCGTTCGAGGGCAATATGTTCACCAGCGAGCCGGTCCACAACCTGGTGCACCGCGAGATCATGCGGCCCGAGGGGCTGACGTTTGCCAGCCGTCGCGCCGACGACGAGAAAGACAGCGAATTCCTGGCGTCGGCCGATAACTGGTTTCGCCCCACGATGCTGGCCGCCGGTCCCGATGGTGCCCTGTGGGTGGCCGACATGTATCGGCAGACGATCGAACATCCGGAATGGATCCCGATGGAGATTCAAAAGCAGGTCGACTTGCGCGCCGGATCCGACATGGGCCGCATCTACCGCGTGTTTCCGATCGGCAGCACTCCGCGCAAGATTCCCCGGCTCGATCAATTGTCGCTGGCCGAATTGGTCGCCGCCCTGGACAGCCCCAGCGGCTGGCAGCGCGACATGGTGCAGCAACTGCTCGTGTGGCGCGACGACAAGTCGGCGATCGAACCACTGAAAAAACTGGCCGACGCCTCGCCGCGGGCCACCTGCCGGGTACAAGCGCTGTGGACCTTGGAACTGCTCGGCGGTCTCCAGCCCGAGCGAATCGTCAAGGCAATGTCCGATCCGCACGCCGGAATTCGCCGCCACGCGGTGCGGCTGGCCGAAGACCATCTGGCCCAAGCCCCACAACTCGGCGAGGCGATCTTAGCGCTGGCCGACGACAGCGACTTGCAGGTTCAATTACAGCGGGCTTACACGCTGGGCCAGTGGAATGACCCGCGGGCCGGCAAGGCGCTCGGCGCCTTGGCGCTAGGCTATGCGGACGACCGTTTCATCACGGCGGCCGTGCTCAGCTCGATCACGCCGGAAAACCTCAGCGAAGTCATGGCCACCGTGCTCAACCTGGACGCGGACAAGGAACCGCCGGGAGAATTCCTCGAGCAACTCGTGTCGCTGGCCAGCGCTTTCGACGACGATCGCACGCTCGGCGTCGCGCTGGCGAAGATCGGCAAGGCCAACGCGGGCAAGTATGCCGCCTGGCAGTTGACGGCCCTGGCCGGCCTGCTCGACGCGCTCGACCGGCGCAACGCCTCGTGGGAGAAATATGACACCTCGCACGAGCTGGCCAAAATTTTCGACTTTGCCCGCGCCATCGTGGCCAATGACGAAGCTCCCGAGGACGAGCGATTGCGGGCGGTGCGCCTGTTGGGCCGTAGCGAGAACCAGCGCGGCGCCGACATTGCTTCGCTGGTCGCGCTGTTGGTGCCGCGATCGAGCGGGGCGCTGCAAACCGCCGCCGTCGAGGCGCTGGCCCGGCTCGACAACGACCAGGTGCCCACGGCTTTGTTGGCCGGCTGGAAGAGTCATGGGCCGGCGCTGCGCAGCGAGATTCTCGACGCGCTTCTGAGCCGCGATGCGTGGATCACGGTACTGCTGACCGCGGTCGAAAACAAGCAGGTGCCCGCGTCCGACATCGATGCCGCGCGGCGGCAGCGGATGCTGCGAAGCAAGGACGACGCGATCAAGGCTCTGGCCGCCCGCCTGCTCTCTGGGGCGATCGAAGCGAACCGGCAACAGGTCTTCCAGCGGTACAGCGGCGTGTTGACGATGACCAGCGACGCGCAGGCCGGAGCCGCCGTGTTTGCCAAGCGCTGCGCCGTGTGCCATCGGCTGCGCGGCGTCGGTCACGAAGTGGGTCCGAACCTGGCCTCACTCACCGATTACTCGCCGCCGGCCCTGTTGATGGCCATGTTGGACCCCAACCGGGCCGTGGACGCCAAGTTTTTGGATTACATTGCGGTCACGACCAGTGGGCTCATGTATACCGGCATGCTGGTCAACGAGACGGGCAACAGCGTGACGCTGATGGGCCAGGAGGGCAAGCAGCAGACAGTTTTGCGGACCGAGCTGGAGGTGCTGCAAGTCACCGGCAAGTCGCTGATGCCCGAGGGGCTGGAAAAGGACTTGAGCCCCCAGGATTTGGCGAACGTGATCGCGTTTTTGCGGGGCTCGGGCGCCCCGCGCAAGGTATTCGAGGCCAACGATCCGCAGTTGGTCAAGCCGACCACCGACGGCACGCTGCAACTGTATGCGACGCGCTGTGAGATTTATGGCCCCACGATCGTCATGGAACGTTTCTACAAGAATCTCGCCAAGTGGCAAAGCGAGAACGATCGCGCCGTGTGGAACGTCGAACTGCCCAAGGCCGGTCGGTACCTGATGTTGCTCAACTATGCTTGCTTGGACCAATCGGCGGGCAACACTTGGCTGCTGGAAGCCGGCGAGCGCAGGCTGACCGGAAAGGTCGAGTCCACCGGCAGCATCGACCGCTACCAGGAAATTCGCGGCGGCGAAATCGACTTGCCCAGCGGCACGCAACAGATCCTTTTCCGCTCGGCCGGCCCGATCAAAGGCAGCCTGCTGCAACTCGGCGGCATTTTGCTCAAGCCGGCCCCGGCGGCGGTCAAGTAGTGATCGACAGCGCGCGGACACGAGGTGCCATGCTTGCGCTTCGCAAGCATGTTGCGCCAGTCACGATCCAACCTGCCTCCCAAACACCGACGGCAAAAAGCTGTGGTCTGATCGCGAGGCGCAACCACAAGATCCGGCAATTTATGTGGGCAAACCCCAGCGCAATTCTCTTGCATGCGCGGCTTGTCACGGCGAGACTATTGTCATGCTGGCCCACGATCGCAAGCGCTGCAAACGCTACGACATTCCTGGCGACGCGCACGCGCTGACCTTTTCCTGCTTTAAGCGGCTGCCGTTGTTGTCGCACGTGCGCACTTGTCAGTGGACGCTCGACGCTTTAGGTCAGGGCAGGATAAAAGGTTTGTTTGACCTCTGGGCATACGTGATTATGCCAGAGCACGTCCATCTCGTCGTTTTGCCGCGTCCGAGCGTCAAGATCTCAACCATTCTAAAGTCGCTTAAGCAGTCGGTTGCGAATCGTGCGTTGTCCTGGCTCAAAAACAACGCGCCAGAATTCCTTCGCACGCTTGAGGATGTGCAGCCAAATGGCGACCGAGCCTACCGTTTCTGGCAGCGCGGCGGTGGTTACGACCGCAATTTGCGGTCCGTCGAGGATATCCATGAGAAGGTAAACTACGTCCACAATAATCCGGTACGACGCGGCCTTGTCGATAAGGCATCGTTTTGGCGATGGTCGAGCTGCCGTGCTTGGGAGACGGGAGAAGACACGCCGATTGCCATCGACCGTGCGTCGCTGCCGGCCAAGATCGTGCTGGCCTGCACGTTCGTCAGGCACGGCAACATGCTTGCGAAGCGCAACCATGGCACCCGGCACCCGCCCGGCGGCGGCCAAGTAGAAATCGACAACGCGTGCACACTCGGTGCCATGCTTGCGCTTCGCAAGCATGTTGCGCGAGTTTGGAGCGCCTGTGTGGCACCCAGTTTGGCTTGCCTTCCTTTTAGCCCACCGTTTGCGTGGCCGGTTCCAGGATTCGGGTCCAGCGTTTTTGCTTGCGCTGCTTCCAGCCGCCTTTGTGGTAGGCGTAGCCGACAATCAGCGGCACGGCCAGCGTGGCTTCGCTGAAGACCATCTGTTCGAAGACCGTGTCGACCTTGCCCCAGCTCGAAGCTTCTTTCAGAGTCGAGCTCGACAGGGCCCCGTCGCGCACGTCGGCCACCGTGACTTGCACCGCGTATTTGTGCATCGGCGGATCGTCGCCCAAGATCTCGGCGGCCACGACGATGTCTTGCGTGAAGTTTTTCGGCACGCCGCCGCCGAGCATGAAGATGCCGGTCGTGGGGTTGGCGATCTTCAATTGCGTCAGCTCGTAAAAATCCTTCACGCTGTCGATGCTCACTTTCGGGGCGTCGCCGCGGGCGTGTTGATGGGCCACCAGGCCGAAACCGGCCGAGCAATCGGAAAACGCGGGGCAAAAGATCGGCACGTCTTCTTCGTAGGCGGCCAGCACGATCGAGTCGCGCGTCTTGCCATGTTCGGCCAGATAGGCGCCCATCTCGCGAATGAACTCGCGCGACGAGTACGGACGCGGCGGCAGTCCGTCGGCGATGATTTTCGTCGTATCGTCGCACGTCCGCAGTTCATCTTCGTCGATCAGCGTATCATAGATGCGGTCGACGTGTAGTTCCCGCAGCTTGTCGTCGTCCAAGCCTGCTTTGAGACGCTCGGTGGCCATGTAATGGCGGAAGCCGAGCCCCTCGAAAAAATCCTGGTCGACGATATTCGCGCCAGTGCTGACGATGGCGTCGACCATGCGGTTGCGGACCATGTCGACAAACACTTTTTTCAAGCCGGCGCTGACCAGCGAGCCGGCCAGGCACAGGATCACGCCGCACTCGCTATCGCGGAGCATGCGATCGTAGATCTCGGCCGCCCGGGCCAGATCGCGTGCCGAGTAGGCCATGTATTGCATCGCCTCGACCAGCGGCACGACGTTGTGCCGCGTGATGTCGACGTGTTCGATGGTCTGCGAGAGTAGCTCTTTTTTTGCGGACATGGGCCGAGGCTCCTCGTGGGGACGCGCTGGGACGAACCAACGTCAAATTCTAGGCAAACCACGACGCCGCAGAAAGGGGTGGCGTGGCGGTCGAGCCGGCGCGAGACCGTGTTGGGGCAGGATTGGACGATCGCCCTTTAGCGGACGCTCATGTCGCAACTGACGCCGCCGGCGGCCGTCAGGTAGGCACTCTTAGTGTAATCCATGACCATGCGGTGAGCGCTGAAGCGCCAGGCCAGCGAGCTGATCGAGTTTTTCATCCGTTGGATCCAGCCGCGCGGCAAACCGTCAATGTCGCGATCGTAGAACAGCGGGATGACTTCGTTGTCGAGCGTCTCATATAGGGCTTCGCCGTCGCGCTGATCGCTGATCTGGTCCGATACGTGGCTCGTGCCCTTGCCGATGGCAAAGCCGTTAGTGCCGTCATAGGCCTCGGCCCACCAACCGTCGAGCACCGACAGATTGAGGCCGCCGTTGAGCACGACTTTCTGGCCGCTGGTGCCGGAGGCTTCCAGCGGCCGGCGCGGATTGTTCATCCACACGTCGACCCCCTGGATCATGTGCCGGCAAACGTTGATGTCGTAATCCTCGACAAACACGACGCGGCTGGCGCACCGCTCCTCGTGCCGTGCGTTGGCGATTTTCTTGATCAGTTGCTTGCCGGGCTCGTCGGCCGGATGGGCCTTGCCGGCGAAAATGATCTGGATCGGCCGCTCGGGATCGTTGAGCAGTCGCTGCAGCCGGTCCGGATCGGACATGATCAGGTCTGCCCGCTTGTAAGTGGCAAAACGGCGGGCGAACCCGATCGTGAGAATATTCGGATCGAGCAGGTTGCGGGCCGCCTCGACCACAGCGTCGCTTTCGCCTCGCCGGCGGCACTGCCGGCTGACGCGGCGGCGCACGAACGCCAATAGCAAATTCTTCAGCGCGTAGTGGACTTCCCACAACTCGCCCGGATCGACGTGATGAATGTTCTGCCAGGCGTCGGGTTCGCCCATCCGTTGCAGCCAGCCGACCGGAAAGTTGCGGTCGTACAACTGCAACATCTGCCAGGCCAACCAACTGGGCACGTGCACGCCGTTGGTGATGTGGCCGATGGGGATTTCCTCTTCCACGCGCCAGGGCCAGAGATGGGCCCACATCCGCCGCGAAATGTGCCCGTGCAGGCAACTGACGGCGTTGGCCCGCCGAGAAAGTTTCAGGCCCAGCACGGTCATGCAAAAACTTTCGCCTTCGTTGTGCGGCTCGACTCGGCCCAGGCCCATCAATTGCTCGTACGAGATGCGTAACTGGTCGCGCAACGGCCCCAAGTGTTCTTCGATCAGTCCGCCGTCGAAGCGGTCGTGTCCGGCCGGCACCGGAGTGTGGGTGGTGAAGACCGTGTGTTGTGCTACTTCGCGCAGCGCGTTGTCGAAACTCTGCCCGTCGTTGTGCATCCGCTCGCGGATCGCCTCCAGCGTGGCAAACACGCTGTGGCCCTCGTTCAAGTGATAAACGCCCGGCGTGATACCCAACGCCGCCAGCGCCTTGACGCCGCCCACGCCCAGCACCAGTTCTTGGCGAATCCGCGTGCGATGGTCGCCGCCGTACAGCCGGCTGGTCAACTCGCGGTCTTCCGGGCTGTTGCCCTCGACGTCGCAGTCCAAGAGATACAATTTTACCCGTCCCACGTTCATCAGCCAGACTTTGGCCAGCAAGTGCCCGGTGCGGGTGTCGATGTTCACGGTGATTTGCTTGCCGTCGGGGCCCGCCGCGGGTTCCATGGGAACGTTTTCGACCTTGGTGTCGAGATACTCTTCCCGCTGGTAGCCCTCCAGATCGAGGTGCTGCTTGAAATACCCCTGGTCATAGAACAGGCCGATGGCCACCAGCGGAATGCCCAGCCCACTGGCACTTTTGATGTGGTCGCCGGAGAGCACGCCCAGGCCGCCGGAGTAGATCTGCACCGACTCGTGGATGCCGAATTCGGCCGAAAAGTAGGCCACCGGCTTAGAGCCCAACACGCCCGCGTGGGTGCGACCCCACGTCTGCGTGTTGCTCATGTACTCCTTCAGCCGGCGGTACGCGTAGTTGATGCGGCTATAGAGCACCAACTCGGAAGCCCGCATTTCCAGCCGCTCGGGCGTAAATTCGGCCAAAAGCGCGATCGGATTGTGGTCCAACTGGCGCCAGCGAATCGGGTCGAGATCGCGGAAGAGGTTGATGACTTCCGGGTGCCAGGTCCACCAAAGGTTTCGCGCCAGCGCGATACACTTATCGTAAACGGTCTGGGGAGAGAGTTCGGTCAGCGAGAATTTTTGCACGGTTTCGGCGGTCGTGCCGGCAGTCTGACTCATGGATCACCCTTGCCACACAACATCAAAGCTCCGGATTATAGCGAGGCGTCACAAGTGGGGCGACCCCACAATTTTGCCACCTCGGGGGCCACGCCGTCCGGAAGTTGCCCGATCTAGGCCTCTTCACTAGATTTAACATGCAGAGAGTGCCTGCTCGACCTGGACCACGTTTTGGATTAATTATAAGTGTACCGATGCTCGGATGTCGAACCCCCGTGCCGCGTCGACCAAGAAGGGATCACGCGCCCACATGAACCACCCATCTCGCATCACCTCGCCGGAGGGCCCGGCGCTGGCCGGTCTGTGCGACCAGTTGGTACGCCTGGGGGGCGAACTCGACCGCAGCCAAAACTGGCCGGCAGAGCAACTTCGACTGTGCGGCGAAGCAGGGGTCTTTCAGTGGTTTATCCCGCGCCATTGGGGCGGCCAGGAATGGAGCGAGCCGGATATCACACGCGGTTACTTACGTTTGGGCGCCGCTTGCCTGACCACCGCGTTTATTATCACCCAGCGCTCCGGCGCCTGCCAACGGATCGCCGGCAGCGACAATCGGAGTGCTCAAGAGCGACTGCTCCCGGCACTAGCCTCGGGCGAGACCTTCGCGTCGGTCGGCATTTCGCACCTCACGACCAGCCGGCGTCACCTCGGCCAACCGGTGTTGCGGGCTCGCGAGGTCGATGGCGGGTTTGTCTTGGACGGTTATTCCCCCTGGGTCACTGGCGGCGATCATGCCAGCGTTGTCGTGACCGGCGCGGTGCTCGACGACGGCCAACAAATTCTCGTGGCGCTGCCGACCGACTTGCCGGGCGTTACCATCCCGTCGCCACCGCAATTGGTCGGCCTCTCGGCCAGCCACACCGGCGAAGTCCACCTGAAGGACGTCCAGGTGGGCCGCGAATGGCTGCTATCCGGGCCGGCCGAAAACGTGATGCACGTTGGCGTCGGAGCCGGCACCGGCGGACTGCAGACCTCGACCCTTGCCATTGCCCTGGCTTCGGCCGCGCTGGACTACCTGGAGCACGAGACGATCCAACGCCCCAACCTGGCCGGGCCGACGGCCGTGTTGCGCCGCGAGCAAGTCGATTTGCAGGAGACGCTGCTGGCATTGGCCGCTGGGCAGCCGGTCTGCTCCAACGAGCATCTGCGCGTCGCGGCCAACAGCATCGCGCTGCGGACCACGCAGGCGGCGCTGGCCGCCGCTAAGGGTTCGGGCTACGTTGTTGGCCACCCGGCCGGACGCTGGTGCCGAGAGGCCCTGTTCTTTCTGGTTTGGAGCTGTCCTCAGGGGGTCCTGGCGGCCAATCTCTGCGAATTGGCCGGCTTGGACTGAGCGATCACCGCACTGGAATCGCGGTGAATCAAGATCGCCTGCCCGCGAGGCACCCCTTTGCACCGCTACGGGGCTGGGGTAAGATTTTCCTCTTCCATCGAAAGCATTTGCAGTTCGGCGTTTTGGCCAGAAAAAGGAGCTCGGGCGAACCCATGACCAACGACACCCACGTGCACTGGCACGAACACAGCGTCTCGCGGGA
This sequence comes from Planctomycetia bacterium, assembly GCA_041499515.1. Lineage (GTDB taxonomy): Bacteria > Planctomycetota > Planctomycetia > Pirellulales > PALSA-1355 > PALSA-1355. Next base: position 4,580 of record JBGQKM010000151.1, on the reverse strand, counting down.
AGAACGCGAACAACTCAACGGCCACAAGGGCTGCGTCATTTGGTTCACCGGCCTGAGTGCCTGCGGCAAGAGCACCGTCTCGAACCTGGTCGACCACAAGCTGCACAAGCGGGGCCTGCACAGTTTCGTGCTCGACGGCGACAATGTGCGTCACGGCCTGAACGCCGGGCCTGGCATGCTCAAGGAGCGGCACGGCGAGGAGTTCGCCAAGCGCTTCGGCCTGGGTTTTTCGGCCCAAGATCGCGAGGAGAACATTCGCCGCATTGGCGCCGTGGCCAAGCTGTTCTGCGATGCAGGCCTGGTCACGCTGACTGCCTTCATCAGTCCCTACCGTCGCGATCGCGATGCCGTCCGGGGCACGATGAAAGAGGGCGATTTCATCGAGATCTTCGTCGACGCGCCCATTGAGGTGTGCGAACGGCGCGACCCCAAGGGACTTTACAAGAAAGCCCGGGCCGGCGAGATCAAAGGCTTCACCGGCATCGACGACCCGTACGAAGCGCCAGCCAACCCCGAGCTGGTGCTCGACGCCGAGACCAAGGACGCCGAGACACTGGCCGACGAAGTGATTGCCTATCTGTCGCGCACCGGCAAGATTCACTAGAGCCGGGTGCTAGCATATCGAGGTCGACGCGTCAGCCGCGCATGACGCTCACGCGGCTTTCAGCGCATCGTCAGCAAGTTCTTGGAGTTGACATCTCGCGCCGGTGCACTACATTGAACGCGCAATACCTCCGTGGCGCGCTGGCCATGTCTCGCGGGAACCAGCGTCACGAGGCGGAGTTGATCATGGGCTCGCACAGCCCTGCGATGCGGCGGCCGAGGCCAGAGTGCCACGTGCTGTCGCCTGCGGGATGTGGTCGGCGTGCCATAGACATGATCACGGCGTTCTTTCCAAGGAGGGGGCAACATCTCATGCCTGTTCTGACGGCAAAAGATGTTCAGCCGGTCGCGCAGCAGGCGCTCTCTGCCAGTCCCGTCTACGCCTTGCGCGAACTGCAGGTCGAAGAACGCGGCGAAACCCTGTTGATTAGCGGTCGCGTCTCCAGCTTCTATCACAAGCAGCTCGCCCAAGAGATCGTCCGCCACGCCGCCGAAGGCATCGAAGTCGTCAACTCGATCCACGTGCGGTAGTTTACTTGGGGCGCGAAACGGGGCGGGCCTGGCGGAGTTCCCGTCGCATCGGAATGTCGTCACACGCCCGCGGACTGGTGGACTGCTGGGCCCAGATTTCAATCGCGGATTCCGCCGAGGACCCCATTTCAGGCCCGAGGTTTCGCTGGCGCCGATTAGGTATTATGCTAAGGGGGTCCCTCCGGGGCGTCTCGGCCGCGGATGGTGGCGCCCTGAATCGACAACCCAACCGTGTCGCCCCCCGTTGGAGAGGAGCCGGTCTAAATGGGTCGCCCGAACAATTCCGCCTTACGGCTCTGCCAGCGCCTGACGCGACGTGACGTGCTGCGGATCGGCAGCCTGTTTGGCATCTCGATGACTGATCTGGCCCGTGGGCGCCTTGACGCCGCCGAGCCGCCCAAGACTCGGGCCTGCATCGTGCTGTTCCTGATGGGCGGACCCTCGCAACATTCCACCTGGGATCCCAAGCCGGCGGCGCCGGTCGAGGTGCGCGGTCCGTTCAAGCCGATCTCGACCAGCGTGCCGGGCATGCAAATTGGCGAATTATTTCCCAAGACCGCGGCCTTGGCCGATCACCTGTGCCTATTGCGGGCCATGCACACGGGCGACAACGCGCACTCTTCGAGCGGCTACTACATGCTGACCGGCGTTCCACACCTGCCCATGAATGCCGAGAACGTCAATCCGGGAGCGCCCAACGACTGGCCGAGCTTTGCGGCGATCGTGCGGCGGCTGAAAGCCGATCGCTCGATGCCCGCCTCGGCGCGATTGCCGCATCACATTTGGAACACCGACGGATCGATTTGGCCCGGTCAAGACGGGGGCTTTCTGGGACGCGCCAGCGATCCGTGGCTTTTCCGTTGCGAGCCGGCCTCGCCCAGCTTCCGGATCGCCGAGTTTTCTCTGCCCGCCGACTTGCCGCTCGATCGACTCGCGCGGCGGCGCTTGCTGCTCGACGGCATGAATCAGATCGGCGCGGCGGCTGCCTCGAGCGCGGCGGCAAATCCCTACGGGGGCGCGACGCGCCAGGCGTTCGACTTGCTCACTTCGGCCGCGTCACGCGCGGCGTTTCGACTGGCGGACGAACCCGACGGGGTTCGCGACCGTTACGGCCGCTCGCAATTTGGACAGAGCGTGCTGCTGGCGCGGCGACTGGTCGAGGCCGGCGTATCGCTGGTCCAGGTGAATTGGTTTCGCAGGCCCGATGAACCCATGGACACCCCGTGTTGGGATTCGCACACGCGCGAGGCCGAGCGATTGAAAACCACGCTCGCTCCCCCCTTTGACCAGGCGTATTCAGCGCTGCTGGAGGATTTGATGCAGCGCGGTCTCTTGGACGAAACCTTGGTCGTCTGCATGTCCGAATTCGGCCGCACACCCAAGATCAACGCGCAGGCCGGTCGCGATCACTGGGGCAATGTCTTTTCCGTCGCGTTGGCCGGCGGCGGCATTCGCGGCGGCATGGTGCACGGCGCCTCCGATGCGCTCGGCGGCCAACCCCATGAGGGCCTGGTTCGGCCACCGGATCTCTTGGCAACGATCTTCCATTGCCTGGGAATCTCGCCCACGACCGAACTGCACGATCGGGTGGGACGGCCGTTTTCCATTGCCCGGGGCGAAATCATCCGGCCGATCCTGGCTTAGGCCGCCCGCGCGCCGTGGCCCCTGGAGAGTTGCTCCGCCACCGCTGCATAAACGCGCTCCACGCGCAGCAAGCGCATACAGTCGTGGTGTCCCAACGGGCAGGCACGGCGGCTGCAAGGGCCGCAGGGCACCGCGTGCTGCAAGCAGATCTCATGTTCGTAGTGCGTGCGGCTCCAGGCCATGTGCGTCGGTCCGAACAACGAGATCACGGGCACGCCGAACGCCACGCCAAAAAAGCGCGGACCGCTGTCGGTGCTGACCAACAGCCGGCTGCGGCGGATGCAGGCTTTGCTCAGCCCAACGGACATCGGCTCGTCCGCCAGGCTGACCACACGCGGATGCTCGGCCAATTCGACAATCCGGCGCGCCACGTCTCCTTCGGCCGGCCCGCAGACGACCAGCACCGACAGGCCCTGTTCGCGCGCGATGCGGCGGGCCAACTCGGCGAAGTATTCGCTCGGCCACAATTTCGCCGCGCCATAGGCCCCGCCTGAGTTGAGCACGACCACCTGGTCGCCGGGCGGAAGGTTCCGGTTTTTCCAGACCGCGTCGGCCGCCGCTTCGTCGGCTGCCAGCGTGGCCAACTCGAGCCGCGGCGACTCCAGTTCGCAGCCCAGCGCGTAGGCCAGTTGCAGGTAGACGTCGATGGCCGGCGTCGGCAGCCAGCGTCGGCCCACTCGAGGATGCACCAGTTTGTGCGTCAGCAGCGGCCCGCGACCGTAGCGAGCGTATCCCACGCGCTGGCGGGCCCCGCTAGCCCAGGCCAACGCCCCGCTGCGCAACGAATTGGTCAACAGCACGATCGTGTCGAATTGGCGCTGGCGCAACTGGCCCAACACCGACCAGCTACGTTGGGCGGGGTTTTGGGATTTGGGATGGTAGAAAATCTGTTCGTCCAGCCACGGCGTTCCGGCCAGCACGTCGGCAACATAGGGGCGCATGATACCGATCAGTTGTGCGTCGGCGCCAAAATGGCGCCTGAGCGCGCGCAATGTCGGCGTGCTCATGGCCGCGTCGCCAATCCAATTCGGGATGAACACGCCGATCTTCAAATCAACCATCCTTTGCCAATCACGTCTGTTTGCCCGGCCGGCAAGATATCGCATCCGCGTGAGTTCGCGAAAGTTTGCCAGCGGACATGGAAGTCCGCGCGATCCATTCGGCCGCTTCCAACAGGTCGCCCGCCACGAAGTCGGGCAGAGCGGTCACGTGCATTTCGCTCTGGCCTGCGGCGCCAGAGCGTACCAGAATCGTGCGACAGCCGGCCGCTTGTCCGGCCAGGATGTCTGATTTTTTGTCGCCGATCGCAAAGCTTGCCGACAGATCGAGGCTGTGCTCGTCGGCCGCTTGCAGGATCATGCCCGGCCGCGGCTTGCGCAGCGGCGAATCACAACGATAGGCTTCCACGCTGCCGGTCGAATGGAACGGGCAGTAGTAAATCGCCTCGATCACGACCCCCACCGCCCGCAATTGCTTGCACAACGCGCGGTTGAAAGCGTGCATGTCGGCCTCGCTGAAATAACCGCGGGCAATGCCCGACTGATTCGTGGTGATGAACAGTCGAAATCCCAGGACCGCGATGCGCTGCAATCCGGCGACGGCCTGGTCGAGCAACTGCAAGTCCTCGACGCGGTGCGTAAAGCCGACATCGCGGTTCAGCGTGCCGTCGCGGTCGAGAAAAACGGCGGACGATTTCACGGCGCTTCCATTCTGGATGATCGACGGATGGACGAATTGTTTTCAAGCGGCCCGCGACGGTGCGACGGAGTTTGCGATCACTTTCCGCCACAGCGTGGGGAGGG
>JBGQKM010000150.1:0-14613 GCA_041499515.1 Planctomycetia bacterium | reverse complement strand
GTGTGCCACTGCTTGCTCGCCAAGCAGTGCTTCTTCTTGAGCCACGAGATGGTTGGAACACACTCGATGGGCGGCAACCATGGCAGGCTTTCAAGTGCAACTCCGGTGGCTTTCTCCGTCGTGGATTTCACTGCTGGACCAGCCAGCAGTGGCACACACGATGAAATCCACTACGTTGCAAAAACCTGCCGGCCAGCCCAGGCGTCATGCGCGCCACTGCACCATTTCCTACCTCCGGCCTACCGCCTACCGCCTCCAACCTCGCGCTGTGTCAACCACATCGCGCAACCTTATGCGCGATCTGCAAAACGAGTGCTCGATGAGCGCGCAATCCGATCGTGAATCACCACCGCGACTTGCAACGACAAAAGATTTTTTGCGCGCGCATATAGTTGTTGGCGCACAAGTCACCGGCTTTGGCACGGGTCGGTGGCGTCGAATGCTGGCCATCCGCGGCCGATTGCCTGCCAGGCGCCATTGCCCCGGCCGCCGGTTGTTCCGACCTTGTGCCTCCGGCCTCCCGCCAACGCTTGGCAGTCGGCGTGGCGAATCGTAAAATATGGGCCTCCCGTTGGCTCCTCTATCGCCGGAAAGGTCAGGCCCTCATGAGCACCATTCAGATTTTGATCGGCAATTGCGAGTTCGCTCGGGCTCGCACGTTGACCACGTTGGACGAGATCGAGAAGCTGCCTCGGCCGCAGGCCGCCCTGGCTCATCGGCTAGGACCGGGCCGGGCCCACGTCGGCTGGCAGTTGATGCACATTGGCATTACGGAGGAGATTTTTGCCACCGAGCGTCTGGCCCCCGACAAGCCGGCCAAGTGGACCGAATTGTGGCCCCGCTTTCGCAACAGCAGCAAGGCCGACGACGACGTGCCCTCGGCGGCCACGATCCGGCAAATACTGGGCGAGTCGCGCAAGCGGCTGCTGGAGACGTTGGCCACATACAGCGACGACCGGCTGGGCGAGATTCCGCCCCCGTTGGCGGCGCGCAAATTGACGTTTCTCGACGTGTTGCACATTCTGAGTTGGCACGAGGCGCACCATCAAGGCCAGGCCCACGCCACCCTGAATTCGTATCGCGCCAGCCAACTGTAAAACACCGGCCAGCGGCGGCACGGCATGCGCCGCGTCGGGCATTGACGCGGCCCTAGCTGTGGCGGTAGAGTGCAACCTGGGTTTTTCTTCCCGGAGACGCTGGTTTCATGTTGCATCCGCGCCGGCATCGCCTGACGACGCTGCTGCTATTGGCGGCCTACTTGGCGGCCAATATGTTCAGCGGACTGCTGCACGATCACGCCGAGCCGGCTGGCGGCGCGACGGCTTGCTGCGGACATACCGATCACGAGCATGCCGCTGGTGAGCATGCCTCGAGCGAGCTCGTGGGCATTGGCTCCGCGCCGGCCAACGGCACGGCGACGCACGACGACGATTGCACGGTCTGCCGTTTCGTGGGCCAGCGCGTGCTGCCGGTGGCCGGCGGCCCGATGGGCACGTGGACCGAGTTGAGCGTGGAGCTTTCGCTGGTCCATGCTTGCCAGCCGGTGGCAACGATCCTCCGCACGACCCACTGCCGCGCCCCGCCACTTGTGGGCTAAAGCCCGCCGGCAGATTCTCCGCACGCGTCGATTGCTCACAAGCGTCGCGGCGCCTTCCACGCGTTCGGGATCTTCCGGCTTCATGTGCATCCTAGGCTTAGCGGCTGCGCGCTTGCGCAGATTCTTTCCAAAGGAGGACAACCGGCGATGTCAACCAATCGCAAAGGTTTTACCCTAATCGAATTATTGGTCGTGATCGCGGTCATCGGGTTGCTGGCGGCGTTACTGTTGCCGGCCATCCAGGCAGCCCGCGAATCCGCACGACGCATACAGTGCACGAACAATCTCAAGCAGATTGGCGTGGCGTTGCAGCATTATCACGATGGCCAGCGTTGCTTTCCTCCCGGCTACATCGACGGGAACACGAATCCCGCTAGCACCCCCGAGAACGACCTCGGGCCGGGCTGGGGTTGGGCGTCCTTCCTGCTACCCTACCTTGAAGAGGGCAACGTCCACAGTCAGATAGATTTCAGCCAGGGGGTGGGAGTTGCGAGCAACATAACGGTCTCCCAGTCGTCTCTGGCGGTCTACCAGTGTCCCACCGATCCTCTCCAGGACGCCTTCTCCGTGTACGACAGTTCCTTAACCACCATCATTGCCACAGTGGCACATAGCAACTACGTCGGCTGCAACGGCTGGGAGGAATGCTTTTGGAACAGTGGCGGGGCCGGCGATGGCAGCGGAGCCGACGGTCTGGTAGGCGGCTTAGGCCGGGCCGGGAACGGCCTGTTTTATCGCAATAGCCGTTATAGAATCGCCAATGTCACGGATGGACTGAGCAGCACCATCTTCGTCGGCGAGCGCTCCGGCGACCATTCCCCCAGCACGTGGACGGGCGCCGTGACAGGAGGACTGTGCCCCGCCTGGATGGCGGGCCAAACGCCCAACTCGGCTCCACCCGGGCCCGCCTACGACAACACGGACTTCGCCGAGGCCTTGGTCCTCGCTCATGGCAACGGTACGCACCTGCCCAGCGCCGACTTCCCGATCTTCGACCCGGATGTGTTTTACAGCATGCACGCAGAGAGAGGCGCGAACTTCCTGTTCGGGGACGGCTCGGTCCATTTCCTCACCAGCGACATCGACCCCATGACCTATCAATACCTCTGCACCATAGCTGGCGACGAAATGGCCAACGGTTGGTGAGCATCCTATTGCGATGGAGTCCGGCTATGCACGCGCGAATACGTTTTGTACTGTTGTTTGGCTTGATGATGAGCGCTGGTTGCGGGAAGACGAAATCGACCGATGAGTTGATCGCGGATCTCAAGTCGGGCCAAGAGCGAGATCGCATCATAGCGATTCGTCTATTGCCGCAGCGAACTGGGGATGCGGCAAAGATCGTGCCGGTGATGATCGAGTGCCTCAAAGACAAGCAGGGCGACGTCCGACTGAGCGCCGCAATCGGGCTCGGGTCGTTTGGCGAAGAGGCCAAGGGTGCCATCCCCGAGCTTCAGGCGACGGAGAACGACCGCGATGCCAGGGTCCGCAGGGCTGCCGGCGTCGCCCTGTCGCGCATCGATCCGAAACTCGCACCCAAGACCGACCCATTCAAGCCGCGCGAAAAATGACCGCGGACTCAACGACCAAGCACGCCCCGAGGCCCAGGAGATGTTATGCAAGGTAAAGGCTGCGATCAGCGCTTGGATGGTCGATTCAAGAAAGTCCATTGCCCTGCCTTGGAAGCCTGGCTGCTGATCGCCGTGGGCTTTGTGGTTGGTTGTGGCGGCCCGCCGCAGGTCGGGGTGAACAACTACCGGTTGGTCGAGGGTCTGCGGACGGCGGTCTCAGCGCGCCGGGCAGACTGGCTGGAGGATACGGCCCAAGTCATTAAGGAGCGGCACGCCTCGGGGGAATTGAATGACGAACCATTCGCGGCCCTCGAAGCGATCATTGTCCAAGCCCGCGACGGTCAATGGAAAGAGGCCGAAAGCGAAGTCGTGCGGCTGGCCAAGGCACAGCACCCTTCTGCCGAAGAACAACAGCGCATGCGGGCCAAGAAGGCGGTGCCGTGATTGGCCTGCGTCATGGAGTCCGTGCAGGGCACCGACGCGTCGGGCGATGTCGTCTGGGCGCGACCGGCTCTCGTTTGGGATTTTGGGTTGGCATGGCCCCGCCGCGCGCTATAATCCGTAAGCTCGGCATCGCGGAGAATCCATGAGTATAATGACCGATAACCGTCGCGTACGACTTCCGAACGGCCCCGCAACCGGCGTGATCTCACATTCATGACTACGACCACCAAACCGGCCACATTGGCTGAGTTGAGAGCCAGCGGCTGGGCTTCGAAAACCGTCAAGCGGGAAGTCTACGACAACTTCATGCTGATGCTCAGCCGGGGCGAGGAATCGTTCCCCGGCATCATCGGCTATGAAGACACCGTCATTCCCGAAATCAACCTGGCTCTGATTGCCCAGCACGACATGCTTTTTCTGGGCGAGAAGGGCCAGGCCAAGAGCCGGCTGATGCGCTCGCTGGTGCGTTTTCTCGACGAAGAGATTCCGTACCTCGACATTGCCGAAGCTCCGCTTCACGACGATCCCTACCGTCCGATCACGCGCGTCTGCAAACAACTCGTGGCCGCCATGCCCGAAGACGAAGTGCCGATCGCCTGGTGGCCGCGCAGCGCGCGGTATGCCGAGCGGCTGGCGCCCGGCACCAAGTTTGCCGACATCATCGGCGAGATCGACCCGGCGAAATTGGCCGGCGGCACCAGCATGTCGGCCGAAGAAGCATTGCACTTCGGGCTGATCCCGCGAATGCACCGCGGCATTTTCGCGATCAACGAACTGCCGGAGTTGGACGAATTGGTGCAGGTCGGGCTGTTCAACATATTGGAAGAGCGCGACGTGCAGATCCGCGGTTATCCGATCAACTTCGATATCGACGTGCTGATCTTGTTTTCGGCCAACCCCACGACCTACAACCGGAGTGGAAAAGTCATTCCACAATTGAAGGACCGCATCGGCTCGGTGATTCATACCCACTACCCGCGCGAGCGCGACCTGGGCATCCAAATCATGGAGCAAGAGGCCGGCGTCGAGCTGGGAGGCGAGTTCCCGGTGATGGTTCCCTACTTCATGCGGGAGATCATCGAACAGATGAGCATCGCTGCCCGGGCCTCGAAGTTCATCGACCACGCCTCCGGCGTCAGTGCCCGCTTCAGCATCGCCAACTACCGCACGATGGTGGCCAGCGCACGGCAGCGCGGGGCCCTGTTGGGCGAAAAGCCCGCCGTGCCAAGGATCAGCGACTTGGGCCATCTGTACAGTTCGTCGTTGGGCAAGCTTGAACTTGACATGATGGGCAGCCATCAAATGTCGGAGCGGCAGGTGCTCGATGCGATCATGGCCGAGGCCATCCGCACGGTATTCGAGGAATATGTCGACCGGCACGGGCTGGATGAGATCTCCGAGATTTTTGCGCAGGGCGTGAAGATCGAAGTCGGCGACATGCTTCCCTCGAACCACTATGCCCAGCGGCTGACGCGCGTGCCGCCGGCCTGGGAAAAAGCGTTTGAAGTCAACGCCTCGAGCGATCCGGCCATGCGGGCCTCGTGCGTGGAGTTCATTTTGGCCGGCCTGTACGCCTCGGACCGCATCTCGCGAGCTCAACAACGGGGGCGGATCGTGTATGAAATCAAATGAAGCCGGGAATAGCGATCGGCAAGCGGACAAATCCCCACCTGACTTATCCGCGGATTTCAATGCGCCTGGTGCTAAACCGAAACGGCACAAATGGCTAGCCGCGATTGGGATTGCGGCAGCGTTGGCTGTGGGGGTGTTGTTGATATCACCCGCATCGCCGATACAGTTTCATTTAAATGCCAACATGACGTTGCAGGATGAAGAGATTCCGGCAGCGGAACAAAAGTCCGTTCGCGTTATGAATGACCGCCTGCTCCAGTGCATTCGTGACAAAAACGTGTCGCAGGTCCTGGATTTATTCGTTGACGAAATGCGAAGCGATCCCACCGCAAGAACTGGCACGGCGCGGCTGTGCGAGGTGCTTCAACCAATCCTGCAAAAAGATCCTCTCAAGGGCAGCCAATTCCTTGTAAGAAGCGTTGGGACCGGCGGGTCCGCGACGGTCAATATTGGTGATCAATACACTGCCACACTTCCGACCAGCGGTGAGGATTTGTACTTATATTTATCCAAGGCCAGCGATGATTTTCAGGAATTACTTCTATCGCAGGTCTATGTGAAGCGAAGTGGCAAGTGGAAATTATTCAAGTTGCACGCCGGCCAGGCGAGAGTCGCCGGTAAGACGGCGGACAAGTGGCTTACCGAGGCCAAAGCGAAGCGCAGGGCCGGCTTTGATGTCCCAGCTCTGCTGCGCTTGCAGACAGCCGTGGAGCTGACGACGCCTGCGCCGTTCATCGTTCATCAATTGAAGGCTCAGATCGATGTGGAGATCCGGGATTTACAGCAACAAGTGCTGCGCAAATATAAGTTTCCCATCCGCATCAGCGAGATTCCGTCGGCAGCCATTCATGCCATTCGTCCGCAATTCCTGAAGTCAGAGCTCATTCCACTGGTTTTCTACGTAACAACTAAAGCTCTCAATGACCAGCAACAACTGCAAGCGGAGGTTGAACAGATGGCGCCGCAATTGGAGGGCGAATTCCCAGGACTGACTAAGGACGTCAGCCACGTTGCCTTCCGCGCCTTTTCCGAACCACCGATCGACCCCCAGCACCAGTATGAATTCTATGGGTTGACAGTCGAGATTTCGCACTGACCACGTGAGCGTCTCACGACATTACAGCCGCCAGGATGGATCGACAACCTTCATGAACGACAAACCTCCCATAACTCAGCGCAACAGTCTTGGCGGTGTCATTCATACCTATCAAAAGTTCGACCCCGCGAACCTGCCCAGTCCCACGCGGCCGCCGCCCGACCTGGTCTCTCCCGCGTTCGAGCATCTGCTGATGTACGGCAGCATGCGCGAGTTGACTGACGAGGAGTTGGCCCGGGCCGTGCATCTCGATCCCAGCCAAATTGTCGGCCTGGGGCCAAGTCTCGACGCGCTGCGGGCCATGCTGTTGGAACGCAAACGCAAGATTCTGGAGAAGTACGAAACCCGTAAGGTGCAGAAAGCGGCCAAAGAGGCGTATCGCCAACGAGGCGCGGCGATGAAACCGCCCTCCAAACTTCAGAAACGGTTTGCGCAAGGTTTCCAGGACGAGCAAATTCGCGATCTGGAACGTCTTTGGTACCAGACGGGCGACGAGCGATCGCACTTTGCCCGGCAACTGGTGCAGCTCGTGGCCAGGTTGGGAGAAAAGTATCAGGTCGACGAGTTAGCCGGCAAGTACGCGTTCACCGGTCACACGCCGCTGACGGTGCCGCAGGCGCTGGAAGTCAAGGAAGAACTGGAGGCGATCGATCGGCTGCTCAAGCAACTGGAAGAAGCGGCCCAGACGGCGCAGATCGGCGTGATCGACCTGGAGGAGCTTTCGCAGTTCGCCGAGCCCGGTGAAGTCGAGAAGCTGAATCAACTGCAATCGCAAATCGAAGAGTTGCTGCGGCACATGGCCGAACAACAGGGACTGGAGCGCGGCCCAAACGGTTATCAGCTGACCCCCAAGGCCTATCGCATCTTTCAGGGAAAGCTGCTCGAGCGGATCTTCAGCAATCTCGAATCGTCGCGCACCGGGCGGCATCAAGGCCCCGTGGTGGGCGAAGGAGCGGTCGAGCTGCAACACACGAAATCCTATGAATTCGGCGATTCGATCGCCAACATGGACATGCCCGGCTCGCTGGTCAACGCCATGATTCGCGGTGGCCCCGGGTTGCCGATTCGACTGAAGCCCGAAGACATCGAAATCCACCGCACGCGCAACACGCCGAAATGTGCCAGCGTGGTGTTGATGGACATGAGCGGCTCGATGCGTTACGGCGGCCTTTACGTGCACGTCAAGCGAATGGCGCTGGCTCTGGAAGGATTGATTCGCCGCGAATACCCCGGCGACTACTTGCAGTTTGTTGAGATGTACAGTTTTGCCAAGCCGGTCCGGTCAAGCGATATCGCGACGCTGATGCCCAAGCCCGTGACGGTTTTTGATCCGGTAGTTCGTCTGCGGGCCGACATGAGCCGCGAGGACATCAGCGAATTCTACATCCCGCCGCATTTCACCAACATTCAGCATGCCTTGCAGATGGGGCGACAGTTCCTGGCCGCTCAAGACACGCCCAATCGCCAGATCATCTTGATCACCGACGGGCTGCCGACGGCGCACTTCGACGGACCCCATCTGTATCTGCTATATCCACCCGACCCGAGCACCGAGGACGCGACCATGCGCGAGGGTCACCTTTGTCAACGCGAGCAGATTACGATCAATATTTTCTTGCTGCCCAGTTGGTCGCAATCGAGCGAGGACGTGCAGTTTGCCTATCGTCTGGCCGAATCGACCCGCGGACGCGTGTTCTTCACGGCGGGCCGCGATTTGGACCGCTACGTCGTTTGGGACTATTTGAATCGGCGGCGTGACATCATTTCGTAAAACCCTTAGGTGCGCACTAGCGCCCCGTAGGAAGTTCCGCCCATGAGCTTGACGCCTCGCGCGATGATCTACGGCGCCAACGGCTATACCGGGCGGTTGATTGCCCGACATGCGGTCGAGCGGGGGCTGAGGCCGGTGTTGGCCGGGCGCAATCGCGAGGCGATCGCCAATTTGGCCGCCGAGCTCGGTTGCGAGGCCGTGGTTTTCGATCTGCACCAGCCGGCCGAGACCGCCGATCACCTGCGTGGCTTCGCGGCCGTCTTGAACTGCGCCGGTCCGTTTTCGCAAACCGCCCGTCCGATGATGGACGCCTGTCTTTCGGCCCGGGCCGACTACCTGGACATCACGGGCGAAATCGAGGTGATCCTGGTGGCGGTTTCGCTCAGCGATCGGGCGAAGCAAGCCGGCGTGGCGGTGATTCCCGCGGTCGGCTTCGACGTGGTCCCCAGCGATTGCCTGGCCGCCATGCTCTCCGAGCGATTGCCTGCGGCGCGCGTGCTGCAATTGGCGTTTGCCGGCGCCGGCGGTTTGAGTGCCGGCACGGCCAAGACCATGGTCGAAGCCCTGCCTGGCGGCGGCCGAGTACGGATCGACGGAGAAATTCGGCACGTGCCCGTCGCGTGGAAAACCTTGGAGATCCCGTTTCGCCACGGCAAACAATGGGGAATGACCATTCCTTGGGGCGACGTCGCCAGCGCGTACTACTCCACGGGCATTGCCAACATTGAAGTCTACGCGACGGCTCCGCGCGCGCAGATCGCGCGGCTGCGGCGACTGAGATTCTTGTTGCCGTTATTGGCTTGGAAGCCGCTACAGTACCTCGCGAAACGCCAAATTGAGAAGCGCATTCCGGGGCCCTCGACCGAAGACCGCAAGAAAACGCGATCGTCGTTGTGGGGCCGAGTCAGCGATGATCATGGCAAGTCAGTTTCGGCGACGCTGGAAACGCTTGGCGGCTACCAACTCACCGCCTTGACGGCGGTGGCTGCCTTGGAGCGAGCCCTGGCACGCCAGGTGCCGCGCGGTTTTTCGACCGCCTCGCAAGCGTTCGGCAAGGAATTCATTTTGAGTTTTCCCGAGACGGACGTCCGCTGGGAATAGCCGGATGCGCGAACTAGCCGCCAGGGGGTCTTCAAGCCGGCGGCCACGCGTCGCGCGCCGACGGCCGGCCTTCTTTATCGTTTGGTCGCGGGGGCTTCGTTCGGAAGCAGCCCGACCTCAGCGGCGGAAGGGAACGTGTCGTCTTCCGCAAAGGTGCTCGCGGCCGGACTGGCATGTGAGCCGGGACCAGCAGTATTTACGAGTGCCGCGCACCCGGATATCGCCAGACCGTGCAACGCCGCTGCGATCGCACAGTGGCGGCGATTTGTTCGATCAAGTGCGCGGCGCAAGAAGTACATACGATCCGTTCGACGGAGGCTTGGATGGCGCTATTCCAACGTACGGGTATTCGCCGCCGATCCTAGGGGTGGATTTGTTGAAGCGACATCCATTCCTTGATGGTTTTGGGCGGAGCGGGAGGCTCGGGGGTCACCAGCGACTGAAAGAATCCCGGCGGTTCATCTTTGGATCGTGGCGGCGTGTCGTTGGACCTCCACGGACAGGCACATCCAGCCATCGCCATGCCGGCCAGAGTAACGGCAATCATCGCGATGGGGCGGTTTGACGAATGAGCCATGCGGCACAGAACCTGCGTGCGAATCGCTTTGGAACAGGAAGTAAGCCATCTCCGTCAGGCCTAACGACGTCCTACTCGAAGTGAATCTAGGGATGGATTTGTTTGAGCGACATCCATTCGTTGATCGTCTTGGGAGGCGGCGGCGGCTGGGAAGTGAACAGCGATTTGAAGTATCCCTGCTTTTCGTTGCTAGCGCTCTTGGCCCGTTGAATTCCGGTGGTCCCGCTTTTGCGGGTCACGGTTTTTTTCGGCGTTAACATGTTCTTGGTGCTGCTGACGAAGCGCTTGGGGGCGGAAGTGATTCTTGCGATTCGCTGCGCTGATTTGGACGTGCCGGCGGCCTTTGATTTGGAGGCGCCGATGCCCGGCCAATTGCCGCGGGACGCGTCGGAAGCCGCTTGCGCGGCGAGGGGAGACCACAGAATCACTGACAGTGCGACAAGCCGCAGGAACGCGATTCTCACCGGAAGAGCTCCTCAGAAGGGACGCGCCGGTGGTGCAGATTCGCCTTCGGCCACCGATGCGCGGGGCGAAGAATCGCAAAATCGTGCCAGCGTGTCTAGACGGGTTTTGCCGCCGTCGGCCGAGAATCGAGACGAATGCGGTACAAAATGCAAAGCGGGGCTTGGCCTGGAAGCGGCAAAACCGCGATAAAGCCGGCCGGAACTTTTGGAGCTTCCTTGCGGGCGGGCCAAGTCGAACTTAGATTATGGAAGCGGACACGCCATCGCTATCGCCTCCAATTTTGTTGTAATCCCCTGGCTTTCCACAGTTTGAAATATGCTACAGCAGACTATTGGTTTCATCGGCGCGGGACAAATGGCGCGGGCTCTTGCCAGCGGATTCGTCAAAGCTGGCTTGATCGCCCCGCGGCACGCTCTGGCCGCCGACCCCTCGCAGCCGGCGCTTGAGGCCTTTGGGCAAGCCGTGCCTGGCGCGCGGGTTTTCAGCGACAATGCAAGCCTGGCCAAAGAGGCCGACATACTCGTTTTAGCGACCAAGCCGCAGCAGATCGCCGCGGCCCTCGCTTCGTTGCAGGCCACAGCCGCTGGCAAGCTGGTGATTTCGATCGCGGCCGGCATCAAGCTGGCCACGCTCGCCACGTCGCTGGGCTCCGCACGGCTGGTGCGCGTGATGCCCAACACGCCCTGCCTCATCGGGCAAAGTGCCAGCGGCTATTGCCTGGGCCCGAACGCCACGGCGGCCGACGGTCAGTTGGTGTCCCAATTGCTCGGCGCCGTGGGGCTCGCCTTTGCGGTCGACGAAAAGTTGCTCGACGCGGTGACCGGACTTTCGGGATCGGGGCCGGCCTTCGTGTACGTGATGATCGAAGCCTTGAGCGACGGCGGCGTCCAGATGGGCTTGCCGCGCGACGTCGCTCTGGCGCTGGCCGCGCAAACCGTGCGCGGCGCCGCCCAGATGGTTTTGGAAACCGGCGAACACCCCGGCGTGCTCAAGGATCGAGTGGCCAGCCCGGGCGGAACGACGATTGCCGGCTTGCAGGCCCTGGAATCCGGCGGCCTGCGCGGTACGCTGATGGCCGCCGTCGCTGCGGCTACCCGAAGATCGGTGGAACTGGGACGAGTATAATGGCCGCGCTGCCGAACCGCTTTCGATGAAGCGGCACATCGCGGACGACGGGTCGAGGACGGGGTAACCACAGATGTCGATTTTCTGCGTGGTTGACGACAAGCACGTTCCGTTGTATCGCGTGATGTGGATTGCCTCCACGCCGCACTTTTGCGGGGCCGACGATTGCGAGCGCGAAGGACAGTACGAAATCCGACTCGAACAGGGAGAGTCGGTGTGGGCCAAACAACAAGAACGCGATGACATGCTCCAGGCCCTGGAAGTCTGGCAAGGCGGACTCGGCCCGCCGGATGAAGAATGGGAATCCTGACCAGGCTGGCCTGCGGGCAAGACCGAAACCACGATTGATGAGCAAGGGGACCCAGGGCGGGCTCACCGAAACATCGGGCCAGATGACCATGTCGACTTTCGAGCGGGAGGATTTCAAGTGGCGCGAGACGTATTTCGTGCTGTTCGATTCCACCAAACGTCCCACCTTGAAGAAAATGGAACGCATCCTCACTCAATTGAGCGAACGATTCGAGCTGACCAACGCCCGTGCCGACGAGGACGGCCGTTTCGAATCGATCACCATCATGGCGCCAGACGACTACGCGGCGCTCGACGTCAGCTTCGAATCGGGCGAAGAGGTCCAGGAGCAGGGCGCGACGCTGGCCCAGGAACTCAAATCCTCGACAACCGACGACGAGGAACGGGCCAAATTGACCCGACTTCCCAAGTGCGACGCGCGCTTCGATCTGCTGCACTTCGAGGAGATGATCGGCGACGAGCCGGAAGATGAGTTGGACGAAATGCTCGACCCCAGCGCGCTGTTGATCGTGCTCGATGCCCTGGTCGAATTGACCGACGGCGTGGGCGTTGATCCGCAATCGGGCACGCTGCTATGATGGCTGGTCGGGCAGCGGCACGAGGTGCGTGATTCGGTTTTTGATTTTGCGGGCGTCACGCACGCCACGTCGCACCGCGTGGACTTGCCTGGGATCCTTTTTTTCCGATAACAATCATGCTTGCCAAAGACATCAAGAACGGCGTGGTGGTCAACTACAACCAGGCGCCGTGCATCATCGAAACGATCAGCGTGCAGAGCCCCTCGGCGCGCGGCGCGGCGACGATCTATAAATATCGAGCCCGCAACCTCGTCACCAAGACGAAGATCGACATCGTGCTGCGCGGCGGCGAATCGCTGGACGAGGCCAACTTCGAGCGCCGCCCGGTGAAGTTCATGTACGCCGACGCCACGCACATGCACTTTCTCGATTCGCAAGACTACAACCAATACGCCCTGCCGCTGGCGGATATTGCCTACGAGGCTCAATTCCTCACCGAGAATCTGGATGGCGTGCAAGCCATGATCTACAACGACGAGTGCGTCGGCCTGCAACTGCCGCTGGTCGTGGAGTTGAAAGTCACGCAATGCGATCCGGGCGTCCGCGGCAACTCGGCCACCGGCCGCACCAAGCCGGCCACGCTGCAAACGGGGCTGATCGTGCACGTCCCGGAATACCTGGCCGAAGGCGAAATGGTGAAAGTCGACACGCGAACCGCCGAATTCCTGTCGCGCGTATGAACCCGCTCGCCGGCGGGCCATGCTAGGCAAACGCCGCATAACCCCGGTCGGCCCAGCGGATCAACCGCCGCGGCTGGCCGCACCACCAAATCATCACCCGACCCGAGAGCGTCTCGTCGGTCACTAACTCGACCACCGCCTCGGCAATCTCGTCCAGCGTTGTCAGCACCTCGGGCACGCGCTGTTCGCGGCGCTGCTGGGGCGTGAGGCTGTCGACATACGCTTGCACTTCCGGGGTCGCGACCCAATCGGGCACCAGGCAATTCACCCGAATCTTCTCGCGCTCGCCGAGCCACGCGAGCGTGGTGGTCAAACGCATGACGCCGGCCTTGGCCACGTCGTAGCCGGGCGAATTCGAGTGCTTGTGACCGTGGCCCACGGCGGAGGTCGAACCGATGTTGATAATCGCGCCCCCGCCGCGGCGACGCATCGCCTCGACGGCCTGCAGCGTGGCGAACATCGGCCCCAGCAGGTCGACCCGCACGGCGTCAAACCATCCGATCAGCGGCCCCTGAAGCGCGTAGGGGGCCGAGGCGTTGTTCACCAGGACGTCGACGCCGCCGAACGTTTTTTGGGCAAACGCGAACAGCGCCAGAATGTCGTCTTCGACCCCGGAGTCGGCGTGGATATAGGCCGCACGTCCGCCGGCCGATTCGATCATGCCAACGGTCTCTCGCCCGCCGACGTCGTCGATATCGCACACCACCACCGAGGCGCCGTCGCGAGCCATGCGCCGTGCCTCGGCGCGCCCCGAGCCGAGGCCTCCGGATCCGGTCACGATCGCCACTTTGCCGGCTAGTTCCATTTTCGACTCCACCGCGGCGCGGTCGCCGGCGTGAGTGGATTGACGCTCTGGCGCGCGGCGCGCGCGCCGGCGACTACTTCTTCTTGCCCTTCTTGCCGCTGGACTTCATTTTGGCTGAGGCCTTAGCGGCGCCCGACTTCTTGCCGCTTGGCTTCTTCACCGCGGTCGCGGTCGCCTTCTTTCCCTTGCCGAATGCCGATTCCCAACCGTCGGAATACTTCTTCGTCGCACCCACTCGAACAATAGTCACGGTAGTTCACCCCTGGAAGCCGTCCTAACCTCAGGTCCACAACCCCCGTGGTCGCGGACCCAAAATAGGATCTCTCTAGATATAGAGACAAACGCGCCGCACGGTCAAGGGGCTCGGGCCTGGTTACGAACATTCGGCTCCACCGACCCGTGCCGAAACCCGCGACTTGTGCACCAACAACCCTATGCGCGCGCAAAAAATGTTTTCTCGTTGCAAGTCGCGGCCATGATTCACGATCGGACATCGCGCTCATCGAGCAGAAGTTTTGCAAATGATGCATAAGTCTGACCGATTCGATTGACACGGAAGCAAGAGAGCCACCGAGCACGCCGAGAACACCGAGAAGACAAAGAGTGGGTCAACTCGTAACTCCGTCACTCTGTGTTCTCGGAGGTCTCGGTGGCAAAATCCTCCGAGCTCTCGGTGGCCTCGTGGCTCAAGAAGAAGCACTGCTTGGCGAGCAAGCAGTGGCACACAGAGAAGAGGCCGCGGCGGGCGCGCGGAGGTGCCCAGGCACAAAAAAGTTTGTGCGGCGCCGCGATCGCGGTCGAGACGGTTCTCGTCGGACCGGACAAAAAATGCCTCGACCGCGGTGGCCGCGGCGACGCACTG
>JBGQKM010000149.1:0-14617 GCA_041499515.1 Planctomycetia bacterium | reverse complement strand
TCGTCGTTCTTGATGCGATCGAACAGTTCGTGCCGCGCCTTGCAGTGACGGCACATCAGGCCCACGCCCACCTTGAGATTCTTCTGCCGCGATTGTTCAGCCAGCGCGAACATCTTGCGCGAGGTCGGACCATCGACCGTCACCGGCTTTTCCATGAAGACGTTCAGGCCCTTGGAGATCGCATAGGTGAAATGCACCCAACGGAACGCCGGCGGCGTCGCGAAGATCGCCACGTCGCCGGGCCGCAGACAATCCATGGCCCGCTGATAAGCGTCGAAACCGATGAACTTGTGGTCCTCGGAGACGTCCATCTGTTCGCTGTGTTGTTGTTTCAGGGCGTTGAAACTTCCCGAGAGCCGGTTGGGAAACACGTCGGCCATGGCGACCAGCTTGATCGGGCCGTTCTGCACGCTCAGGGCGTTGCTCGCCGCGCCCGTGCCGCGCCCGCCACATCCAACCAGCGCGACGCGAATCGTGTTGTCCTCGGCGGCGTGCACTTTGGGCACCGCGATGGAAGCCAAAGCGGTCGCCGCGGCGACCCGGCCGGTATGGTGCAAAAATTCGCGCCGCGAGGTGGCCTGGGGCATACTTTCGCTCATGGGAAAAAACTCCTGTGGGACGAAACGAGCGGGACGGTGGGTCAGGATGGTAAGAAGCATTCAGTCTAATCGACTGGGGCTCCGCCAGCTAGTTGCCCCCGGGGCCTATTTTGCATCGGCGACGACCCGCCCGATGCCGAATTGGTCGCCGACGCGCACGGCCCGCGTGCCGCGAAGGTCGATCTCGATCATCTTTTCGCTTTGCACCTGACGTTGCTCTTCGTCGGCCAGCAATGCCACGATCTGGCGCGTTTTCGTGTCGATCACGTCGCCGGTCGATGGGTACGCGTATTTCCCGTCGATGCTGAAGGTGATCCAGCCCGGCTGATCGCGCAACTCGATGCTCGCGAGTTGTCGCGGGGGCATGACCTTGGCGTCGAACACGTGCACGCGGCTGTTGGCCGCATCAGTCACCCAAAGCTCGGTCTCGTCCGGCGTCAGGCCGATACCGTGGCTCGGGCAGCCGTGGCGCTTGGTCGGGCCTTTCTCGAAACCTTGCACGATGACGCTGGCGAGTTTCTGGCCGGTTTTAAGATCGCCGATCTCGAATCCCAACAGATCGTTCACGTTGACGTAGCAGCGCGTCTCGCGCCCATCGATCGTAAAGGGCCGCACGCCGCCACTAAACGGTCCCACAGTCAGCAAGCGGTCGGTTTTCGTGTCTGCCACGCGCAACAGGGGCGATTTCAAACCGGCCAGGTACGCAAAACCTCCCGACAGTCCGCAGACCGTGTTGTGCGCGCCCGAGTTGGTCACGAGTTTCCGCGTCACCTCGCCGCTTGCCGCGTCGACAACCACCCAGAACGGTCCTTCCAGCGACGGCAAGTAGATCATCTTTCCGTCGGGCACGATCGCCATCCGGTCGCAGCCGGCCTCATATTCTTTTTCCCACAGGATGGCCTCAGTCGCCAGATCCAGACACATCAACTGCCGGGTCGTGCTGATATACATCCGGCCGGTCGCGGCATTGCAACAAATGCCTTTGACGTTCAGCGGCTTTCCTTGCTCGTTAAGTCCGGCCGTGGCAATGCGCTTGACAAACTTGTGCCCTCGATCGATGTCGAACACCAGCAGCCCATGGCCACCATATTCCAGATAATCGCGCACGCCGGGCGTCGCGACGTAGAGATAGCGATTTTCGGACGCGGCATCATCGGCCAGAGCGGCCGCGCATTGCACGACGGCCGCCGCGATGAGGAAAGTGAGAGCTGTCCACTTGCTCGATTTAAGCGACGATGTTGCAGTTGGGCGCATTGTAAGGATCTCCGCCAGGGTGCGCGTGCGCTACGACGGTGCAAACGTGCCATCGCAAAGACGACGCGAGCAGTTTACCGCGAGGCCGGGGGACGTGCTAGCGGCGCTAAAAGTGCACCTCAGCCGGCCGGCTCGGCCAGCAGGCTGCGGATCATGTCGCCAAGCTCGCTGCGCAGGGTGGGCGAATAGCCGTAGTGGATGTGGCGGACCACGCCTTTCTTGTCGATCACGACCAGGGTCGGATAACCGTTAATCTCGTACTTCATGTTGATCCGCGCTTCGCCGTCGCCGTTCTTGAGCGTGGGATAATTGAGCTTCAATTTATCGATCACGAATCGCGCGTCGTCCAGCTCGGGGTCCGAGTTGATGCCCAGGATTGCGACCGGCTGGCCGGCGAAATCGTCGGTCAACTGCTTCATCTGCGGCATGGCGCGAATGCACCAGCCGCAACCGCGATACCAGAAATCGAGCACGACGACATTTCCGCGATAGTCAGCAAGTTCGCGCGGCTTGCCGTCGAGGTCAGTGGTTTGCCAATCTTCCGAGGGCCGGTCGACGAGCTTGGCGAATTTCACGGCGTCTTGCACGGCATATTGTATGTCGCGCTTGTGTTGCTTCAGACGGGCGTCGAGCGTTTCCCGCAGCCAGGGCAGTGTCAGTTTGTCGGCAACTTCCTTGAGCTTTGCTTCGGCCCGAATGTATTGCACCGCCGTGTGCGCAAAATCGCGTTGTGCCCGATCGATCGTGCGCTCGTATTCTTCGATCGCCGCGAAATAGTCTTTCGCTTGCTGGGCAATGGCCGCGGCGTCGCTCGCGTCGAGCTGGCGCACCTCGGCCAACTCGGTGGTGTGCAGCTCGGTTGATCCGGCGCTCTTTGCGGGCCAGCCTTGACGATACGTGATCACGATTTTGCGCACGAGGCCCGACGGGCGGTCAAAGACGTAGTCGCGTGTGGTCGAAAGATCGTAAATCGGATCCAAGGCCGAATGAATCTCTGCGACGAACCGCCACTCATTGCCCCCGTCGGGGGCGGCGTCGGCCGCCGCGTGAAACTGGCGATGCGTCTCGTCCAACGTGAGCGAATCCTGCCAGCCGTTCTTCAAGCCGGCGGCGTCGGGGGGCAACGTGGGAAACAACGCCGTGGGATCGTGCATCGGGCGAATGGTCGCGTTCTCGACAAACTTGCCGTCGGCGGTGATGCGGAAGTGACCGTCCGTTTGGAGTTCTTGCTTGGAGTCCTTTCCATTGTGGGTGTAAGTGCGTGAGAGCTTTTCGCGGAACACCAACCACCACGATCCGTCGGCATCGCGGCTGACTACGTCGACGATCCACTCCGTCACGGAATGGCTCAAATTCTTGCCCCCAGCACCGTCGTCGGATTCTTGCGGTGGATCAGCCGTGCGATAAACGATTTCCTGACCAATTTTGAGATTGTAGCGCGGCAGCTCGTCGGCCCGTGCCGCGGCGACTACCGTCAGCCAGCCGACCGTCATCAATGCCGCGCATGTGGACAGGAAAGAACGACTGTACGGCGAACAAAACGTTCCCATGGCTCTTCTCCTGGTTCCCGAGGCACGGATGGGCGAGTGCCCTGCCGACACGCGCTTATTGTGACGGCGCGGGGGAACAAAAGTCAACGAAGCGCGCGTCGCCACACGAGCTTTGGGAGGCACCTAGTCGGCCGCGGCGGCGGCAAGCTTGGCGGTCGGTTGAACCGTTACGGCCGGCTTTTTGCGGCGAAACCGCTGCGTCAATGAATCCAGCAGCGAATAGGTCACCGGCGTGACCAGCAGGGCCAACAGCAGGCTGAGCATCTGTCCGCCGATGATGACTTTGGCCATGCTGGCCCGCGCGCCGGCCCCGGGGCCTTGGCCCAAGGCGATGGGGGTCATCGCCGCGATAAGCATGGTGGTGGTCATCAGAATCGGGCGGAGTCGCGTGTGGTTGGCCTCCAGAATGGCCGCGTCGCGGGTCATGCCGCCGCGGCGCAGCTCGTTGGTTTTGTCGACCTGCAGAATGCCGTTCTTCTTGACGATGCCCACCAACATGAACAACCCGAACATCGCGTAGAGATCCATCGGCTGGCGAAACAATAAGAGCGAGAGCAGGCCGAACGGGATCGTGACCGGTAGGGCCGACAGGATCGCCAGCGGATTCATCCAGCTTTCGAACTGCGCGGCCAGGATCATGTACATGAACAAAACGCTCAAGCCCAGCGCGATCACGAAATAGTAGGCCGTCTCGCCCAAGGTCTTGATTTGGCCCGAAACCTCGTATCCGTACTGAGGCGGCAAATGCATCTCCTTTAAGATCCCCTCGGCCGCGTCCGTCGCTTCGGTCAACGACACTTTTTCGGGATTGGCCAGAATCGTGACGGTGCGCTGGCGATTGAAGCGATTGATCTGGCTGGGGCCGCGCGATTCGGTCACCTTGGCCAGGCTGCTCAACTCGACCAGGCCGACTTTGGGCGATGGCACGCTCAACAAGTCCAGCGTCTGGGGATTTCCGCGAAACTGCTTATCGGCCCGCAGCCAGATATCGTACTGCTCGGTCCCCGCGGTGAATCGCGAGATCGGCTGGCCTCCGACCAGCACGTTGAGCGTGCTGGCGATGGTCTGCACCGGAATGCCCAGGTCGCTGGCCCGCTCGCGATCGATCGACACCTGCACCTCGGGTTTGCGCAGCGAGAGCGTGGTGTCGACGTCGGCCAGGCCCGAGATCTTCCGCAAGCGTTCGATCAAAGTCGTCGAATACCTGGCCAGTTGTTCCAAGTCGGGTCCCGACAGCAGGAGTTGAAAAATCCGGTTGTCCTGACCGGACGCTTGAATCGTCGATACGTCGGACACGGCCGTTCGCAAGTCAGGGTAGTCTTTGAGAATCTTGCGAGCCCGCGCCATCACGTCGAATTGCGAGTAGGCTCGGGCCTCGAGATCCTTGAGCCGGATGTAAATCGAGCCGCGGGTCACATCGCCTTGTCCCTTGCCGGCCGAATTGTTGTTCTCGCCGATGACCGTAAAGCGATGAATCACGCCGGGCAATTGGCCAATGCGGTTTTCAATTTCGGTGAACACCCGGTCGGCCCGCTCCAGCGTGTAGCCCTCGGGCGTGATGATCGTGACCTGAAATTCGCTTTGGTCATCGCGAGGAATCAGGTTGACGCCCATCCGCCGGGCGATTGGCCCAGTGCAGGCCACCACGCCAATGCACAGCAGCACCACCACGATTCGATGGCGCAAGGCCAGGCGGAGCGCCTGGCCGTAAAACCAGTCGATCGAACGGTAGATCCGGCCCGACTTGGATTGGGCACGGCCGACGTGCGACGGGTCGAGTTTCAGGAAGCGCGAACAGAGCATGGGCGTGAGCGTGAACGACACGCACAGGCTCATCAGAATGGCAAAGGCCACGGTCATGCCGAAGCTGCTGAAAAAACGGCCCACCATGCCGCCCATGAAGGCCACGGGCAGGAAAATGACGACCAGCGAAAGGCTAGTGGCCAGCACGGCCAGGACGATTTCCTTGGTGCCTTTACGGGCCGCGGCCATGGCGTCCAGGCCGCCTTCTTCCATGTGCCGGAAAATATTTTCGTGCACCACCACGGCATCGTCGATCACGATGCCGATCGCCAGAATCAGGGCCAGCATCGTGATGTTGTTGAGCGTGAATCCCATCCGGCTCATGAACAGGAACGTGGGGATGATCGAGGTGGGAATGGCCAGCGTGGCGATCAGCGTGGTGCGCCAATCGCGAATGAACAGCAGGATGGTCAGCGACACCAGCACGGCGGCCAACAGCAAATGAAACTTGACTTCGGCCATCGAACGACGGATAAAGCGCGACTGGTCGTTGACGATCTCGATGTGGATGTCCTTGGGCAGCCGCCGCGCGATGGTTTTCAACAGCGCCTCGACGCCGTCGGCCACTTGGACCGTGTTGGTTCCCGACTGTTTCTGAATGAAGAGGCTCACCGCGTTTTCGCCGTCCATGCGCGTCAGCCCGCGCGGCTCCTCGATCGAATCCTCGGTGCGTCCGACGTCCTTGACGCGAATCGGATACCCGTTGCGATTCACCACGATTAGTTCGTCGAATTCCGCCGCGGTCGTCAATCGCCCCAGCGTCCGCAGCACCAGCTCGCGCGGGCCTTGCTGCACGATGCCGCCGGGCACCTCCAAATGCTGCGTGACCAGCGCCTGCCGCACGTCTTCCACGCTCAGCCCATAGGAAATCAGCGCGTTGATATCCACAATGATATTCATCGCCCGCGTGCGGCCGCCCGAGAGGAAAACGCGTCCCACGCCGGACACTTTGGGCAACACTTCTTGAATCTCGTGCTTGGCGATTTCCGTCACTTCGCGCACGTCGCGCCGGCCCGACACGCCGATGGTCATGATCGGCGCCGAATCGAGGTCGAACTTGTCGACCAGCGGCGGCTCGATGCCGTCGGGCAATTGCTTCATGATCGAGGACATTTTGTCGCGGACTTCCTGGGCCGCGACGTCGCCGTCCTTTTGCAGGACGAATTGAACCACGACCATGGTCATGCCCTCGCGGACCGTGGATCGCAGTTCGTCGACTCCAGAAACCGTGTTGATGGCCTCCTCGATGTGCCGCGTCACGCTGGTTTCCATTTCCTCGGGGCTGGTTCCCGGCAGCGTCGCCGTGACGGAGACCACCGGAAAATCGACCTTGGGAAACAGATCGACGCCCAACTCGAAGTAGGAAACCGCTCCCATCACCACCGGAATGGCCACCAGCACCCAGGTGAAGATCGGACGGCGAATGCAGATCTCGGAGATGTTCACGGAGAGGTCTCTCTGCGGGCAACCGGCGTCGCGGGCTCGACGTCCTTGGGGCGCGCAGGGCCGTCGGTGGCCAGCGTGGCGGCGCTCTCGGCAGGCGCGGCGCGCTGGGCCACCTCGGTCCCATGGGCGATGGCGGTTTGGCCGCTGGTGACCACCTGGGCGCCTTCGGGAAGTTTGGGAGAAGCGATTTCGACCCACTGCGTGTCCTGCACGCCCAGCGTTACTTGCACTTCCTTGGCGCGTCCGTCTTCGACTAAAAAGATCTTCGTCACGCCGGCAAAATACACCAGGGCCTCCAACGGCACGGTGGCGGAATGCTGGTCGATCTCGGTGTAGATGGCCGTTTTGGCAAAACCGCCGGGCTTCAATTCACCTTGTGTATTGGGAACGAGAATCTCGACTTCGAAGGTTCTGGTCTGGGGATCCACCGAAGGATTGATCCGCGTCACGACCCCGGGAAACGGATGCTGGTAGGCCGCCGTGTAGACCGCGGCCTTTTGTTCCAAACGCACTTCGCCGCTTTTGCGCTCGGGCACCGGGCCGCGGAACTTCAAGGGCTGGTCGATCACGATCTTGAAGACCTCGGTCCCCGAGGTGACGTAGCTGCCTTCGGACACCGGGCGACTGGTGATGACGTACGTCACCCCTTTTCCCGCGCCGGGCACCGGCTGGCTCGGCTCTGGAACGCGAATGAGCGTGTCTTGAAGCTGTTGCCTGGCGATGGCCAGGGCTTCTTGCTTGACCTGAATGGCCGCGATACCCGTTTTGGCGACCAGGACCTGGTTGTCATATTCCGCCTGCGCGACGCGAAACTCGGAGGTCTTTTCGGTCAGCTCCTCTTCGGGGCTCGCCTTACGCGCCACCAGCGTCTTGGCACGTTCCATCCGCGTCTGAGCATTCTCGCGCCGCACCTGCGCTTGGATGACCGTCGGAACGCGGGTCACGTCGATTTTCGCGGAGGGAAGGTCCAACAACCCCAGCTTGGCCAACTCGACCTGCAACGACTTTTGAGCCTGGCGAACATCGAGCTGATAATCGGTGGGATCGATTTCCAACAAGACCTCGCCCGGCCTCACGCGATCGGCCACGTCGTGCGAAATCTTTCGCACGCGACCCATGACTTTTGCCCCCAGCGAGATCTCCTCGTACCCGTGCAGCGTGCCGACCACGCCCACCTGGCGTTGCACCGCGCGGAAGGTGACGGGCTGAACCGTGACCTTGATGGCCTGCGAATTCTCGGGCGAGGCGTCGGCTTCGGCCGGCAATTTTTCGCGCTCCTGCCGATTGCATCCCAGCGCCACCGCCAGGCAGCAGGCCGCCGCCCACAGGACCGCTCGAACACGGTTTTTGATGATGGCATGCATCAAACTCAGCCGCGCTTGGCGCCGCGGCCCATCGGCGAGGTTTTCAGGTTTTTCGAAATCCACGTAACAAGTCGTCGACGATCCGCCGGGCCAGGGGCGCATCGAGCTCCGCTTCGCCGTTAAGGGCGGCGATGACCCAAATATTGATCATGCCGTGCAAGGCCATCACGAACTCGGCCTGGCATTCGGCCCGCACCAGGCCCGCTGCAATCGCCTGCGCGGCGCCTTGTGTCAGTAATTCGTGCCCCTGGTCGGCGTATTTTTGTAAATCGACCAGGCACTTCTGGTCGTCCGGCCCGAAGTACAGGGCATAGAACAAACGGGCCAGGGGTTTGTGCTCGTGACAGAAGTCCAGGTGGGCCCAAACCAATTCGACAAGCTGCTCGTAGGGATCGCGGGACTCGGAAACCACGCCCAGCAGCCGCTGGTGAAACCTGTCCAGAAAGTGTCCCATGGCCGCGGCCAGCAGCCCTTCCTTGCTCTGGAAGTAGTAATAGAGCATGGGCTTGGTCACGCCGGCCGCCTCGACAATTTCGCGCGTCGAAGTGGCCGGATACCCTTTTTGCGCAAAAAGGCGGATCGCCGCTTCGAGCAGCTTATTGGCGATCGCACTTTCTGTTGCCGAGGCCATTCTGGAAACTCGTTCAAACAAGTTACTTGTCGGTAAGTAGTTTACCCGGGATTGCCGCACGAAACAAGGGCAAATTCGACGCGACGCACCGAACATGCCGTCAAGAGCATCGCCACGCCACGCCGGTTCGGTCGTGTCGAAAAAACCGCGCTAGCGATACACTGGCTCCAGTTGAGTTGGAATCAATCTCCATCGTTCGTCCGGGGAACCAGCATTCGATGTCTTGTTTCGTCACGCACCTGGAAAGCGCCCTGGATGGCGCCCGTCTGGCCGCCGACCGGCCGCAGACCCTGCACCGCGACCGGCCGCTTTGGGTGCGCTACGATCTGGACGCCGTGGGGCGGGCGATCTCGAAGCCGTTGCTGGCCAGCCGCCCGGCAAACTTTTGGCGCTATCGCGAATTGCTTCCTTATGCCGATGCCCAGGCCGTGGTCTCTCTGGGCGAGACGATGACGCCGCTGGTGCACTGTCGCCGTTTAGGCGCGCGGTTCGGACTGAACAACCTGTGGGTCAAGGACGAATCGCGCTTGCCGACCGGCACCTTCAAAAGCCGTGGCCTGGCGCTGGCGGTGACGATGGCTAAACAGTTTGGGTTGCATCGCCTGGCGATTCCGACCGCGGGCAACGCCGGGGGCGCACTGGCGGCGTATGCCGCGCGGGCTGGCATGGAGGCATTCGTGTTCATGCCCGACGATACGCCGGCGATCAATCAGTACGAGTGCCATTTGGCCGGAGCGAAAACGTTTCTCGTGCCCGGGCTGATTACCGATTGCGGCCGTATCGTGCGCGAAGGCCAGGAGCGGCTGGGCTGGTTCGACGTTTCGACGCTCAAGGAGCCTTATCGCATCGAGGGCAAAAAGACGATGGGGCTCGAATTGGCCGAACAACTCGGCTGGAGCCTGCCGGAGGTGATTCTCTATCCGACCGGCGGTGGCACCGGACTGATTGGGATGTGGAAGGCTTTTGACGAACTGGCGCTCCTCGGCTGGCTTTCCGATGCGAAGCGGCCTCGCATGGTGGCCGTGCAATCCGACGGTTGCGCGCCGATCGTCCGGGCATTCGAGCGTGGCGACCGTTTTGCCGAACCGTTTGTCCACGCGTCGACCATCGCCAGCGGCATCCGCGTGCCGGCCGCGATCGGCGATTTCATGATTCTCGACGCCGTGCGCGCCAGCCACGGGCGCGCCATCGCCGTCGACGAATCGCGCATTCGGGAGTGGATGGCCGTGGGCATGCAGAGCGAGGGCCTGGCGATTTGCCCCGAATCGGCCGCCTGCATCGGGGCGCTTGAGCAACTGCGGGCGGAAAACTGGATCGGGCCGGATGAAAAGGTTGTGATCTTCAATACCGGCGCCGTCCAAAAATATCCCGAGGCGATGCAGGCCGATCTGCCGCGTTTGACGGGCGATGCGGACGCCGATTGGCGGACGATCGGCAGTTAGCCGCCGCGCGCCGATCCCCTCTCCCTCCGGGAGAGGGCTAGGGTGAGGGAAATCAAGGGTGGCCTTCTGTGTAACGCGAACGCAACTTACCACTGGTCGGCCTTGGCGGCGGGCAGGACGGTTGGCTGAAGTTGCGCCAGATCCGACTCCGACAGGCGACTAGCCGCCACCTCTGCTAGAATCGAGGGCATGCGATCTATAGGACGACAGTATACGCTCCGAGAGATGTTCGGGGTCGTATTCTGGATTGGAATTGCGGCCGCGCTCTGCCGCTTGTCGTGGCAGAATGAAATCTACGATTCCCAAGCTGAATGGTATCTAGCAGGGATTTTCTATCTATCATTGCTCCTGGTGCCAGTGGGCGGCGTCGTTGGCATCATCGTGCGGCGACCAATACGGGGGATGCTCATCGGATTGGCAGTTTGGATCGTGCTAGTTCCACTCCTGCTGCCAATGTTTCAGGTGGCGCGAGAATGATCGCTAGCCGTTTTTCGCTGACACGCCCTCAAACTGTGCCACTTCCTGCCGGCCGCGGCAGCGCCATGTCGTGAGGGGTTTTCCATGTCCGAACTGTCCGAACTTGCCTGTCCACGCTGCGGCTGGACGTTCGTTTGCGGGCCGGGGGCCATGCTCGACTGGCTGCGGCAGGTCAAGATGGCGCGGCGCGGCGTCGAGCCCGAGCCGGACCTGATCGGCGAGTTGTTTCGCGCGGCCGCCGGAAAATTCACGTGCCCCCAGTGCGACACTGTTGGGCTAGTCGTTCGGCCGGCTCCGCAGGAGAGCGACGAAGACTGGCCGATGGCCCGCGCCTGCCAGTCGTGTGGCCGGCCGATTGGCCGAGAGCGGCTGGAGGTTTTCCCCCAGACCACCGAGTGCGTCGCTTGCCAGGCCCGTGCGGATCGGGGAGAAATGCAGGAGCCGGCCGAGTATTGTCCGCGCTGCGGCAACGTGATGATCGTTCGGCAAACGCGTGCCTCGGGCATCACACGCTATGTGCTGGCCTGCCCCAAGTGTCGCAGCTAGGCAAAGTGGAAAGAGGCCGACGCAACATGAAACTCGCCGACTCGACTCTGCAATTTGCTTGGACTTTGACGCTGACAGCGCTGGCCCTGTTGGCGTTGGGGGGCGTCGCCTGCTCGACTTCATCGCCGAGCGACAACGCGACGCCAGCTCGCAGCGAGCTGAGCCTGGCCGAGCAAATCCAGGCCGTGCGCGACGGGCAGTCGGACCAGATCCGCCTCGACCGGGCCATCGTCACCGACGACGACCTGCCACAACTCGAAGGGCTGGAAGACCAACTGCTGCGAATCAATTGCTCGCACACCGAAATCACCGATCGAGGATTGGCGCTGATCAGCCGGCTGCCGAGGCTGGAGCAACTGCGATTGGCAAGCCCTCGCATTAGCGACGCGGGCCTGACAAGCCTGGCGGAACTGAAAGAGTTGCGGTTCCTGCACTTGATCGACATGCCGATAACCGATGCGGGGCTCGACCACTTGCACGGCCTATCGAACCTCGAATCGCTGTACTTGGACGGAACCAGCGTGACCGACGCGGGGATCGAGCGGCTGCTGGCGGCGCTGCCGGGAGTGCATCTTCATATCGACGATCACCACCATCGTCTCGACCCGCACGCCGACGACCATCAACACCCGGCAGCCAATCGTTAGCCGGTCGGGTTGAAAAGCTTCTGGAAAATGCTCGTCAGACGATTCCTCCAGCGGTATACTGAGCGCGAAGTTTCGAGGACCTGCTTTGAAATACAGCAAACATAGGGATTTTCTCGCCATGAGCCACCGCCGATTAAGTCTTTCGCTGCTCGTGATGGGGCTGGCTGTCGCGGCCGGCTTCAGCTATCTGAGAATGGCCTCCAGCGGCGTCGACATGACCGGAGCCGCCGAGCGCTTCGTGCAGACGCTCAACGAGACCCAACGCGCGACCGCGCTTTTGGCCTACGACGCGCCGCAGCGCACCGACTGGCACTACATCCCCAAGCCCACGCGCAAGGGCTTGCAAGTCAAGGAGATGAACGACGCGCAGCGGCGGGCGGCGCTCAAATTGCTGCAAAGCGGGCTCAGCGCCACCGGCTATGGCAAAGCCACCAAGATCATGCAGTTGGAAAGCATTCTGCACGAACTGGAAAAAAGCCGCAGCGACGGACCGCTGCGCGATCCGCAGCGATACTTTTTTACGCTCTTCGGCCAACCGCAGGCCGATAGCCGCTGGGGCTTGAGCATCGAGGGACACCACCTTTCGCTCAATTTCGTGGTGGACCACAACCGGGTGATTTCCTCCACGCCCACCTTTTTCGGCGCCAATCCCGGCGCGCTGTTGGCCGATTACGGTCCGGAGTTCAAGAAGGGCCTGCGCGTGTTGGCCAAGGAAGAAGAATTGGCCTTTGAGCTTTTGCATTCCCTGACGCCCGAGCAGCGAAAAACGGCTATCGTCGCCGCCAAGGCGCCGGGCGACGTCCGCGGCGCGGGGGCCGCGTCGCCGCCAATTTCGCCGGCCGCCGGTCTGTCCGCCGGAGAAATGTCGAAAGAACAAGTGGCGATCCTGCGGACGCTCATCGAAGAATATGCGCACAACGTGCCGGCCGACGTAGCGCAAGAACGGCTAGCCGCCATCGACAAGGAAGGCACCAGCGGCATCAAGTTCTGCTGGGCGGGCGGCGACGCCGCGGGCGTGGGCCACGACTACCGGATCCAGGGCGCCACGTTCTTGATCGAGTTCAACAATACCCAGCCCGACTCGGCCGGCAACCTGGCCAATCACATCCACAGCGTGTGGCACACCCTGGCCGGCAACTTCGCTTTGCCAGCGGAAAAGAAGTAGGCTTCGCCGAGGCAACACGGCCGGTCAAACGATGGCTTCGTCAAGTGCCCTGCCGAAGACGACATCGACGGCTTCATTGACGGATTCTTTATCGGGCCCGGTGTCGAATGCCAGAGCCCTACTGGAATCGACCGTGCTGATGGCGGAAGAAGCCGTGGCGCCTCGGTCGGCCGAAGCGATCGGCGCCGGGATTACCACGGGC
Organism: Planctomycetia bacterium; assembly: GCA_041499515.1. Classification (GTDB taxonomy): domain Bacteria; phylum Planctomycetota; class Planctomycetia; order Pirellulales; family PALSA-1355; genus PALSA-1355. Next base: position 1,491 of record JBGQKM010000149.1, on the reverse strand, counting down.
GGTCCCGCGAAAGTGGTGGCCTCATCGGCCCAGGAGGCCGCGGCCGCTTGCGCCGCCAGCGCGAAGGCCGTCGCGTTCAGGTCCGCGGCCGTGGCGTCCAAGGTGTTTATATTCGCGGCGGCGGGGCTCGCAACGTTTTGCACGACCGGGAAAAACTTCCACGCCGCCAGCGCGATATTCGTGTTGACGTGAATCTCGGTCGTAAACACGTACGGATTGCCCGGGACCGGGCTGTTGAAGGTCAGCTCGACGAAGAACGCCGTGGCTCCTGCGGCGGGCATGGGCGTGCTGCCCACGTACACTCCGCCCCCCTGGTCGCTCAGGGGCGAGCTGGTCCAGACAAGGTTGCTGGCGATGTAATCCTTGCGGAAGTCGCGCTGAGTGGGATTGGTGATTTGCCACAGCTTGACTTGCGTCGGCACGTCGACGGTTTGCACGTGAATCGATCCGTCGGTCGCGACCGTCCAGGAAAACTTTGGCAGCGGGCTGTCGCTGAGAATTGCGGAATAAAACGTCAGCGAGCTGCTCAAGACGTCGTTGGCGGCGTCCGCCAGACCGTGGTCCGTGTTGGGAAAATACCGAATGTAGTTGTCGGTGCCGGGCAGGTCGTCGAAATAAAACTGGGCCGAGTCGGACACGAAAAACTGGTCGCCGGCCGAATCGAGCAGCAGCTTGGGGATCGTAAACCGCCCGTTGTTCAGGTACCGATAGGGGTCGACGATTTGCGAAAGCTGTTCGCCCTGGGGCGAGAGGATGCGCTCGAAGATGTTCATATCCGTATAGTCCTGCACCGCCGCCGAGAAGCCGCCCACGACGCTGGGGTCGGAGGGATCGCGGTTGCCGTACACCCCGAAGTGATGAACCATTTGCGGGCCCTGGTTCAAATTGTCGAACACGCCCGGCATGATCCCGATCACGCGATCGTCGACCGCCGCGGTGAGCCACGTCGTCCAGCCGCGCTTCGAATAGCCGGTGACGACAAAGTCGTCGATATGCGCGCCAACATCGACCGTGGGAATGAAGGTTTGCACGCTGTCCATCGCACGGGCGGCGCTCTTGACCATGGCCACCAACACCGGCCAGGAATCGTTTCCAGGGTCGCCGATATGTTTCATGAACTGGTCGAACGAGTAGGCGATGATCGCGTCTTCCGAGCGCGTCCGGGTTGGGATGTCGCCCGTGAAAGTCAAGGGCTCGTTGGGAATGTCCTTCAAGTCGATCACCACGGAATGCGTTTGCAGAGCCGCGATCACCAGCACCTGGTCGGGGCTGGCCGGCGGGTTCGGATTGGTCGAACCGCCGTCGATCAATAATAGCGCCGTGTTACTGATCGGGCCGGTCGGCACGACGATCTGCACCCAATGCTGCCAGAGGGTCTGGTTGACGTCGTCGGAAGTGCGCCACGACTGGCTCGTCATGTTCAGGACGTAATACGTGAAGAGCCCGCTGGGATCAATCACCGTGCTGGCCACCGAGAAGTGGTACGCTGGG
>JBGQKM010000148.1:0-14618 GCA_041499515.1 Planctomycetia bacterium | reverse complement strand
CGTAGGCTGCTTGCCCGGCGACCACGGCGAGAATCAACTCATGAAGGCATTTTCTTACGACGATCGTAGCGACAGCGTGGCGGAGAAGTTGCGGCTGGTGCAGGCGGCGTATCAGGCCGGCGAATTGGACCTGGCCATGTCGTTGGCGGAATCGATGAAGGATACCCTGGTCTTCCAGCAGCAGACGCAGGGCAAGTCGGCTCAGCCGGCTCTCTCCGCCGACCAGTTTGTCGCCGTGGAGAACCTGGCGAAAGCCTGGGCCCGCTGGGCCGAGGGCTGGAGCTTTTGCAAACCGGTCAACCTGTTCGAGACGGTCGGCATCGAGCGGTCGGGCGAGCCGGTGGATCTTGCGGTCGCCTTTCGAGCTGACCAGACGACCGACCTGGGGCGCGAGGTGCGCGTGGTGCGCGTGGAGGCTGGCGCGAACACGCTCTTGGAGATTCCTTGCCAGGTCTATGACGAATTGCGACGCGGAAAAGAACGCCATTGCCGCCTGGTGTTTCTGGCCGACGTCGCGGCGCACCGGCAAACGACGTACCTGGTTTTTTTTGGAAATACGCTGGCCGAGCGGCCCGACTACACGACCGACCTGCGCGTGCGGGGCGAAGGATATGGGCTGGACATCGAGAACCATCATTTCACGGCCCAATTGTCGCATCAAGAGGGGCAGTTGGAACGGCTGGTCTCCAAACGGCAGCATGGCCTCGAGCTGTACGCCGGCGGCAAGGGGCACGGCGAGCCGCCGGGCATCGACTGGGCCCACGATTATGTCGACGCCGGCGGTTTTCAGAAGCTGCGGATGCGCAATTGGGAGCGCTGTCCCAATGATGAAGTCGTGCGCGGGCCGTTGTGTGCGCGCGTGCGCCGCTGGGGATTTCCCCACAGCCCCGTGCATCCGCTGTTCACGCCCAGCCGGGTGCACATGGATCAGACGTATGTGTTTTATGCCGGCCTGCCGTACTTCTTCAAGGAAGGCCGGATCGACGTCGTCAAGGATGTCTCGATCGAGGCCATGCGGGACGACGAGTGGGTTTTTTCGGGCTACTCGTTTACCGACTCGGTGTGGATCGACCAGCAGGGCAAGCTGCACGAGGGGAGCGTGCCGCCGGAGCACCAAAAGAATCTGTGGGGAGTCGGTTTCTTCCACCGAACGAGTCACGACGCGTTTGTCGCCTTGTGGCTGGAGCATTCGGCCAAGGGTTTTGACGGCCTGGAACACGGCGGCGTGCCGCAGTTGCACTACGACGGGCACGGCCAACTATGGAGCCGTTATCCGGCCAGCCACGCCGACCTCAAGGCCGGCACCTCGATTCGCCAGAAGAACGCCTATCTGATGTTGCCGTATGAAGGGCAGGGGGCCGCCGCCAAGATCGAGCAATTGCGGCACCAACTCTTGAATCCGCTGGAAGCACACGCGGCCGAGTTGCCCCGCATGATCGCGGCCAGCGCCACCGGCGGGCTGGCGAAAGTCGGCGAGACTAAGCAGACCGCGCCGCTCAAGCCGGCGATCTGGAACGCGCTTCGCGAGGTGCGCGACGAACAGCTTTACACGATCGACGCCAACGTGGTGGACATGGGCTATGTCTACGATGTCCGCGAGCAGGGCGGCGTTGTTACAATACTCGTGACGATGCCGCACCGTGGCCGTCCGCGGTACGATTTTTTGGTCACCGCCGGCGGAGGCCGCGTCGAGCCGGGCATTCGCGAGCGCGTTCTGAAGCTCAAGGGCGTGCGCGACGTGGTCGTCGATTTCACCTGGAATCCCCCCTGGACCTCCGCCCGAGTGTCCGACGCCGGCCGGCGTGCTTTGGGCTTGCCCGGTTGAAAAAAAGAGGGGACATCAGATATTGACCGGCAAGCCGATTTTTCCGGCCTGAAGAAAACGGGTCAGAACTATTTACGGCACCTTACGTAAATAGTTCTGACCCGTTTTCCGTTCCAAACACGCGCCGCTCACCACGTTCCAGAACATATTTTCCAGTATATGGAGCATTCTGGGGCGTGTGGCCGAGAATTCGCTTGCATTCACTCAAAGTCCCCACCATATTGGTGGCCGCAAGGATTGACCGCCCCCTGAAGGCGAAAACAATTTCTCAATCAGCTAGTTCTTTTCACCCTTCGAGAAAACGCTGCGACTCTACCGCACTTCTTGGCGTTTGAACTAGCTTTCTTTCCGGCAGTTTCCTGACCGCAGTCTCGGCTGCTATTTCTTCAAGCTGTTGGCGCACGCCCTTGGACTGACGTTTTAAGCCACGCACACGAAAGGTGCACCTTTGAGAAAAACAACTGCATCCGCTTTCGTTTCCGCCGCAGCGTTCGTTTTGCTCGCGCTGTCGAGCCGTGTCAACGCAGCTTCTGTCGGCAATGATCCCAACGAAGCATTTGACCTGCCCTCGGATGGCTTTACCGTCCTGTCGATTCAGCTTCAGAATCCGATCTCTCAGACCGGAATCCTTGACAGCTTCACGTTTGCTTCCGGACTGGAACCCACGTCTACGGACTTCCACGGTCCGTTTGATTTCCATGCGCTCGTGTTTCGCCCCACCGGCATTCTGAACGAGTATTCGGTGATCTTTGACAGCGGTGATTTCGATGGCGGGCTCTTCAATGGGGTGTTCACGGAGCCTATCACGCCCGTGGCTGTTCAGCCCGGCGATCTCGTTGGGCACTGGGGCCGGGGCATTGCATTCGACATCAACACTTCCGGGGAGGACACCTATTTCAACAACGGCTCGGAGTTCAACACCCTGTTGCCCGCAGGTACATTCCTGGCGTCCGGCCCGGCCTACACCATGGTAGGTGGAGGCGGCCCCGGAACACGCGAGTACGGCATCGCATTTAATCTCGTGCCGGTGCCCGAACCCTCGACCTGGGCGTTGTTGACCATCGGAGTCATCAGCCTGGCAGCGGCCGCTGTTCGCCGCAGAAAGAAATAAAACGGAAATAAAACGGGTCAGGGAAATAAAACGGGTCAGAACTATTTACGGCACCTTATGTAAATAGTTCTGACCCGTTTTTCCGCTCCAACGTATGATCCCGAAGGAATTGCAAAAACGATTCGTGGAAAAGCGGCAAGGGATCTTGCGAATTCTCTTCAACGACATTGACGGACTTGCGCACGGTCGGATGCTCGTGCAACATCTCATGAGCCATGCGATCACGAGCGCGCAGCCGTCGGACAACCTGGTGGACGTCGTCAAGAAGATGCAGGACCGGGACATTCGCCATGTTTTGGTTTGCTCGACCGATGGCTCGCTTGTCGGCGTCCTGAGCGACCGTGACGTCCGCTCGCGCACGGGCTCGAAAGTGTCCGACGCGATGACGGCCGATCCTTGGATCGTTACCGCCGAAACGACCGTCGATGCCGCCATCGCCCAGATGCTCGCCCGACGCATCGGCTGCCTGCCGGTCTTGCGCGACGGCCTGGTTTGCGGCGTGGTCACCACGACCGACTTGCTGATGGCACTGCAATGCAATTTGCGCATGACCGAAGAGATTGCCGAGCATCTGACTTCGTCGCAAGGCGCCGCGCCCGCGATTGCCGGCGTCGCGCAAGCGACCGAATCGCCCGAGCTTGTTGCCGGTCCGCGTTGACGGATCTCTGCCAGGTCGGCGAGTCCGCCCAGAGAGGAAAAGAGGACGCCCGATCTACGGTGTCGCGGCCGCTAGTTCGGGCCGGCCGAGCGCTGCGCGCACCTGGGCGTTCACCACTTGGCCGTCCTGGGCCACCAGGGTTTCGCGAGTGATTTCGTCTTCGAGGTCCAACTGGAACTTGCCGTCTTTGAGCAGGTGGGCCAGGAAGGTGACGATGTTCTTGGCGAACATCTGGCTGGCGTGGTAGGGGACTTCCGAAGGCAAGTTAGCCGGGCCCAAGATCGTCACGCCGTGCGCGACCACCGTCTCGCCCGGCCTGGTCAAGGCGCAGTTGCCGCCCCGCTCGGCCGCCACGTCGACGATCACCGAGCCGGGCGCCATCGCGGCGACCATCTCGGCAGTGAGCAGAATCGGCGCCTTCTTGCCCGGCACGGCGGCAGTTGTGATCACCACGTCGTTTTCGGCGACGACTTTGAGCATCAGTTCGCGTTGGCGGCGATAGAAGGCCTCGTCCATCGCCTTGGCATAGCCCCCCTTGCTCTCGGACCCTCCGGCTTCCAGCGGCATCTCGACGAATTTCGCGCCCAGGCTTTGCACTTGTTCTTTGACCACGTCGCGCACGTCGTAGGCCGACACCACGGCCCCCAGGCGGCGCGCGCTGGCGATCGCCTGCAAGCCCGCCACTCCGGCCCCGACGACAAAAACTTTCGCCGGCGTAAGCGTGCCGGCCGCCGTGGTCATCATCGGAAACATCTTGGGCAAGGTGGTGGCGGCCAGCAGCACGGCCCGATAGCCGGCCACGGTGGCCTGCGAGCTGAGCACGTCCATGCTCTGCGCCCGGGTGATCCGCGGCACCAGCTCCAGCGAAAAGAGTGTCACGCCCGTTTTGGCCAGGGCCTGCGCCTGCCGGGGCATGCCCAGCGGATCGCACAAACCGATCACGACCTGGCCGGCGTGCAACAGCGGCAGATCGGCCAGGCCCGCTTGCGGATTGGCGCCCAGGGCGCGGATTTGCAGCAGGCAGTCGGCGGCAAACGCCTCGGCCCGGGTGACGATCTTCGCGCCCTTTTCGGCGTACTGTGCATCGCTGAAGCCGGCCGGCAGTCCGGCCCCGGCTTCGATGTGCACTTCGCAGCCAAGTTTCACGAGCGTTGGCACGCTATTAGGAACCAGAGCGACGCGGCGCTCGCCGGGGAACGTCTCTTTCGTGGTGGCGACAATCATGGATCTTCGCGGGGCTCTGGCGGGTGTTTGGGCGGGGTTGACGCGGTCGGATCAATGCGGAAAGTGGGTGGTATTCAAGTTTAGGCCGCTTTTCCTTCGTCCAGCGGGGGCTAAACTGTTTCTCGACGGTGCGGCTACGAGCCGGCGGACAAAGCCTTTCGGAGAGGGGGACAGTCCCATTTTGCTCCGCGGACTCCGCAAAATCGGGACAGTCCCCGGCGGCTTTGTCCGCTGGCTCTACGTCGATTGTGCCAGATTGTGGCCCGGCCCGAAAGGCGTCCCAGCCACCCGCATGGTCCCTCCGCTACCCACGAATTGTGGCGTCATACGCCTTGAACACTTCGCCGCAAGCCGGTAAATTGGCAGTTTCGTTTGAGCACCCAGGCCGGTCGCCTGGTCAGGCCGACGGCTTGACGGCTTGTTGGAGTTGAGTGATGAGCAGTCCGCACATGAAGACGGCGACGGTCAAAAGCTATATGGCCAAGCCGGGCGAGTTGGAGCAGAAGTGGTGGCTGGTCGATGCCGATCAAAAAGTCGTCGGCCGCCTGGCCAGCGATATCGCCGTGATCTTGATGGGCAAACATCGCCCCACCTACACCCCGCACGTCGACACCGGCGACTATGTCGTGGTGGTGAACGCCGAAAAGATCGTGTTCTCGGGCAAGAAGTGGGACCAGAAGGAATACACCTGGACCACCGGCTACCCGGGCCTGCGCCGTGAAACGGCCCGCACGCGTTTCGAGCGGAGGCCGGAGATGATTCTGATCGAGGCGGTCCGCCGCATGTTGCCCAAGAACAAGCTGGCCTACAAGATGCTGGACAAGCTGAAGGTCTACGTCGGCGACAAGCACCCGCACCAGGCCCAGGATCCGCAGCCGAAAGAGTTGGCGGTGAAGTAAAGGGCCCCGGCTTTCGTCCATGGATTATTTCACGATAAACGGCAAGTTGCACTCAGAAGGAAACCGATGGTAGTCGCCAAGCAATCCAAGGCCAACGATTTTCTGGGAACCGGCCGCCGCAAAACGTCGGTCGCCCGCGTGCGCCTTCGTCCGGGTCAGGGCACGATCATCGTCAACGAACGTCCGTTCGAAGAGTATTTTCCCAACGATCGAGACCGCCGCAACGTGCTGGCCCCGCTGGTCAAAAGCGGCAAGCAAACCGCGGTCGACATTTCCATTCGCGTCCACGGCGGAGGCATCTCCGGCCAGTCGGGCGCCATCATGCTGGGCATCGCCCGCGCGCTGATCAAATTCGACAGCGAAACGTTCGATCCGCTGCGCCTTAACCGCCTGCTGACGCGTGACAGCCGCATGAAAGAACGCAAGCACTACGGTCTCCGCGGCGCACGCAAGGGCACGCAGTTCTCGAAACGCTAAGCGGCTGGAGTATCCTCAAGCGGCGCAACGGTCGTCCGCGGTGGACTAGGCAACTGGTTGTCTGGGTGCGGGGCTACTGAAAAACCAGATACCCAAATCCCTCGGGCTGGATCTCGCTGGAGGCCGGCGTGGTCCACGATTGGAATCCGACGCCGGGCACCACGCGCTGGATGCCGGCGGCCCAGATGGTTTTCGACGTGGGCAGTTGGCTCCCCAATTCCGAAAGCGGAATCGCCGTTTCGGCGGTCCACGTTCCTTCCTCGCCGCCGCTGGCCACGAACCATTGCGGATTCCAGCTCGCGTCGTGCCAGCAACTCTCGCAAGTCCAACCGCGCTGGTCGACCGTCAGGCGATAGTAGGTCGTGTAATCACGATCGACGTCGAGCAACACTTCCACGCGATCCTGGTCGCCCAGTTCCGCGTCGCGCGGGCGCGGCTGGTCCGGGTTGTTGGCATACTTGCAGCCGGCGGCCCGCGTGCAACTGACGCCCAGATATAAAAACTCCGCGTCGTAGGCCAGCATCGCCACGGCGCTCCACTCGGCGTCGTCTCGTTGCGGACTGCGCAACTCGACGCTGTTTCCGGCCTGCCACATCGGCTCGTCCAGTTTGCCGTCCAGCCGCGGCTTGCCAGCGGCGCGGGCGCAGTTCCAAATTGCTTTGGGCGGCTCGGTCTTGGGCTCGGCCAGCCACAGTTCGGCCTGGGCACAGGTGTACCAGGCATCGTGCGTTCGGTTGTGCCTGAGCGTCAGATAATAGCGTTCGGCCTGCCGCGTGAGCCCTTGCTGGCGATGGGCCGCGGCCAGCGGAAAGCGGACCATCGGCTCGCCGAACAGGGCCGGCTCGAGCTGCTCGATTTGTTTGGCATAGGCGGCGGCCTTGGCCAGTCGCTCTTGGCTCTGTCGCGCGTCGAGCACCAGTCCGCCGCCGAGCGCCACCTGCGCGCCGGCCGCGATCGCCTCGCCGCGTCGCGCACCGCCGGCCTGCCGCACTTCGCCCGCCGGATCTTGCGGCGGCTCGGCCGTGCGGCCTTTGACCACCGGCTCGAGTGCCGTGGCCTGCTGGGCGTTGAGCTGTTGGGTCGAGCGGTTGCGCCAGGCCGCTTCGCTACTGGCATAGTATTGCACCAGCCACACCAGCGACGCGCCGGCCAGCGGATGTGCCGGATAGCGATCGACGATCAGGTCGAAACATTCCGCCGCCAGTTCCCAGCGACCCTGGCGATAATAGCGTTGGGCCAGTTGATACAGCACTTCGGCGGCCCGCTCGGGGGCCATGGCGCGGGTCTGCTGTCCGATGTCGGCCAGAAAGCGGCCGTCGCGCGAGTCGTCTTCGGCCCGCGCCAGGATGGCCTGCAAGTTGCGCCGCATGAGGGCCTCGTGGCGCACGGCGTCCACCGGATAGTCGGCCGTGTCGACGAAAACTCGCCGCGCGCCGCCGCCGGGCGACAGCGGGATGCCGCTGAAGAAATCGCGTCGCCCGACTTCTTGCGGAATGTGGTCGACCAGCAAACGGAAACCGACGTTCGCCGCCGGCGGCGTGAATTCGCCGGCAACCAGGCCGCGGGCCGGACTGGCCAGTTCGCCGATCGACCGGCCCAGCCGCAGGGCCACTTGGGCCGTGTTGACGTTGGTGTTGCCGGTCTGGCCCACCGGCAGCGTGGCGTAGACCTTTTGCACTTTCCACGGCCGCAAGCCCGTGGCGGCGATTTGCTCGCGACCATAATTCGCATCGGCCGCGCGTTCCACCGCGCGCAGCACGATCTGATTGATCACGTGCCCCAGCGGATCGCCCCCGCGCACGTCGGCGGCGGTGGTGAACACCACGTTGGGACGCCACATGCGAATGCGGCCCACGACGTGGGCCTCGATCTTTTCCAGCGCCTGGCCGTCGTTGGCCTGGTTCCATGTGTCGACCAACTGCTCGGCCGAAAGTTTCAGCCCCGGCTGCCGCAGCGGAAAACGCCAGGCGGCCTCCGCGGCGCTGGCGCCGGCTCGCACGCTGGCCTCATGGGTTTGCAACATCGGATCGCCCGCGCCCGGCGAGCGTCCCTCGACGTCGTCGCGCGCAAGCAGTTCCATCGCGCTGAGATATCCGTCGTCGGCCGAAAGTCGCGCCACGAGCTCCCAGGGAATTTCGCTCCCACGGCTGAAGAATCCCACGAAGGCCGTGCGCGTGCCGCCGCTGCGCTGGGTCTTCCAAGTCTGGCCGCCGTCGCGCGTGGTCAGAATGGTTCCCAGGTCGCCCACGGCCCAGCCATGTTGCTCGTCGACAAACGCCAAGGCCTTGATCGGCAGCGTCTGGGCCGTGTCGCCGAGTTGCCAGGTGCGGCCCGCGTCGGCGCTGTGCAGTACGCGCGTGCCGGGCGTGCCGGCGATCCAAACGTGCTGGCCACGCACCTCCAGCGCCGAAAAATCGAAATGGTTGCGCAGCTCGGCAGGCGGATCGTCCTCGGGCGTTTGCCACGACTTGCCCAGATCGCGCGTGTTGAGCACCAGTCCGCCGTCGCCGACCAGCCATCCCCCGGCCGGCGCGACGAGCTTCATATTTTTCAGGGCTCGCAAGCCGTAATCGGCCACGAGCGGTTCGATCGCTCGGCGGCGGATCACGGACAGGCTGCTAGTGCGCCCGGCCAGGGCTCCGGTCTGGGGATCGATAAAATCGCCGGCCAACCAGCCGCGTCCCTCGGCCGCGGGCAGGGCCGACCAGTTCCGCCCGCCATCGTCGGTCAAAAACGCGCCGGCGGGGAACAGGGCCGAAGTCTGCCCGAAGGCCCAGCCTTGTTTGGCGTCGAAAAAGCGGATCCGCTCGACAGCCGGCAGCATCAGTTTGCGCTCCGTCGTCCAATGTTCGCCGCCGTCGCGCGTGCGCAGCACGACGCCGGTGGTGACGTGCGTGTAGGGTTGCGTCGATCCGCCGGCTGCCCAGCCGGTTCGCGCGTCGAGAAAAAATACCGACGCCAACCGGCAATCGACGCCCGAGGTCTGCGGCGTCCAGTGCTCTCCGCCGTCGCTGGTATGCCAGATGACGCCCCGGTCGCCCACGGCCCAGCCGTGCGCGGCGTCGACAAACGAGACGTCGGCCAATTGCGCGTCGCTTTGCATCGCGTCGGCCGGCGCCGCAGCGGCCGGCGGCGCATCGTCGCGGGCCAAGGCCCCGCCGGAGCCGAGGCCCACGGTCAAACACAAAACCAACGTCAACCGGCGCGGCGGAACTGCCATCAAGGGGTACTCCTGCGTTTGAGCGGCGGGCAGAATTGGGCCCGCGAAAATCGGCCGGATTGTAGCCGACCGGGTCGGCGCGGTCCTAGGCCACTGTCGCGGGCTGAAACCGGCGGAAAACGCAGGCTCAAAACCGCGCGCTGGCGCGGACCGCGGTTTTCGCCGCGGCGACCCGTTGGACTCGCCGCGGGCTTCAATTACAACTAAGGGTTGAGCTATCTTGCGAAATCCGAGCCAGGAGCGTGCGATGCGTGTGATCGTGGAAAAGGACAAGGAGGGGGTCAGCCGGCGGGCGGCCCAGGTCGTGGCCGATCTCGTGCGTCGCCGGCCGACGTGCGTGTTGGGATTGGCCACCGGCAGCACGCCGTTGGGCATGTATGCCGAGTTGATCCGCCTGCACCGCGAGGAGAACCTGGATTTTTCCCGCGTGGTGAGTTTTAATCTCGACGAATACGTCGGCCTGAGCGGATCGCACCCGCAAAGCTATCGCCATTTCATGCAGCAGAATCTGTTCGACCACATCAATATCGACCCGCGCGACACGCACGTGCCCGACGGGCGGGCGCTGGATTTCGAAGCCTATTGCGAACAGTACGAGCGGCTGATTGCCGACGAGGGGGGCATCGACTTGCAAGTGCTCGGCATCGGCGGGGACGGCCACATCGCCTTCAACGAGCCGGGCTCTTCGCTGGGCAGCCGCACGCGGCTCAAAACGCTCACCGAAGAAACGGTGCGCGACAACGCGCGATTTTTCGGCGGCGAAAAAGAAGTGCCGCGGCTGGCGATCACGATGGGCGTGGGCACGATCCTTGAATCGCGGCAGTGCCTGCTATTGGCCGCCGGCGACAGCAAGGCCCGGGCGATTCGCGACACGATCGAAGGCCCGATCACGGCCCAAGTCACCGCCTCGGCGTTGCAACTGCACCGCGACGTGATCGCGATTCTCGACGAAGAAGCCGCGCGGCTCTTGGAGCGGCGCGACTACTATCGCGAAGTCGAGCGGGCGCAGGCCGCTCTGCAAGCCGGCCAATTGGGCAAATTCGGCATGCCGATCTCGTAGAGCCGGGGACCGTCCCGATTTTACGGAGTCTTGGGAGCAAAATCGGATTGTCCGCCACTGCCGACCCGGGACAGCTCCCTGTTCATTCTTCTTTTTCCACCGGCTCGGGCGGGAATTGCTCGGTGAAGAACGCGCGAAAATCTTCGTTGGCCGCCGGGTCGAGCAGAGCCGTTTTCTTGCCGCCGGCCAGAGCCACGCAATGCGAGTCGAAGTCGAACAGCACCGTGGCCCACAGCCGGCCATTGTTGACTTCCAGCGCGTACTGCCACTTAGGAGTTGGAGCCGTGGACGGAGTGTGCCAATCGAATGTGGTGTCGAGCACCAGCGCGCGGCGCAAATTGGTCGCGCCGCGAGCTTCGATCGCCTCGTGCGACGCCTCGACGCTCCAAGCGCTATCGCCGAACGCGACGGCGGCCTCTGGCGGCTTGCCGTCGTCCGCCGCGCCCCCCAGCGGGTCGGAGTCTTCTTGCGTATCGAGCGGCCTCGCGGCGCCCAATTGCAGCACCTCGACGTGCGGAGCCTCGGCGATCAGCACGGCGGTGCTCGCGCCCCAGAAATCGAGCGATTGATGTTGGCCACGGTAGTGGTGCCAAAGGCTGAACCCGGCCGCGCCCAGAGCGACCGCCAGGATGAACACGATCACTAGTTTTCCGCGATTCCACATGCCTTTGCTCATACCCTTGCTCGCGTTTCGATCGGTCGCGCCGCCCCACTAGCCACGCGCCCTTCGAGTAGTATACTGGGTGATTGGCGGTCCACGATGGCAAACGTTTGTTTTTCGCGCTACGCACATGCCCAACGAGTTTGATCCCTACCGCGAGGCCCTGGTTGTCGAGACGGTCACGGTCTGGCCCGAGGAATATGACGACTGGGAGCCGGCCGAGTGCCGCCGGTTGGAAACGCAGTTGCACGCCCATCCGGACCAGGCCGCCGAGTTGGAATACGTCCGCATGCACACCGGTTTTCAGCGGAAAATCAGTGTCACGCCGGCCGACATCGAGCGGCTCGGCGCCTAGTCGTTCGCGCGATCCGCAAGCTTGCTCTCCCAGAAAGACGATGCGCGTGACCGCTGTCGAAGTCCAGCTTGGTGAGCGAAGCTATACGATCGAAATCGGCACCGGCAATCTCTCCACGCTCGGCGCGCTGGCCAGTCGCCGCCGCAGAGTGTCGCATGCCGTGATCATCACCGACGTGCACGTGGAAAAACCCCACGCCCAGCAAGCGGCCGAAAGTCTCGCCGCCGCCGGAGCCGACGTCGACATGCTGGTGGTCGAGGCCGGCGAGCAAACCAAGAGCGTCGAATCGGCCGCAGGCTTGTGGAATAAATTGCTCGACGTCGGCGCCGATCGCAAAACCGCGATCGTGGCCGTCGGCGGAGGCGTCGTCGGCGACCTGGCCGGATTTGTCGCGGCCACGTTTGCCCGCGGCCTGGATGTTTTTCAGGTGCCCACGACGCTGCTGGCGCAAGTCGATAGTTCGGTCGGCGGCAAAGTGGGCATCAATCTGCCCGGCGGCAAGAACATGGTGGGAGCCTTTTGGCAGCCGGCCGGCGTGCTCGTGGACACGGCCGTGCTCTCGACCCTGCCCGATCGCGAGTATCGCGCCGGACTGGCCGAAGTGGTCAAGTACGGCGTCATTCTCGACGCCGATTTTTTCGCCTATCTCGAACAGCACGTCGCCGATTTGAACCGCCGCGACAGCGTCGTGCTTCAGCACGTCATCAACCGCAGTTGCCGGCTCAAGGCCGACGTGGTGGCGGGGGACGAGCGCGAACAGACCGGCTTGCGGGCCGTGCTGAACTACGGACACACGTTCTGCCACGCCCTGGAAACGGTCACCGGCTATGGCCAGTATCTGCACGGCGAGGCGGTGGCCCTGGGCATGCTGTGCGCCTCGCGGCTAGCCGAGCGGCTGGGACGCGTCGACGGGCATTTCACCGCGCGACAACGGAAACTTCTGGCGGCCCTCGGCCTGGGCGTCGAGTTTCCGAGTGTCGATCACCAGGCGATCCTGACGGCCATGACGCACGACAAGAAAACCGAGCACGGGAGACTGCGGTTCGTGCTGCCCACGCGCATGGGACACGTCGAGTTGGTCGCCGACGTCGAGGAGCACGACGTGCGGGCGGTGCTAAGCGGCTGACATCAATATGCGTTTCACGACGACGAGCCATTGTGTGAGCGGTCTCTTGCCAACTTCGAGCGACGACAACCTGGCCGATGCCGTGCGGTTGTCGATGATCGACGGCGTGGGACCCCGTCTGCGCAAAGCGCTGCTGGAAGCCTTCGGCTCGGCCAGTGCCGTGCTGGCGGCCGCGCCGGCCGATTTGCGCCGCGTGCCGGGCATCGGAGCGGAACTGACGCGGCGGATCGCCGTGGCCAAGGACGATATCGACGTGCAGGCCGAGTTGGATCTGTGCGCGGCCCACGGCATTGCCATCTTGTCCGAACAAGACGCGGACTATCCGCGAGCCTTGCGCGAGATCTACGATCCGCCGGGCATTCTCTTCGTGCATGGCCGAATTCTGCCTCAGGACGCGCTGGCCATCGCCATCGTCGGCTCGCGCCACGCGACGCATTATGGATTGGCGCAGGCCGAACGGCTGGCCGAAAGCCTGGCCCGCACCGGCATCACGATCGTCAGCGGGCTGGCCCGGGGCATCGACGCGGCGGCCCATCGCGGCGCGCTGGCCGCCGGCGGGCGCACGTTGGCCGTGTTGGGCAGCGGACTGTTGAACATGTATCCGCCGGAGCACGCCGCCTTGGCCGAGGAAGTGGCCGCGCATGGAGCCGTGATCAGCGAGGCGCCGCCCAACAGCCCGCCGCTGGGCGGCGCGTTTCCGCAGCGCAATCGGATCATCAGCGGCATGTCGTTGGGCGTGCTGGTGGTTGAGGCCTCGATCAGTTCCGGCGCGTTGATTTCGGCGCGGCACGCGATGGAACAAGGGCGCGAGGTGTTCGCCGTGCCCGGCCGCGTCGATAACCGCATGTCGCACGGCTGTCACCGGTTGATCCGCGACGGGGCCAAGCTGGTCGAGACGGTCGACGATATCCTGGAAGAGCTCGGCCCGCTGGTTGCGCCCACGTCGAGCGCCAGCGGCGAGGCGGTGCACCATCCGGCCGAACTGCTGTTGAACGAACTGGAACAACAAGTGCTCGCCCTGATCACGAGCCAGCCGATCACGATCGACGCGGTGCTGGCCGCCAGCCAGTTGCCGACCGGGCAGGTGCTCTCGACGATCAGCGTGTTGGAGATGCGTCATCTCGTGCGTCGCATCAGCGGCAATCTGGTTGCGCGGCCCTGAAAAAGGGGCCCTGAAAAAGGTGTCAGGAACCTTTTAATGCGCGCGAAAAAGGTTCCTGACACCTTTTTCGTAGCGGAGGAGGAGGCTGGCGAGGATCAGGGCGCCGCCGACCAGGGTCCAGGGGGTGGGGGCTTCGGACCAGGCGAGGTAGACCCACAGCGGAAGCAGCAGCGGCTCCAACAGGCCGATGCCGGTGGCTTCCTGCGAGCTGATCGAGCGCAGCCCCCGCGCGAAGAAAACGTAGGGCAGCGCCATCTGGAACAGGCCGAACGCGGCCAGCACGGGCAACTGCGCCGCGCTGGGCCAGGCGTCGAGATAGGCCACGTAAGGCAGCATGGCCACGGCAGTGGTCAGGTGGGCCACGACGACCAGCCACACCGCGTCGTGACCGCGAAGCGCGCGCAGGCAGAGGACGACGCCTGCATAGGCCAATCCGGAAACGAGTCCGCACAAGACGCCCGCCTGAGCCTGGCCTTGCACTTCGAACGTCAGGATGATCGCCATTCCCAGGCCGCCGATGACCAGCGGCACGCGTTCGCGGCGCGCAAACGGCTGGCGGAGCACGACCACTCCCAGCAGAAACACCCACCAGGGCGCGGTGCTTTGCAGCCAGATCGCGTTGGCCGCCGTGGTCAGCGTCATCGCCGACAAGTAGGTCACGTTCATCAGGGCAAACGTCACGCACAGCGGAATCAAGCCGGCGTCCCACTTCGCCCGCCGCACGGCCGGCAGCAACAGCAGGCCGGCGAACAAGGCCCGCCAAAAGGCCAACAACACGCCGCGCGTCTCCGGCGGCCAGACTTCGAACAGCGGAGACTTGGCAAACAGCCCGCTGCTGCT
>JBGQKM010000147.1:0-14843 GCA_041499515.1 Planctomycetia bacterium | reverse complement strand
CGTTCCCGCTTACCCTAGCTGCCCCGGGTCGATCCACCGGCGGTGGACGCGCTGATCGGCTAGGCGCGATTCCGCCGCCACCAGCCCCGGCTACAGCCCACGAAAGCCACTGCGGCGGCACGATGCTGCCGGGCTCGGGGATGGTGGTCAATGGATTGGCGGCTGGTCAGTTTTTAAAAACTGCCGAACGGCAACGCTGGGATGTGAACGAGTGATTCGCGGCCGCCGCTTTGCCCTCTCTGCCGGAGCCGATCCGCCGGGCGATCGGGCGCCAAGAGACCAAGGGCGCTTCCACCGTCGCCAGCCCCTGGCAGCCAAGCCGACCAAACCCATGGCGGCAAGCACGAGACTGGAGGGCTCGGGAGTGAACCACAAATTTCCATCGGGACCAGTGGTAATGCCCAAGGGGTGAGAACCCGGCGACAGGTTGTATTCGGTAATGGCGCCGCCCGGCGTGATTTGCCCAATCTTGCCAGAGGTTTGTTCCGTGAACCATACGTTCCCGTTGGGGCCAGCGGTAATGCCCAAGGGGCCAGAATTTGGCGCCAGTGCGTATTCTTTGAAGACTCCGCCCGGCGTGATCTGCCCGATCTTGTCCGCGTACTGTTCGGTGAACCATAAGTTTCCATCCGGTCCCGCGGTAATGCCCGAGGGACCAGAGGAGCTTGTGGGCACGCTAAACTCTGTGATGGATCCGCTCGGCGTGATCCGTCCGATTCTGTCGGCAGTGTTTTCTGTGAACCATATGTTGGTATCGGATCCGGTGGTAATGCCGAGGGGACCCGAGTTCGAGGACACAGAGAATTCGGTGATCGATCCGCCTGACGTGATCCGACCGACCCGAGCCGCTGCGTTCTCCGTGAACCATACATTTCCGTCGGACCCGGCGCTAATTCCCATAGGTCCAGAATTTGAGCCCAGGGGAAATTCGTTGGTGATGACTCCGCCCGGCGTGATCTGGCCGATCTTGTTGGCGGTTTGCTCCGTGAACCATATGTTCCCATTGGGGCCGGTGGTAATGCCCGAGGGACCAGAATTTGGCGCTAGGTTGTATTCGGAAACGGCGCCGCCCGACGTTATTTGCCCGATCTTGCCAGACGTTTGTTCTGTGAACCACACGTTCCCGTTGGGGCCCGCGGTAATGCCTAATGGGCCAGAATTTGGTGCTACGCTGTATGCGGTGACGACTCCCGCTGGTGTGATCTTTCCGATAGTGTCCGCGTGAGCGAGTCGAGATGTGGCGAATTGCGCCGCTGCGAGGAGCAATAAGCTGAGGCTAGCTTTGGGTAGATGCATTAGCTTCTCTCCTCAACAAGTAACCAGAACCGCGCAAAATGTCCCTGAGGATCCCGCAAGGCTAGCCGACATTTCCATACGGACCGAACCTGAAGCCGATCCAGACTCGCAATAGCCACGACTTTAGCAACGCGATCCCCCTTGCGTCAAGAACTTTTGAGTCTCCGCCGGCCGGTCCGATTTCTTGGTCCTTCCGTCTGGAATCATACTCCGACAAGGTGTTTTACGGGTCTGCTCAAAACTTGGCATCGGAATGCATCGGACTCCAAGAAATGGTTCCTTTGCCGGGGTTCGCGGCAGGGCCAGAACGCCCGCAATTGGTAGCCGCGCGTCATTCCGAGAAAACGGATGACTTTTCGGGGCTCCAGAACGGTCCCGTCAAAGGCATGACTTTTCGGGAGGCGCGAGCGGTGCCGGAATTGGGTCGATTTTTCGGAGTCCCAGAAAACGTATGGCAAACGCGACTGCGGAACGGCCGAACGACTGGGCTGTGGATATAAAAAGCCCCGCCAGACCAACGGGTCGGGCGGGGCTTGAGTGGGTAGCTCGTTCGCGACGGAACGTTTAGGCGCGGCGAAACTTTTTCCTCAGTGCGACGAAGCCCACCAGGCCCAGACCAACCAAGACAAACGTCGATGGTTCTGGCACGACATTGAACCTAAGGTTGTCCACAACCATAGAACTGCCGCTCTGTTGATTGGAAATCACAATTGCCGCAATAGGTATCGCCGAATGCAAGCCGACAAATCGCGCCCCCGCGTTGTAGCCGGAAATCGTTCCATCGACCACGCTTGAAACTCCCACCGAGGCCAAGAAGTTGTTTTGAGCGTCGAACGCGTTAAAAACTATCGATGTCGGAATCGTCGTATTGCCCGACACGAAAGCTACGCCAATGTCCGACCAGCCCGGTCCAGAGGTGGGGGCGATTAGTGTGTTTGCGCCAAAACTGAGGAAAACTCCCGTCCCAGAAACAGGCGCATCCATGTTGCCCGTGACGATTCCCGTAATCCCGGTTGTTGGAAGGTTGGGGCTGCCAAGCATATTGTCGATAATGAGCGCTTGGTTGAGGGAGCTGGCACCCTCGAAGTTGACGGTCGTCCCATTTGGAATTTGCGTTATCGAGTTTAAAATCGTCGCCTGCGCGTCATGCCCGAGGGCCATAAGAGCGAATGCCGCGACGGCGCCCACTGCGAACAGTTTGCAGCCCTGCGCATGGAAGAATTGCTGCCGACGGATGGGAACTGAGTACATTGCAACCATTAGCGTTCTCCTTGGTGATGGTCGCGGCACAAGCCGCATCAAAACAAAAAAGGCACCGGCGGCTTCTCCCGCCGGGCATGACTATCGTCAACCCAAGCTGGACGACGGCACCGATGCCTTCTGGCAAGTTAGATAAAAATAAATATAGAGATGGCTGAGTATCGCTGCCGTTTATTCGGCGGAGCGTAGCTGTGGCCCTCGGACTATGGGGGGAGTGAAATTCCAGTGCGAGTGTGGCCGATAGGCCCCCCGCCGTCAAGCAATCCGCCCCTTCCAGGCACGAGAATTCGCCGAATAGCCGCAAATGGATTCTCGGGTCAGTTGCTCGGATCGTGCAACAGGATTGGAACCCACTCCCGCAAATGGTTCCTTTTTCAAAACACTCGACCCAGTCCGCGACTGTAGCGATCTGACGCGGACTTCGGCCACCAAATTGCCGTGTCGGGAATCAAATTCCCATCAACTCATCCGTATTGAATGTGTCGCCATCGGCGATGTCTCCGGTTTCGTGGCCCCGACGAAACCAACGCACGCGCTGAGCGGATGTTCCGTGTGTAAAGGAATCGGGCACGACATAGTCGCGGGATTCGCGCTGCAATCGGTCGTCGCCGATGGCTGCATGCCATAGGCAAACCCGACGGAGGATCACACAAATAGTGCATATTCGTCACTGGCGATTCTGCCGGATTGTGACCCAATTGTGACTTTCGTTGCATTATTCGCGCTCACAAGTTGACCAACAGGAGGTATTCACAATACTATTGCCATCGAGCGTTCCAGCCCCTGTGTCAGAGGTGAGAATGGGCCGCGCACATAGATCCGAAAGTGTTGGCGCGCGTAAGGTGCCGGCCGCCGCGTATGTCCGAATGTCAAGTGACAAGCAGGACTCTAGTCCCGATCAGCAGCGTGAGCACATTTCCAAGCTTGCGGCCCGGAACAACTGTGTGATCGTTCGTTGGTACGAAGATCTGGCGGTTTCCGGCAACGACATTCTTCGCCGCGCCGACTTCAGGCGCATGATCTCTGACGCAGCCAGCGGCGTGTTCGAGACGATCCTCTGTTGGTCCCAGGACCGATTCGGAAGATTCGATTCCATTGAGGCTGGCGAATGGGTTGCACCCTTGCGTCGTGCCGGCGTGAATCTACTAACGGTTGCCGAGGGTGAAATAAATTGGAATGACGCGATCGGTCGCCTCATCTACACGATCCAGCAAGAAGGCAAACACACCTTTCTAGTCGACCTAGCTCGCGCCATTGCTCGCGGGGCGCATCGGCGGGCTCGTCAACGTGGCTACTACATCGGCACGATTCCCTATGGGTACGACAAGCTGATCTATGACGAGCGAGGAAAGTGTCAGCGTCGAATCAGGCCGCGCGAAAAGCTGTCCAAGCCGACGGAGTGGACGGTGCAGCTCGTGCCATCGACCGACAAAAGAATCGTCAGAACGGTCCGCTGGATGTTCAAGTCATTCAATCGTGGAATGGCTTTGCGCGCAATTGCTACCACGCTCAACAGGCGCGGCCTTCCGTCTCCCGGTGGCAAGCATTGGCAGACAACCGCGATTCGCATCATACTTATGAATCCAATATACGTTGGCGACCAAGTGTGGAATCGCCGGCGCAAGGGCAGGTATATTTGTGTGCGCGCCGATGAAACGGTCAGCGTGAGCGCGTTCGCAAACAGATCAATGGCCAGGACCGCCGACTGGGTGTGGAACGCCGAAAGCGACTGGGTTGTTGTCAGAAATGCCCATCCAGCATTGATCGATCGAAAGCTCTTTGACCGCGTTCACGCGACGCTGGCAAAACGAACTCACCCCGGGCGTAAGCCAGGAAATGACCCCTTGCGGGGCTTAGTCTTTTGTGGGCACTGCGGCGCGCCCCTGATGATCGACAATCATCGGCACAAGAGACTGAACGGCTTCGCCTACTATCGACGGCTGAAATGCCCGACGGCCCACGTGAAGGGAACTTCGGTCTGCGGATATCGCTCGGTTTCACATCCGAAGTTCCTCAGGTTCTTGCTGAATTTAACTCTCGAACGAGTGCTCGATGATCACATCGAGGCTCGATTCCGCGAGAATCTCCTGGCGGTGTCGACTGTTGATCGTGCAAATCACGCGGCTAGCTCGGAGAATCACCTTTCAGCCGCTGTTCTGTCTGGGCACCACAGCCCTGACCAAGCCTTGGCCGATGTAATGGGGCGTGTTGCGCGATACCGCGTGGCGCTATTGGGAGACGACACGACTCTGATCCGCAACTCACTACAGGATCTGATCGAACGGATCGAGGTGTGGTTCGGACGCCACCCACGAATTCGGCGTGCGTCAAAGATACTAAGGGGCGTCGTTCACTTGCGTCCACCGTTTGTCGACTCTGTTGGCGGGAGTGCAACGATAGAATTCACTCGTGATGAATTCGATCAGGTGACCCTAAAGCCAGGCAGACGTTCGCGTGTTGAATCAAATCGATCCGCGCCGACTAATGAAGCGGAATGACCGCAATACTTGGTTCGGTCGAATTATCGCTCCCGCTTGTCGATCCATTGGAGCAACGAGACAACACATCGACCAGTTCTATCAGTAAGTTGCGTTGATCTGACGCAAGCAGCAAGTCAACCCTATTGCGAATCTCGTCATTCGAGAGCCGGGGTTCGATGGATGGCCAGAAAAACTCGTCTACAGTTACATCCAGTGCAGCTGCAAGGCGGTGAAGCGTGCGAGCATGCGGCTTAATGCGACCCCCCAATAGATCCTTAACCGTTCGCTCGCTCAGCCCGCTTGCGCTGATCACCTGGTCCATGGTCATGTTTAGTCGAGCCATAAGACGTCGAAGGTTGTTCGCGTAGAGCTTGAGTTCCGTGCTTTTGTTGACCATTTGCGATAGTGTACATATGAATATACGTCCCTGTCAAGTCTTCGTTGAAATTGGTGACAGACAACGGGCCGAGCCGAGATTGTGGAGCATCATCTCATGTTGGGGAAGGGCCGCCCCGGTTTCCTGGTTCGCGTGGCCGGAATCATGCCGCGACAAGCTACTTCGCGGGCGTGCGGCGCTCGTAACGCGCGGGCTTTCCCCCAGAGACCAGCCCTCTTCGGCCACTATGACACCCCTACAGAGACATCCGGCCGACAACGATTGGCACGGCATTGCCAACCGCGTGATTGGATCCTCGTGGGAATGGCTGCGTGCCAGAAAACGCTCCTTTGATCAAACTGTCCCGTGATCAGCGACTTGATGGGACTCCCAGTCCTCTCACCGAGCGCACTGGAGGCACAGATTGTCGTTCTGGACGGATTGAGCGTCAAGAATGGGTCGGCTTGCTGCGCCAGAGGAAGCAGGCAAACAGCGCCGCAAATGCAAAATCACCGGCTGCAGCGGGCAAGACCCAAGCCGTGGCCACATCGGTCAGCCATCGCTGTCCAAGTATCGCTACCACCCCAAGTTTTCCAATGATGCCCAGCCATATCAAGCCATGATTTTGCCTTGGATCAATCGCCACAAGTCCGTATCCAAGTCCGAAGATCAACACGCAGAAGGCAAAGTCGCGGTCCAACATGGTCAAAAGCTGATCGTCCGCGCTTGGCTCATGTCCATACAATAGTCGCAGTGAAAACAATGGTGCAAGAAGCACCGAGAGGCCAATCACAATGTTCCACGCGGCACCGAGGGTGAATAACCAACCTGGCTTCAAGGACATGGTATTGCTCCTGTCGTTCTGGGCACCACCGCGGGCGAATCTTCGCTGGCCATGATTCTACCGGTCCGTGCCACAAAACGCATTCAGATCTCGTGACGCGCCAACGGTGCCGCAAAACTGTCGTTTTCTCGGAGTCCAAGAAAACGGTTGCATTGATGCGACAGCGGTGGGCATGTCGGTGTGCCTTGGGTGAGCATGACGAAAACGGTCATTGAGCGGCTCGGTCACGGGTGGTAGGCTGCTTGTAGATTCTATCTTAATTCGCGCCAAGCATTCCGGTCGAGGTGTGCCATGACGGTCGATTTGAACGTCAATATTGCCGCTTCCGAGTTCAAGGCGGACCCATTTCCGTTCTACGGCCGCCTGCGAGACCTAGCCCCCGTCTACCGCGTTAAGTTACCCGATCGGCAGATAGCATGGCTGGTGACGCGCTACGACGACGTGGTTACGGTTCTCACGGACGAACGGTTCGCTAAAGATCCCTTTCGCGTGCTCTCGAAGGAACAGCTAGCCGCTTCACCCTGGATAACGAAGCTGTTGACGCCGCTGCTCATGCCGCTGGCTCGCCACATGCTCAACCGTGACCCACCTGATCACACCCGGCTGCGGACGCTAGTGCAACAGGCGTTCTCGCCACGGCTGGTGGAAGGCATGCGAGGCCGCATTGAGATGCTGGCCGATGAACTGTTGGACCGCGTCAAACGCCGTGGGCGAATGGATCTCATCGCCGATTACGCATTGCCAATCCCCACGACGATCATCGCCGAGATGCTGGGGGTGCCCGTCGGCGACCGGCACAAGTTTCATCGCTGGTCGAGCGCCATGTTGTCGGCCGGTGCATCGCGGTTTGGCCTGTTGTGGGCACTGCCTAGCGCCTGGCTGTTCATGCGATACATTCGCACGCTCATTGAGAGCCGACGAGCCAATCTGGGCGATGACCTGATCAGCGCGCTCATCACCGCGAAAGAGGCCAGCGAACGCTTGAGCGACGACGAGTTGCTTTCGATGATCTTGTTGTTGATCGTCGCCGGACACGAAACCACGGTTAACTTGATCGCCAGCGGCGTTCTGGCGCTGTTGGTTCATCCGGACCAGCTGGAGCGACTGCGCAGCGACCCAGGACTGATCAAGCCGGCCGTCGAAGAACTTTTGCGGTATACCGCACCGGTCGAGACGGCCACCGAACGGTTCGCGCGCGAGGAGGTCGAATTGGCGGGCATAAAGATTGCCAAAGGAGATTTGGTGATAGCGGCGCTCGCTTCGGCCAATCGAGACGAAAGTCAGTTTATGAATCCTGACACGCTCGATATCACTCGCGAGCCGAACAAGCACCTGGCGTTCGGCCTGGGGATTCACTTCTGCCTCGGCGCGTCGCTAGCGCGGCTGGAAGGACAAATCGCCATCAATACTCTGCTGGCCCGCACGCGTGATTTACAGCTGACGGTCGACCCCGGCGCGTTGCGCTGGCGCAGCGGTCTTGTGCTGCGAGGGTTAATGGCACTGCCCGTCTCATTCACGACCGAAGCTCCAATGGCCGCGCGGAGCGAGTCGGCCGACGCCATTCGCGCCTAGGGTGTCGTGCTAGCAGGTTCGACGGGCTGCGATCGTTGTCTCAAAGCAGGGTCCTTTGATGGCACCGTCCGAGATTCGACGGGTTGTTGAGGCGTTTACCACGTGAGGGGCGGATCAGGTTTTGACGGCCCACAGCTTGGCGGCGTTGAGTCCTAGAATCTTCGCACGGTCTTGCGGGCTGAAGAACGGGATTCGTTTTTCGATTAGATCGATCTCCTCTGCGAGCGTCGGGCGTTGATACGCGGCGCGGGCGGCGCCTGGGTAACCGGTTCCGAAGAGAAGGCGATCGGGGCCAAAGGCTTCGTAGACCCGCTTCACGTACGGATAGGCGTCGGGAAACGGATACATGTGGGACTTCGAAACGGAACTAAGCTCCGAGACCTTGACCCAAATGTTCGGATGCCGCGCCAAGGCCAACAGCAATTGAAAATCCGGCTCGGGGTCTTCGGCGCTCAGGTCCACCTGGGAAAAATGGTCGACGATGATGCGCACGCCTGGATGCATCTGGACCATCTTCCCGAGCCTGGGCAACTGCTTGGGGGCGATGAAGAAGTTGAACACGGAGCCGAGTTGTTCGGCTTTGCGCCACACACGATGCGTTTCGTCGGCGTCGATCCAACTGTCGCCGCCTTGGTTGCCGCTCTGATAGTACATGGGGCTGAAACGCATCCCCACTAGCCCATGCTCCTTCGTCCAGTACTCCAATTTGTCGGCCACCTTGGCATCGGTCGGATCGATCAGCCCGTGCCCCTTGAAGCGCAAGGGGTATCGCTTCAGGCAGTCGGCCAGGTAGGCATTATCCCATCCGTGGCAGATAGTCTGGACCAGCACGCAATGGGTGCAGCCGTGCCGATCCATGTCTTCGATCAGCATTTCGACCGTACCCTCGTGCGGCATCCCCTGATAGTCCTTCACGTACGGATGAGCAAAAGGATATCGCTGTTGATCGTTGGCCCAAACGTGCATATGGGCATCGATGACCAGTCGATGGGAGCCTGGGGCCGCAAGAGCCCGCTCGCCCAACGCAAGCATTGCCGGCGAGGCGCCGGCCACGATCGCTTGCAACGCGGACCTCTTCAAGAACTCGCGACGATGCGTTTGAGTGTCCGCGAGGACAAGGGGCGACGGATTCCGATGTTGCACACTTTTCGCCACGTGTTTCTCCACGTCGTCCTGCTTTCGTCAGGCACGGCGTGCTTGACGCACGGCCTGCGGGCTGTTGCTTGTCGTTTTCGAGGACTCCGTAGATTAGGATACCTATCAAATTGGCCAGCGTCGATCTATTCCGACACGCGCCTGCCGCGATCAGTGTGGCATCAGTTATTACACGGCACTGCTCTTTCACCAACGCGCGGGCGGCGCAGCTAATCGTTCTGGCCGGATGCCAGGTCAAGAATGGGTCCAATTGCGGGAGTCCCAAGAATCGGACGAGTTCATTGGACTGCCATGCAATTGGTGCAACCAAATCGTTAGATATGGGACGACTTGGCTTGTGCCTGCTGTGAGCCTCCTTGGTCACGAACTCCCGGCCATTGCACAATCACCGGCGAACCAACCCGTCATCGGGCGGACGTATAAAGACTCGAAGCCCGCCACGGAGGTGCCGCCGGAAGCGCTACCAGGGGCGCCGCGCGCCCTCGGCCGACGTAAACGGCAAGGAGACAACGAACCTCCGGCGCCCAATCCCAACAGCCCCAGGCCGCCAGCCTTTAGAAAATCTCACCAGGTCAGCCCGTCGCAGAGTCGCTTGCGAGCACCGAGGATTCGCAACATCGATTCAGCCCTCGCTTGAGTGGTCCGCAGCGCGCTGGCTCCGCCGGGCGAGATACGCTAGGGTGGACGACTACTTCGCCGCTTCTTCGGCGGGCTTTTCAAAGATTCCTTCGTCCACGTTGCCGTTTACTTTGGTCTCGGTATACGTGGTCAGAATTGTCAACGCCTCGCCCAAGGTAATCTTGCTCTTGGTGGGCAGCTTGACCGGACCAAATTCCCGGTAGTCCGTGTTCTCGATCACCACATCGATTTCGCCAAACTGCGGGGTAGTCTGTTTGACCGTGGTGCGATTGAGCAGGTTTGTCTCCTTGTGGATGTACAACTTCACCGGAGGCTTCTCTTCTTTGGACGTTAACTGGATGACGAAATAGGCTACGTTGTCGACCGTCTCATCGGCGAGCTTCTCGGCCTTGAGTTCCCGTTCTTTGAGCGTCACAAGCGGGTTCAGGTCGACCGACCGTTTGATCTGCGTGGCTTCTTCGCCTTCGAGATCCTTGACGCCTTCCATGTTTTCGCGCCAGGCGGTCTTGCCGTTGTAGCCATCCTTCTGCACGAACACGGCCAGATCCAGCGCGCGGCGGGCCTTTTTCCAGGGAATAACGGCTTCTTCGACCGAGCCTTCCATTTGACCGAAGGAACCGTCGACGCTGACACTTCCCTTGCGCTCCACCGACTTCAGTCCCAAGAGCGCCTCGCGCCCGCCCTGGGCCTTGATATTCTTCGCGATCACTTCCTCCACCGTCTGCGCCCTAGCCGTCGAGGCGATGGCCACGATCAATATCGCGCCCAGAAGTGAAGTGAAGTCACCAATTGCCAACGTCCAACAATAAAAACTTTCATCATCGTTACCCTTTGAGCAACATTTCCGATTTGAAACGAACCTGAAGACGATCCAGGTGCACAATAGCCGCAATTATAAGATCGCGCCCTACCGCCGTGTCTAGCGCCCGGTGAATTTCTCCCCTTTTTTTCGACCGCCCCGATTTCTTGGTTCGCGTGACCGGGATCATGCCCGACAAGGTGCTTTGCCGGCGTATGGCGCTCGTAACGCGCGGACTTTCCCCCGCGGACCGGCCTTTTTCGGCTACGACACTTCTACGCCTGCATGCGGCCGACGACGACCGGCGGCGGCATCGCCAACCGCGCGATGCGGTTGAGAATCGCCGCCAACACGGTCCGCGTGACCGACCCCTGAGCCAGTTAAAATGTTATCGACGCGTTCCGCTACCTGGCGGACGTGCTTCGGCGGCTTTCAACCACTCCGCCCGACCGGCTGACGGAGTTGCTGTCGCCATAACTGCCCCGTTGGCAAGGTTCGAGGGTTGCCAAAACCATTAGGCGAACTGGCTCCGCACGCCCTAGAGATAATGTCGGGCCATGACTGAAGGCCTCTTGACCTCGTTCCCGCTTACCCTAGCTGCCCCGGGTCGATCCACCGGCGGTGGACGCGCTGATCGGCTAGGCGCGATTCCGCCGCCGCCAGCCCCGGCTACAGCCCACGAAACCCACTGCGGCGGCGCGAAGCTGCTGGACTAGAGCGGTTTCATTTTAGGTGTAGCGGTACCCGCAGTGTTGAAAATAGTTTCGGCACTCGGATTCCGTGAACTGGTCGAGGATACTGCCGCAGAGTTTCCAGAGCTTGTCGACGGTCCGTTCGGCTCCGTCGCGGAGCAACTTCTTGAGCTTGGAAAACGCCAACTCGATCGGATTCAGGTCCGGCGAGTACGGGGGCAGGTAGCGCAGTTCGGCGCCAGCCGCTTCGATGGCTTTGCGAATTCCAGCGACCTTGTGGCTGGAGAGATTGTCCATCACCACGATGTCGCCAGTTTTCAAGACTGGCGCCAGATGTTGCTCGACCCAGGCTCGGAACAGCTCGCCGTTGATGCCGCCTTCAACCGTGAGCGGAGCGACGAACCCCTCGGCCCGCAACGCGCCCAGAAAAGTCGTCGTCTGCCAACGTCCGCAAGGAGTTTTTTCAACCAAGCGCGTGCCGAGCTCCGAGCGACCGTAGGTGCGGGTCATGTTGGTTTTAGCCCAAGTTTCGTCGATGAAGACGACTTTGGCCGGATCGATCCGTTCCTGCGAAGCACGCCACGCCGCACGCTGCTCGACCACATCGGCGCGATCCCGCTCGCTGGCAATCAGCGTCTTTTTTTTCGCGACTGCTCGAGCGCTCGACATGCGGCACAGATCGTCCCCAGGCAAACCTCTTCGCCGCGCTCCTGCTTCAATTCGGCTTGCAGCTCACGCAGATAAATGTCTGGCCGACCAGTGATCTTCGCGACAAGCCAGTCTGCCCAGGCATGCCACTTGGGCTGACATGGAGCTGCCTTCTTTGGCGCGACCTGGCCGGTCTCGCGACGTTGCTGTTGAATGCGCCGCAACCAAGATTCAGAAACTTTGAAACGCAGCGCGATCACGCGCCGCTCTTCCTTCGTATCGCACGCGGCGAGGACCTCGCCGCGAAACTCCGCGTCATACGGTTTCATCAGGATCACCTCCTTGAGATGGACCTAACTTACCGAGTCCGCCTAGATCGCGCTAGACCCCCTGTGAAACCGCTCTAGCACGGCGAGCAAGGCCGCTGTGGGGCGGTAGGAGATGCGTCGCCGTGCTGAGAGCGACTGGCGTCCGTGATGGGCTCGCGGCGCGCTACCAGCACAGCGTTGAAATGATTCCGACTTTTGGCCAAGATTCCGCGATTATCCGCGGTGGCAACGGCCCAGTGCCCTATTTGCCGGCCGTGATTTTTTCAATCTGTACTTTGGTGTACAGTTGGCGGTGGCCCGTCTTGCGTCGATAGGTCTTGCGGCGTCGGAATTTTTGCACTGTCAGCTTGGGGCCTTGCAGTACGCCCAGCACTTTGGCCGTCACCGTAGCGCCGCCCACAGTCGGCTCGCCCAGTTTGAGTTTAGTGCCGTTGCTGTAGGCCACGACATGGTCGAATTGCACCGCGTCGCCTGAGCTCGCGTCGCGATAGTCGATGACCAGTTCCTGGCCCTCGGTGACTTTGTATTGACGTCCGCCGTCCACGATAATTGCGTACATGATCAGTCCCAGTCGTGCGAAAACTCTACGGATTCTGGCCGGTGGTTGCGTCCGGCCGGCGACAAAAACCGGCCCTTTTCGGGCCGATTCAAGCCCTGTAGTTTAGCGAACCGCTTCGGCCTGGTCGAGGGCTAGGTCACCGGAATTTTCAGCTCCCGCGCTTGCGAATCGTGGCATTCCAGGATCAGGTGTTCGGGCGAAACGTCTTCGATGCCGAAGATTTGCACCGAAATCTTGTTTTCGTCCTCCAGGCGTGACAGTTCGCGTCGCTTGCGGTTGTTCAAATAGGTCGCCACGTCGTCGGCCACGGTTACCGTCACCTTGGCCACGTCGGCGTGTTGCGTGGCCAGTATCAGCAACCGTACGACTTCGATGGCCATGCTCTCGGCGGTCTTGACCACGCCGCTGCCCGAACAGCCGGGGCAGTCCTTGTAAACGCTGCGCTTCAGGCTGGGGCGGATGCGCTGGCGGGTCATTTCGATCAACCCGAAGGGGCTGGTACGCAGGATTTTGGTTCTCGCCCGATCGCGCTTCACGGCGTCGCGCAGGGCCCGCTCGACGTTGCGGCGATGTTTTTCCTTGCGCATGTCGATAAAGTCGTTGACGACCACTCCGCCCAGATCGCGCAAGCGAAGTTGCCGGGCGATTTCCCTGGCGGCCTGCAGATTCATTTGATAGGCGGTTTCTTCGGCCGAGTCGTCAGCGCGGAAGTTGCCGCTGTTGACGTCGATGGCCACCAGGGCTTCGGTCTGATCGATCACGATCGAGCCGCCCTGCCTGAGCGGCACCTTGCGTTGGTGGATTAGGCTGATTTCGCGGTCCAGGTTGTATTTGTGGAACAGCGGTTCCTTGCCTTCGTACAATTGCAGACGGCTGACGTAGCGGGGCATCACGATTTGCAGGAACTCCTTGGCCCGTTCGTAGGCCGAGGGCTCGTCGATGTAAATCGCGTCGACCTCGCTGGTGAAGATGTCGCGAATCGTGCGGATGATCATGTCGCTTTCTTCGTAGATGTCGATCGGCGCCGGATATTTTTTGATTCGCCGCACGATGACCTTCCACAGCCGCAGCAAGTAGGCCAGATCGCGCGACAGTTCGCGCTTGGTGCGGTCGATGCCTGCCGTGCGGACGATGAACCCCAGGCCCTTGGGCGGATTCAGTTCGAGCATCACGTCGCGCAGTTTGCGGCGCACTTCGTCGTCTTCGATCTTCCGCGACACGCCGACGCGTCCCAGCGCGGGCATCAGCACAAGGTAGCGCCCCGGAATGCTGATGTAGGTGGAGAGCGTCGGGCCCTTGGTCCCCATCCCTTCCTTGATCACTTGCACCAGCACTTCGTCGCCGCGGCGCAGGATGTCTTGAATCGGCGGCTTGATCCGCGGCCGGGCGCCGGGCCGCGGCGGGCGGTTGCGGCCGCGCGGGCGCGCCTGGTCTTCATCGCCGACCGGGCCGTCCGTCTCGTCGTCGCCTAAATCGACGTCTGCCCGCGTGGCGTGCGAGCCCGAATCGAGCGGCTTGCCGGGGTCAAAACCCCCTTGACGATAGTATTGGGGTTCGACGTCGCTGATGTGCAAAAAGCCGTTGCGGCCGACGCCGAAGTCGACGAACGCCGCTTGGATGCTGGGCTCGAGGTTAACGACTTTTCCTTTGTAAATGTTCCCTACGTAGTTGTCCTGGCTGGTACGCTCGATATAGAGTTCCTCCAAGGATCCATCCTCAACGATCGCGATCCGGCATTCCTCCGGCTGCGCGACGTTGATTAACATTTCTTGCTTCATTCTGGGGTGCTTTCCGGGTTCGGGGGCGAGCCGCGTGGGCCCGCCGGTTTTGGGGCGTTGATCTCCGGGAGAAACGGCGGCGGCGTGACGCCTATCGTCCGTGCCCATGGGCCGAGGCCGCTGGGCAAGATCGCCCGTTCGTTGCTCCGACGCTGAAGGTTGGTTTCTACCCGACCAGTTCGGGCAGGATTCTATTGAGCTCCTGACGCAAATAATTCTTGATGTCTCGTGAGTTTTCCATGGTCCCGACGCGATCGGTCACCAGCGTGCATTGGGGGATCGTCACGGTACGACAGACCTTCTTGATTTCGGGAATGGCGCTGGGCGTGACGCTGAAGCGTCGTAGTCCCATGCCCAGTAGCAGCATGGTATACAGCGAATTGCCACTCATCTGGCCGCACACGTTGACCGGCACT
>JBGQKM010000146.1:0-14858 GCA_041499515.1 Planctomycetia bacterium | reverse complement strand
AAGAATGAAATGTAATCAGATCGTCGATCGTACTGTTTTTCCGGGCTTCCATTGGGCGCCCTGGGCCTTTGACGATTCGATGTTTCCTTAAGAGTGGGTTCATGGCCGAACAATCCAAATGGCGCGGCTCCTCCATGCTGCACACCTTGATGGGCATCCAGGTGCTGGGTACGGGCAGCTACGCGCCGGAACAGATTATCAAGAACGAAGACCTCGTCAAACTCGGCATGGATCCCGATTGGATCCTACAGCGAACGGGCATTCGCGAGCGCCGACACGCCTTGCCCGAGCAAGCGACAAGCGATCTTTGCGTCGAGGCCGGCCGGCGGTGTCTCGAGCGGGCGGGCGTTTCGCCGGGCGAGGTCGATTTGATTGTGGTCGGCACCTTTACGCCCGACTACATGATCGCCTCGACCGCCGCCGCGGTCCAAGATCGGCTCGGCGCGTGCTCAGCCGCCATTGAGATTTCCTCGGCGTGCGCCGGTTTCATGTACGCGCTGGTCACCGCGGCGCAATATGTCGCCACGGGCGCCAGCAAGCGGGCTTTGGTGATCGGCGGCGATTGCAATTCGCGGCTGGTCGATCCCCGTGATCCAAAGGTCTATCCGCTGTTCGGCGACGGCGCGGGGGCCGTGTTGTTGGCGCCCGGTTCACCGGAACAGGGGCTGATGGCCTATACGCTGGGAGCGGATGGCTCAGGCACCGAAATGCTCTACAAGGCCATGGGAGGCTCACGAGTGCCGGCTTCGCACGCGGGGCTCGACGCCGGATTGAACCTGGTGCGGATGGACGGCCGAGGCGTGTTCAAGTGGGCCACGCGCGTGTTGTGCTATACGACCGTCGACGTGCTGCGACACGCCCGACTTGCGCTGGCCGACATCGATCTGTTCATCCTGCACCAGGCGAATTTGCGGATCGTCGAAGCGGCCGCCGAATACCTCAAGATCGACCGCCAGAAGCTGGTCATCAACATCGACCGCTACGGCAACACGTCCGGCGGCAGCGTGCCGCTGGCCCTCGACGAATCGCTCAACGATGGCCGCATCCGGCGCGGCGATCGCATCTTAATGTGTGGCTATGGAGCCGGTCTGTCGTGGGGTACCGCTATCTTCCGCTGGTAATCGTCGCGAACAGACCACCTGAGCGCCTCGCTCGCCAGCGACGCGGTCCTTATAATCTCGCCATGCGTCGATCGTTCGTTCTGTTTCCGCTTTGTTTGACACCTGAGACCTTTTGCCAACCATGATCGCGAAAACCAAGCGTCTACCACGCCGCAACCAGGTCAAACCGGCCGATGCCTGGGACCTTGCAAGCCTGTTTGTCGACGACGGGGCATGGGAAACGACCTTCCAGAAATGGGAGGCCGAGATCTCCGGTTACGACGCCTTTCGCGGCAAATTGGCCGCCGATGCCCAGACGCTGGCCGCGGCCCTGCGGTTCGATACCCAGTTCGAGCGGGTCGGCGAACGGCTGGGCACGTACGCCTTTCTCAAAACGGCCGAAGACACGGCTAACAGCGTGTACCAGCGGATGATCGGGCGGTATCGCAATGTTGCCAGCCGCGCCGCGCAGGCGGCCAGCTATATGCGGCCCGAGATCATGGCCATCCCCGCCAAGACGATCGACGCTTTTCTGACTGCAAAGCCGTTGGCCGAGTTTCGCCTGGCCTTGGAACAATTGCTTCGCTACAAGCCGCACACGCTCGGCAAGCACGAAGAGAAGCTTTTGGCCATGCAAAGTGAAATGGCGGAGGCCACCAACCACGTCTTTCGCCAATTGACCGACGCCGATCTGAAGTGGGGCGCGATCAAAAACGAGCGTGGTGAATCGGTCGAGTTGAGCAACGCCTCGTTCTCCTCGTTCTTGCAATCGTCCCAACGAAACGTGCGGAAAAAGGCGTTTCATCAATACTATTCACAATTTGCCGCCCACGAAAACACCCTGGCCGCCGCGCTGAACGGCTCGATCCAGCGCGACGTTTATTACGCCCGGGCGCGCAACTACGAAAGCGCGCTGGCCGCGTCGTTGTTTCACGATAAGGTGCCGGTGTCGGTCGTGGACAACCTGATTGGCTCGGTGCATCGGCATCTGCCGGCCTTATACCGCTACTACGATCTGCGACGGCGCAAGATGCAATTGCGCGAGATCCATCATTACGATACCTACGTGCCGATTCTGAGCGAACTGAAGACCCGTCACACCTGGAATCAGGCAGTCAAACTCGTGATCTCGGCCATCGAACCCTTGGGCGACGAGTACTGCGGCGTGCTCGAAGCGGGGCTCAATGGCCGCTGGAGCGATCGCTATCCGAATCAAGGTAAACAGAGCGGGGCCTTCAGCTCCGGATCGTACGACGGCGATCCCTACATCCTGATGAACTACCAGAGCGACGTGCTGGACCATGTCTTCACCCTGGCCCACGAGGCGGGCCATTCAATGCACTCGCACTACTCGGCCAAGCATCAGCCATTCCAATACTACACCTACACGATATTCGTAGCCGAAGTGGCCAGCACCTTCAACGAGCAGTTGCTCTCGCGTTATCTGATGCAACGGGCTAGCAGCGACAAGCAGCGCGCATTTTTGATCAATCGCGAGATCGACGCGATCCGCGGCACGATCTTGCGGCAAACCATGTTCGCCGAGTTCGAGCGCGTCACGCACGCGCTGGCCGAAGCCGGCGAACCGTTGACCGTCGATCGCTTCAAGAGCGAGTACCGCAAATTGCTGGAACTCTACTTCGGCCCCGATTTCACGCTCGACCCCGAGTTGGCGTTGGAATGTTTCCGCATTCCTCACTTTTATCGGGCGTTCTACGTCTACAAATACGCCACCGGCCTGTCGGCGGCGATCGCGCTGGCCGAGCGCGTCGTGGGCGGCGGTCCGCAGGAACTCAACTACTATCTCGGTTTTCTGCGAGGGGGGTGCTCCAAGTATCCGCTCGATTTGCTGCGCGACGCCGGCGTCGATATGGAAAAGCCACAAGCAGTCGACACGGCGCTTGCGCATTTCGAGCGGCTCGTCACGGAGCTGGATGAGTTACTGTAAACCGGATGCCATCAATGATATCTGTTAGAAAGGAGCAACTGCCATGCAACTGGGACTCGTGACGTATCAATGGGGCGCGGATTGGGATCTGCCCACAATCATCAAAAACTGCCAACAGACTGGCTTTCGCGGCGTTGAGCTGCGCACGACGCACAAACACGGCGTCGAGCCCACACTGAGCGATACCCAGCGCAAGGAGGTCGCCAAGCGATTTGCCGATAGCCAGGTCGAGCTGGTCGGTTTGGGCACCGTCTGCGAATATCACTCGCCCGACCCGAACGTGCTGCGCAAGAACATCGAGGAGACCAAAGCCTTCATCCGGCTCTGCCACGACGTGGGCGGTTCGGGCGTCAAGGTGCGTCCCAACGGCCTGCCGGCCGGGGTGCCGGTGGCCAAAACGCTCGAGCAGATCGGCCACGCGCTCGACGAAGTGGCCGCCTTCGGCGAAGGATACGGCGTGGAAATCCGCCTGGAAATCCATGGCCGCGGCACTTCTGAGATCCCCAATATCCGCACAATCATGGACGCGTCAAAACATCCCGGGTCAAAGCTCTGCTGGAACTGCAACGGCGAGGACACCGCCGGGAAGGGATTGGCCGCCAATTTTCAAAGCGTGCAAGAACGGCTCGGCACCGTCCACATTCACGACTTGATCAGTAATTATCCATGGCGCGAGCTGTTCGATCTGCTCAAGAAAGCGAACTTCCAGGGCTGGACGCTGCTGGAAGAAGGGTCACCGACCAGTGACCCGTTGCGCGTCATGCAATATTATCGAATGCTGTGGGAGACGATGGCCACTTGAGCCGATCGCTGTTGCGACTCACGGGCTCGGTTTGACCGTGGTGATCCACAAAAACGGTTTCTCGACCTCATCGACGCGCAGTTCGTACTTCAACATCGCTTGCATCAGCACTTTGTTGAGAACCTGGCTGTACGTCATGCGCTTGCTGGGCACGCCGGCCTCGACTTTGCCCGGGTCGACGCCGTGCAATACCATCGCGGCGCGATCGAAAACAAACGGCACTTTCAGCCGGCCTTCGATGGCCTCCAGCGCCTCGGACACTGGAATCTCCTGGATTTCAACATTCAGGAATTCAAACAGGTCGTCGAGAACCTTGTTCGGTTTGTCTTTCGGCTTCCAGCCGACGGGCCAGGCGTCGTGGCCGGATCGTGGCTTGCCGATCCGATATTGCAAGTCGCCGGCCTGGGATCGCTGGGGTTCAAGCACCAATCCGGCCAGCCGCAATAGAGCCGCCAGCGACGTGCCGGATGACAGCCCGCGGAACTCTTCAGTCACGTGGACACCCGAGAGTTCGCGTCGCGTTGCGTCGTCGAGCTCAAGCGACCACTTCAAGCTGCCACCAATCTGCGCCACCGCTTTGTCGGCAGACATGCCTCGGGTGGAAATGCCGACCGGCTTTTTCAGATCGTCGTGGATCTGTTCAAGCTGTCGCGGAATTAGGCCAAAAGCGCTGCGTCGCTCGGTGACCCCCTCGGCGCCTTCGTCGCGCAGGCTTTCCAGCCATTTTCGCAGCCGGCCGCTTTCGTTAAGGCTGAACTTTCCACCGGGAAGACGGAGCGTATTGTCGGCGGCTAGTAGGCCGACGACTTTGTATTCCGGCGACGCCTCACTGCCCAGCCGAGTAATACCCATCTCGTCGCGTGGGCTGGCGGAACGGATTTGCAGCCCCGAAACGCCCAAGCCGGTCAGCGCTTTGTACCACTGTTGCGACGCGGTCAGCGACAGCCCGGGCTGCGTCAGCAACTCGAAGCTGACGCGCGGCTGCGGGTTTGCGGCAGACGCGGCCGCGACCAGACCGATCGACACGAGCAGGAATTTGAGAGCCGATCGCATCCGATCCCTCACGCTGCCTCGAGCGAAACCCTGACGAATTATAGCACGCCGGGCGACCATGGCCGGCGAAGGCTCAGGCCAGCAATTCTTTGATGACCTGGCCGTGGACGTCGGTCAGCCGAAAATCGCGGCCAGCGTACCGATAGGTGAGCCTGGTGTGGTCGAAGCCCAGCAGGTGCAACAGCGTGGCGTGCAGGTCATGGACATGGACTTGGTTCTCCACCGCGGCAAAGCCGAATTCGTCGGTGGCGCCGTGCGCATATCCGCCCCGCGCGCCGCCGCCAGCCAGCCACATCGAAAAGCCGTAATGATTGTGGTCGCGACCGCTGAGTTGCGGCAACTCAGCCACCGGCGTACGGCCGAACTCGCCCCCCCACATCACCAGCGTGCTGTCCAACATGCCGCGGGCCTTCAAGTCGGTTAGAAATGCCGCAATCGGTCCGTCCCAATCGCTGGAGAGTTGACGGTGCAGTTTTTCCAGGTTGTCGTGGTTGTCCCACGGCTGTCCATCGCCGCTCCATACCTGTACGAATCGGACGCCGCGCTCCAGTAGCCGGCGTGTGATAAGCAATTGTCGGCCGTGCACGCCCGATCCGTACAGATCGCGTATTGATTGCGGCTCGCGGTTAATGTCGAATGCCTCGGCCGCTTCACCCTGCATCCGGTAGGCCAACTCGAACGATTGAATGCGGGTTTCGAGTTCTGCGTCGTGCTGTCTGGCTTCGATGTGCCGTCGATTGAGTTGCTGCACCAGATCGAGTTGCTTGCGCTGCTCGGCCGGCGGCGTCGTGTTGTTTTGGATGTTCTCGATCAGTTTTTGGATTTCGGCGTGCTTCGTGTCGATATAGGTGCCCTGGTAGGCACCCGGCAAGAATGCGGACCGCCAGTTTTGCGTGGCCACGATCGGATAGCCGCCGGGACACATGGCGATAAAACCGGGCAGGTTTTGATTCTCCGAACCGAGGCCATAGGTAACCCACGAGCCGAAGCTGGGTCGTGGCAGCCGGCCGTCGCCGCAATTCATCAGCATCAGCGACGGTTCGTGGTTGGGCACTTCGGCGACCATGGAACGAATGATGCACATGTCGTCGATGTGCTGCGCCGTTTTGGCAAACAGCTCGCTGACTTCGATGCCACTTTGTCCGTACTTGGCAAACGTGAACGGCGAACGCATCGCGGCGCCAGTTTTGCGTTCCGTGCGCAAACTGCCTGACAGCGGCTGCCCGTGGTATTTGTCCAGCATCGGCTTGGGATCGAAGGTGTCGACTTGCGACGGTCCGCCGTTCATGAACAAGTGCACGACCTGCTTTGCCTTGCCGGCGAAATGCGCGGTTTTTGGAACCAGCGCCCCCGACGGCGACGACGCGGCCCGCGCCGCCGGCGCCAGTGTCCCATCGGCCGCCAGGACGCCGGCCAGACCCAACACGCCGAATCCCATGCCGCTGCGACAGAGCATCTCGCGGCGCGTCAGCGGCGGATCTTGATGGCGGTCGTTTTCGGTTCTGGGATCCATATTTGACTCAATCGATAAAAACAAACTCGTTTGCCAACAACAATCCTTGCGCAAGCTCAGTCCACACGGCCGGCCGCGCGGGCGCTTCGCTGACGAACTGCCGAGCCCAACTCAACTCATCGCCCGCCGGATCGCGACCGAACGCCCATTGATACAAGCGGCCAATCTTCCGGGCCGGATCGGCTTCGGCCGCCACGTCCGGCCGTGCCAACAAGTGTCTTGCCGCCTCGATCACCAGCGGATTGTTCATGAAGAACAAGGCCTGTTGCGGTACCGTTGTCACGCTGCGCTGCGGACTGCTGGAATCGGGATTGGGAAAATCGAACGTGCGAAATACGCCTGGCAGGTTTAAACGGTCAATCTGACAATATATCGTCCGCCGCGTGGCCGCCGACTCGGTGATTGCCGAAACCGGCGGGCCGCCCAGCGTGGGATCCAACTGCCCGGCCACGGCCAACAGCGCGTCGCGCATCGACTCGAAATCGAGCCGGCGGCGGTTCATCTTCCACACCCAGCGGTTTTCCGGATCGACTCTCTGGCAATCCGCGCGATCGCCGCTGGCCTGGCGATATGCGGCCGAAAGCACGATCTCGCGGTGCAGTTTTTTCAGCGACCAGCCCTGCTCCATAAAACTCCAGGCCAGAGAGTCCAACAGGGCAGGATGCGTCGGCGGGTCGCTACGCAGGCCAAAGTCGCTGGGCGTGTGGACCAGGGCCGAGCCGAAATGATGCAGCCAAATCCGATTCACCAGCACGCGAGCCGTCAGCGGATTTTTCGCGTCGACAATCGCTTGGGCCAGTTCCAGGCGTCCGCTGCCGTTTTGGAACGGCGCCGGTTCGCCCTCGGAAAGCACTCGTAAGAATTGCCGCGGCACTTCCTCGCCCAAATGGTTCGGATTGCCACGCAGAAAAACGCGCGGATGGATCGGCGTCGGGAGATCCTCGAGTACCATGGCCCGCGGCGGCGCCGCCGGACCGCTAGATCGCCACTCCGTAATCGCCTTGAGCAACTTGTCGCGAATCCCTTGCGACGGTCGATCGGGCAACAGGTTCAACCAGTTCAGTTGATCGATGGCGACACTCGCAGGCGCATCGGAACCGTAAAACACTTGTCGCAGCGCTTCCAAATTCGGGTCGGCAAGCGCCTGGGGAGCCGGCCGATCCGCCGCCTTGGCCTGTTCAATGGCAGTCTGCCACAGCCGATCGACCGCGTTGAGCAACTCGCCGTAAATGCGGGCCGCATCGGCCAGGTCCTTGAGCGGTTTGCCCAAAAACGCTCCGGCCACCAGCGGATGGATCGGTGTTTCGGCGGATGCCAGGGCCACACATTGCTCGACGATGCCCGGGGCTCTTGCCGCAAATTCAGCCTCCGGCAACGCGGCTAGTGCATGCCAAATAGCCAGCACCGGAGCGCGGCTGTCGCGGCTGTGCTCTAAAAATGATTGGTAGCGAGCGATCATCATCGGGTTCAAGTCGTTGGCGTCAGCCAGGAGCATGAAGTCGTCGGTCGGCGGTTTGCCTTTGAGCGCGTTGGCGGCAAGCAGGTATTCGGTCACGCGCGTGCGACTCCCTTGGATAAGCTCGTTGTACTTTTGGTTCATGAAATCGGTCAGCTTCTGCTGGCGATCGTTCAGTTCTTTGGCGTACGCGACGTAGACGTCGGTTTGCGGAGGCTCCTCGAACAACGGCGGAATTGCCGGTTCGGTCGAACTGGCCAACACGCCGTAGAGCGCGTAATAGTCCTTCGTCGGAATCGGATCGAACTTGTGATCGTGACAACGGGCGCACGTCACGGTCAGGCCCAGCAAACCGCGAGTCACCACGTCGATGCGGTCGTCGATCACGTCCTGCTGGTTGTTCATGAACACGTTGCCCAGCGTGAGGAATCCCAGTGCGGTCAGCGGCCGCTTATCCGCGCCCAAGGCCAATCGATCGGCCGCTAGTTGTTCAAGCACGAAGCGGTTATAGGGTAAGTCCTCGTTGAATGATCGCACCACATAATCGCGATAGGTGTAGGACCACGGGTAATGGCTTTCCTGGGTGAAGGCGTAGCCCTTGGTATCGGCGTAGCGGGCCACGTCGAGCCAATAACGGCCCCAACGTTCGCCGTAGTGCGGCGAAGAAAGCAAACGATCCACCACACGGCCGACCGCCGCAGGCGACGGATCGCCAAGAAAACTGTCGATCTCATCGGGCGTCGGCGGGAGCCCAATCAGATCAAACGTGAGTCGCCGCAACAGCGTGCGCTTGTCGGCCGGTGGCGAGGGGGCCAGGCCATGTTGTTCCAACTGCGCGAGAATGAAATGATCGACGCTCGTCTGGGGCCAATCGCTATCTCGCACGGCCGGCAGAGGCGGATTTTGAATCGGCTGGAACGACCAGAAGCTGTGTCGCACGGCCGCGATCTGTGCCGCCTCGGCCGTGTATTGAGCCCGTTTGAGCGCTTGCGGATCGGCTTTCGGCCACGGCAGGCCGTGCTGGACCCAGCGTGTCAACCTGGCGATCTCCACCGCACTCAGCCGGTTCCCCTCCGGCGGCATTTCCAGGCCCTCGTAGTTGATCGCCGCAATCATGGGACTGTCTTGCGGTTTTCCCGCGACCGCGGCCGGTCCGGTCTCGCCCCCTTTCAGCACGGCATCGCGCGAGGTTAACTTCAGGCCGCCCTTGGGCTCCCTCAGATCGCCGTGGCATTTGTAGCAATGCTGGATCAGGAGCGGGCGGACCTCTTGTTCGAAAAAATCGGCGTCGGTCGCACTCGGCTCATCGGCCCGCACACCCACCGTCGTCAGCCCAAGCGCG
Source organism: Planctomycetia bacterium (assembly GCA_041499515.1). GTDB lineage: Bacteria > Planctomycetota > Planctomycetia > Pirellulales > PALSA-1355 > PALSA-1355. The sequence goes on along the minus strand of JBGQKM010000146.1, from coordinate 5,644 downwards.
AGCAAGGCTAACAACAGATTCCTTTGGAGGCCACTGGATTCGCGCCCGTGTTGAATCCAAACACGAGCGCACACTGGCGATATGCCAGTGGCACTCCAGGCAAGCGCAAGTCTTGAACGTGTTATCCGCAATTTCCACCAGCTCATGGGAAAGACCGCCAAACCGATCACATTCAGCTCGTTATGGCTCGCTTCGTTTTTCGATGGATACAGGCCGTTGGCCCCAGGGCATCGGCATCGTCGGCGCGTGGCGATGCCGGTCGCGACGCACATCGCACCGGCGGTCTTTGAAATACGTGATGAACCGCGACAACTGTTTGACCGCCTCTTCGTACACCTGCCGGCCTTTTTCGGCCGTGGCCAACTCCGGTTCGCCCAACACGCCCGACTCAGAATAGCTGCTGGTCCATGAAATCACCGTCGCCGGGCCGGCGGCGAACAGATCGACCCACTGAAACGGGTTATTCTCCTCGTTGAAACTGATCGTCCCGTTCTTGATTTTCTCCTGGCGAACATTGTCGCCATCGAGATACATGTAGAGCGAGGTCTCCAACTCACAGGCATGCGCGCAGCCGCCGGGAAACCTGCTCTGCCGCCAGCGTGGCAAAAACTCTTTGTCGACTGTCAACAGATTCCACCACGCGGCTACCACGCATTCGGCATCGGTTTCCAAGTTCGTGCGACGGGCGACCAGATCGAGGTTCGGCATGTTCGAGCCATGACCGTTAAGCAGGATGATCTTTTTGAATCCGTGGTAGGCCAAACTCTTGGTAATGTCGAGCACGTGGTGCATGAAGTGCTCGAAATCGTTGTTGATCGTGCCCGGAAAATCCATCACGTGTCCCGTGTAGCCATAGGCCACGATCGGCAACACCAGCATCTTGTCGGGAATTTGCTCGCCGGCCCCGCGGGCGATGCCCGTCGGGCAGACCAAATCGACGTCCAGCGGCAGGTGCGGGCCGTGCTGCTCGACCGCCCCACATGGCAACACGCAGACCTTGCCCAACTCGACCGCGTCGTTGATTTCGGGCCAGGTCAGTTTTTCGTAGCGATATTCGCTGGCGGCTCGGCTGGTCACTTGGAAATTCCTTGAACGTCTGCGGGTCTTTTGGATTCCCTTGGATCCGACCCCGATGGTTACTACTATGAGTATCTTCTTAACTGGCTTGGAGTTCAACACTATGAAGATCACCGCGGTGCGCACCATCGCCCTGTCGGGAGCGACCGATGATCACGGCTGGCCCGGCGGCACCGATCCCAACGTGCAATACAACACGCTGGTCGAAGTCGTTAGCGACGAAGGACTTGTCGGGCTGGGCAGCTGCTATACCACACGCGCGCTGGTCGAAGGTTCGCTGGATCTGCTCAAGCCGTTTTTGATCGGCCAATCGGCGCTCGAGCCGGAGCGCGTCAGCGAGGGCATGCGGCAATCAACGTTCTGGCTCGGCCGCGGCGGCTCGGTCGAGCACACGATCAGCGGATTGGATATCGCGCTGTGGGATCTGTGGGGCAAGACGCTCGGCCAGCCGGTTTCGAAACTCCTGGGCGGCAACTATCGCGATCGGATCAAGCCGTATGCCTCGATCCTGTTCGACGACCCGCCACGACTGGCCGAGAAACTGCAACAGCAACTCGCTCGCGGCTTTCGCGCCATCAAAATGGGTTGGCGCCCGTTCGGACGAGTCAGCCGCAAGCTCGACGAATTGCTCGTCAAGACGGCCCGCGAGACGGTCGGCGAAGAGGTCGAACTGATGGTTGACGCCGGCGCCAGCGAACAGTTCTGGCCGCATGGGATCAACTGGGCGCGGGAAACGGCGCGGATGCTCGGCGACTACGGCGTTGTATGGTTCGAAGAGGCCCTGGTGCCCGACGACATCGAAGGCTTCAAGCAATTGCGGCAAACCTCGCCGGTGCTGGTGGCCACCGGCGAAGTGCTCACGCGGCGGCAGTCGTTTCAGCCGTTGATTACGTCGCGGGCCGTGGATGTAATTCAGCCCGATCTGACCAAGTGCGGCGGTTTGAGCGAAGGGCGGCGGTTGGCCTGGATGGCCTACGATCACGGCGTGCTGCTGGTGCCGCACGGTTGGAACACGGGCGTCGGAGTGGCGGCTGATTTGGCCCTCTCGGCGGCGATGCCTGTGGCCCGCTGGGTCGAATTTCAAACCGGCGTGCCCTATATCGAAGAGCTCGTACTGCCGCGATTCCAACTCGACGCCGAGGGATTGCTGCGCGTGCCGACCGGTCCGGGTCTGGGAATCGAGTTGAATCCCGACGCGCTGGAAAGATACTCGCGCCGCTAACGGCCCGCATTTCCGTTTGCGTCGGGCTCACGTTTCGCCGGCGCCCAGGGCGGCTCTTGACCGGCTTGCCGCCCAGCGATAATATTCGCTTATACGAATATGAAAACCAAGTCGATCCAGCGCGTGGACGTGACGTTTCGGGCCTTTGCGGACCCGACCCGGCTGCGGATTTTACACCTGCTTCGCGGCGGAGAACTATGCGTCTGCGATCTGGTCGAGGTGCTGGGCGTGCCCCAGCCGAAAGCGTCGCGGCACCTGGCCTACTTGCGCAAGGCGGGACTCGTGCTGGCACGCAAGCAAGGCTTGTGGAGTTATTACAGCCTGGCTCCGGCGCGCGACGCGCTGCACGAGAGATTGCTCGATTGCCTGGCCCATTGTTTTCGTGACGTGCCGGAACTCGCCAAGGACGCCCGGCGGCTGGCCGTCCGACGGGGCGCTTGTTGCCGGCAGGCTCCTCAAACTCCGATACCGTTGATTCCGCGAAACGCATGAAAGAAGACCGGGCCGAAATGTGAACGGATATGGCGGCCTTGATGCCGACCGCCGCTCTGAACGTCTTAGTCAACTGGGCCACCGCATGAAACGTGTCGTGTTTGTCTGTGTCGAAAACTCCAACCGCAGCCAAATGGCCGAGGCCTTCGCGCGCTTGCTCGGCGGCGTCGAAGCCTACAGCGCGGGCACGCGCCCCTCGGGCCAGGTTAACCCCAAGGCTGTCGCGGCGATGCGTGAACTGGGCTATGACCTGTCGACGCATCGCTCGAAGTCGCTTGAGGATCTTCCTGACGTGGCATTCGACGCCGCGGTGACCATGGGCTGCGGCGATGCATGTCCCGACTTGCAAGCTTCGCATCGCGAAGATTGGAGTATTCCCGATCCGAAAACCATGTCCCCCCAAGAATTCCGCGCGGTACGCGATTTGATCAAAGCAAAGGTGACTGAACTCTGCCTTAATCTGAAAGGATAATTCCCATGGCCGTCGAACCGATCGAACAGGTGGTGCAGTTGAGATATGGGGCCGTGGCCACCAGCGGCCTGTCGAGCGATCAAGAAGGAGTGCGGGCCGTGGCCGAGGCGTTCGGCTATTCCGCCGACCAACTGGCGTCGATTCCGGCCGAGGCCAACATGGGCCTGTCCTGTGGCAATCCCACCGCGTTCGCCAGTTTGCGACCCGGAGAAACCGTGGTCGATCTGGGCTGCGGCGGCGGGCTCGACGTCTTTCTGGCCGCCGCCAAGGTCGGACCGACTGGCAAGGCAATCGGCATCGACATGACGCCGGAGATGCTCGCGTTGGCCCGCGCCAATGCTCTGCGGGCCGGATTGACCAACGTCGAGTTTCACAGCGCCACGATCGATAAGCTGCCGCTGGCGGATGCCTCGGTCGACTGCGTGATCAGCAACTGTGTCATCAATCTCGCGTCCGACAAGCCGGCCGTGTTCCGCGAGATCGCCCGCGTGCTGCGGCCCGGCGGCCGGCTGGCGGCCAGCGACATCGCGCTGATACGACCGCTGCCGGCAGAAATCAGCAACGATCTGTTGGCCTACGTCGGCTGCATCGCCGGCGCCATCCCGATCGAAGATTATCGGGCCGGCCTGGTTGCGGCCGGCTTGACCCACGTGCAAGTCGTCGGCACCGGGGCCGACCTGAACGCCTATGCCAAGGTCGAAAACCAGGCCGCGTGTTGCTCGCCCGGCGGGTCGTGCGGTTCGAGCGGTTCGAGCGACTTGCACGGCCAGTTCGTCGAGCTCTTGAAGCGATACAACGTCAACGAATTCGCGGCCAGCGTCAAGGTCTACGCCGTGAAACCCTGATCGACGTCGGACACGTTGGACATTATTGTTCTTTGCACTCGGCACTACGCCAACCCCGGCACCGGCTCGCGCTCGTCCAACAGGTACATCGGCCGGCCGTTGTTGTCCGGAAGCGTCAGGGCTGGATCGATGCCCAGGTGTTGATACAGGCTGGTCAACACGTGGCTCGACGTCATCGACAACCCCTTGGGCTCTTCGCCGCGGGCGTCGGTTTCGCCGATGGTCTGGCCGGTCCTAAAACTTCCGCCGGCCAACAATGCAAATCCGGCCCGCGGCCAGTGATCGCGGCCCGCACCCGGGTTGACGCGCGGCGTGCGGCCGAACTCGCCCCACACGATCACGGCCACGTCCTTGTTCCGCCCGCGCTGGTGCAGATCGCTGACCAGGGCGTGAACGCCTTGATCCAAATTGGGCAGCAGGTGGCGCAGGCCGATGAAGTTGTTGGCGTGCGTATCCCAGCCCCCCACGACCAGCGTCACGACCGAGATACCGGCCTCGACCAGGCGTCGAGCTCGCAAAAAATCCTCGTTGGCCTTGCCGTATTTTTCGCGGACCTCAAGCGGCTCTTTGCTGATGTCGAACGCGTCGCGGGTTTTGCTCGAAGCGACCATATCCAGGGCCCGCACGGTGTAGGCGTCGACGCCGGCTAAGGCGCCGCGATAGTCGATATCGCGGCGGATCGTGTCCAGACTGCCCAAAAGCTGCTTGCGGTCGTGCAGCCGGTCCAGCGACACGCCGGTTACCAGGCCCAAATTCTCCAAGCCCGGACCGGTCGGCACGAACGGACGATGGGCCGTGCCGCAATAGGCCGGATCCTCAGAAAGCGGCTGGTTCATCAGGCTGACGTAAGGCGGCAGGCCGTCTTGCTTGCCTTTGAGATAGCTGACCACCGAGCCGAACGCCGGGCGTTGGATCCGCTCTGGATAGCCGGTCCATAGCGAGTGGGCGCTGTGTTCTTCGACAAAGTGCAAACCACGCAGCACGGCCAGTTTGTCCATGATCTGCGCTTGCCGCGGCATGAGCTCGCAGACGTCCATGCCCGGCACGTTGCTGTGGATCGGCCGGAATTCGCCACGGAATTCCACGGGAGCCGCCGGCTTCATGTCGTACATGTCGAGGTGCGAGGGTCCGCCGTGCAGGAAGACCATGATCACCGACTTGCCGGGCGCCGGGCCGGCCGCTTGGGCGTCCAGCCGCAGCAGATCGGCCATGCTCAGCCCGCCCACGGTCAGGGCGCCGACCCGCAGAAAATCGCGCCGCGAAATGCCATCGCAATAGCGCCGTCGCCGTCCGAGAAAAGTCAACATCGCAGGCCTCCCTGGTAAAAGTGACGCGATGCCCCCTTCGAGCTTGATGCGGCGCCCGGTCGGGCGGGGCCAAGTGTCGATCTGCCAGGCCACGCCCGCGGTGCGTCCGAATCGCCCGCATTCTAACCGGGCCGGACCCATAAATGCAAGCTTATATGACCGTCCGGCCGTGCTATCGCGTAACCGCCTTTCCCGATCCTCGCTCGAACCGCCCTCCCCCGACCGCGTT
>JBGQKM010000145.1:0-14866 GCA_041499515.1 Planctomycetia bacterium | reverse complement strand
CGTGTGCGGCACGTAGCGCACGTAGGTCTTTTGCAGCGGATCGTAAAACCGATCCCCCTTCTGAAAGATCGGCCGATATTCGGTGATCTCTCCGAACCACGGCGGGCCGACCACCTGGGCCGGAATCCAGTGCCCCTTGCCCTGCTGGTCCAGCAGATAAAACTCCGGATAGTCGTGTCCTTCGACCCACACGCTGCGGGCGGGAATGCCCGACAGACGGCACAAGCCCACGAACAACGCGCTCATTTCCTCGCAATCGCCGCAGCGATGTTCCACGGCGTACAACGCGCCGCGAAAATCGCCGTTTTCGAATTTTACGTTATCGCGCGTCCAACTCCAAAAAGACTTGATCATTTCCCAAGCACCGGAGTCTTCGGAGCTCTTGCGCAGCGTCTCGGCCAATTCGATCATCGCGGGGTTCTTGATCTCGACGCCGGGCGCAACGCCGGCGACCTGATCTTTCATTTCCGGCGGCGTGGCCCGCGACAGCTTGAGCGTATCGCCGGGGAGCAAAAACTTGGTGCGGTATCGCGTGATTTCATAGAGCCGCTCGACGAACGCGACACCTCCCTTGGGAATCTGCGGCACCTGGAATTTCAGCAACGCGGCCTGGCCCTTGAGAATCTGCTCGCTGCATTTGGCCTGCGGGCTCATCTTCTGGCTGATCAAGCGCACCCGCTGCTCGGGCCAATCCATCGGAATCGGGCCCGTCGCGATCACGTTCTTGACCGCCCCGTCGGGCGCTTCGATGCGAATCACGACCCTCAGACGATAAGTGCGCGGATCGACCAGTTCCAGCGCCGGATCGGGAATCGCATATCTGTTTTTCGCCGACAGGGCCGGCTTCTCGAGCGAGTTGCCCTCGGAGTTTTCCGGACTGACATCCGGGGCGTCCGCTGCCGGTTGGGCATCGTCCTGGTCGGCCACGACCGTGTCTTCGACCACTTCTTCGGCCCAAAGCCGAGAGCCTGCAACGACCCCCAGACAAACGCCGGCGGCCAGGGCCACCCCAATCATGGGCCAAATCAAGACACGCATGTGACCTCTCTTCTCTTCGCCACGACGAAGACGCCTTATCAGAAACAGGCAACCCGGGAGACTTTCTCCCCCCCGAGGGCCTGTGAGCCGGCTTGGCGGGCTGGGAAATGACGATTCAATATGCACAGTATGCTTGAAATGGGCAGAATTGTCAAAGTTTACGCTGGAGGTCGTTTTTCAGAAGGCATTCCCAAATCACGACTTGCGGCCAGCAGCCGGCCGGCCACTCATTAACCCAAGGTTCAGCTCTTTGGGGCCTGGCGCAGTCCAACGGCGATTTGTTCGGGGGGGAGGGCCAATGCCCAAACGGCGGCCACGGCTGCCAGTACGGCCTCGCCCGGGCCGGCCGGGGGCAGTGGGCCGAGCGTCGTTTCCTTCGTCCCTTCGCTTAAGACGATCTTTCCTGCCCGCGCGAAAACGGCCCGGCCGCCGGCGGCCCGATGGGGCACAAGCCCCGGATCGTTCTCCTCGGCCGCAAACAACACCAGCCCGCCTGGACAATGCCCGGCCAAGATCGGGCCCAGCGGTTCGCCGGCTTTAAGCACCAGCGTGCCATCGGGCAAGACGACGTCGCCGATGACGCGATACACCAGCGATCTCTTTTCCGGAGTGTCCCATTCGGCGAAGTCGAGTTTCAGGCCTTCGCCGATCGAGGTCACCACGGCCACACTGCAACGATCGAATCCGAGCCCGTCGTTCAACATGCTCTCCAGCGACGTTTCGAGCACGGCCGCTTCGACCAGCGGATGGAGCAGCAAGCCGCGGGCGCTTTGCGCATCGCAAGAACCAACGATGCGCGTGCGGTCATTGCCGACGAAGTTACCCTCGGCCGACGCGACGCCGAGGGTGCGGCCCCAAGGCGCCAACAAATGAGCGATCCATTTCGTGACGTCGGTCGTGTTGGCAGAACCGGTGACCGCTACCAACGGGATGCGTCCGTTTTTTCCTTCTGAAAAAAGCGTGGCCACGATCGCTTCGCCCACTGGGCGGGGCTTGCCCGACTCGGGCTCGGCGTGCATCTGCAATCCCGGCCCGGCATTGACCTCGATGATCAGCGCGCCCTGCTCCTCCAACGGACGACCGATATCGTTGGCGATGATGTCGATGCCGGCCACGTCGATCCCGATCACGCGGGCGGCAAGCGCGGCGGCGCGGGCGACTTGCGGATGCACTTCATCGGTAACGTCGATGGCCAGGTTGCCGTTGCGTTGAATGATCACGGTCTGGCCTTGGGCCGGCACCGAATCGGGCCGATAGCCGGCCTGCTCCAGCGCCAGCAGCACCGGAGGACCGAGCTGGATTTTGTCCAAGGGAAACGACAAATCCTCGCCCCGACGCGGGTCCGTATTGAGTTGCGACTCGATCAACTGCGCTATGGTCTGCCGACCGTCGCCCACGACTTGGGCCGGATTGCCGCGCGCGGCGGCGACGAGTTTTCCGTCCACGATCAGCAGCCGATGCTCGGCGCCTGAAGCCATTTGCTCGACCACGATGTTGGGACCGTGCTGCGCGGCGAAATGGTAGGCCACTTCAATCTGCTCGCGCGTCGAAACGCCGACCACGACGCCGCGGCCCTGATTGCCGTAGCGCGGTTTGACGACAACCGGCACGCCAATTTCCTGCGCCGCTCTCCACGCGTCCGCCGGGTCGTTCACCGGGCGACCGGTGGGCACCGGCAAGCCGACCTGGCGCAGCAGCGAGCGCGTCAGGTCTTTGTCTTGGGCGATCGTCTCGGCCAGCCCGCTGGTGACATCGGTTTCGGCGGTGATGATTCGGCGCGCTCTGGCGGCATGGCCGAGTTGCACGAGGCTGCCGGAGTTCAAGCGGCGAATCGGAATGCCTCGGGCTTCGGCCGCGGCAAGGATCGCGCGGCTGCTCGGGCCGAGACAGACCTGGTCGGCCAACTTTTGCAGCTTTTTGATCTCGGCCGCGACGTCGAACGGCCGATCGTGCACGGCCGCCAGGCAAAGCTGTCGCCCGGTCTCCAGGCAGGCCCGCCCGAGGTCTTCGCCGTCGTAGCGAATCGCCACGCGGAACAGTCCCTCCTGAGAGGTCTCGCGCGCTCGGCCGAAGCCAAAAGTACAGCCGGCGCGGCTTTGCAGTTCGAGGCTGACGTGTTCGAGAATGTGGGCCAGATACGTTCCGCGCCGCAGCCGCTCGAAGAATCCTCCCCGCTGGCCGACACTGCAGCGATGTTCGATCATCAACGGCAGCCAGCCCATGATCCGGTCGTTGAAGCCGGGCATTTCGTTGGAGGGCAAATCCTTCAGGTCGCCCAGTTCCACCCAGGCCTCGAGCACCGGGAACCGGGCCCACAGGTTGGGCCCTCGCAGCGCTAAGATTTTCCGAAATTCCATGTCTCGTGTTCGTCCCTTTGGGTTCCACCTGTCGAAGTCAATGCCCGCGTCGCGGTCCGATGCGCGTTCCCGCCGTTTGTAACGAGCAGGGGAATTTCGCCGTTTCATTCATCCGCGGGACACTCCAGCGAATGTTCCCTCGTGGCCGGAACACTCCGATAGCGGTAACCTGCACCGGGAGTCGGGCACCAGGCGTACGCGGTTTCGTGCCCGGCAGTTCGTGGGGAGGGGGTGATCGTCAAATCCTTGGCCTATCGAACGGTCTCGACTCTCTGTAGCCTGAAGTATATATGTTCTAAAATATTGAGACTAGAGAGTCGGGTCCGGCGCCTGTTCGGCACAGGCTCGCCCCGGTATGGCCGGCGCGGTGGGAGTCCCCTGCTTTGGATAGACCGAGCGACGACGCGACACGCGTGCCCGCCGAGTGGCACGAACTGATTTCGAGCCAATTGGAGCCCGGCGAGGCGGTCGTCGCCTGGTTTTTGCCCAATTTGGATCTCGAGCTGCGCTATGCCCAGAGCATGGTCGTGCTGACCGATCGTCGCCTGCTCTCGTTTTTGCCTGACGCTCCGGCCGCGACCGATGGCCAGAAAGCGCCCGGCAGGCTTCGCTCCTGGCGATTGGCCGAGATCTCTTCGGTGCGGGCGAAAGAGCGTTCGGGCCTGGGCACATTCGAATTGGAAGGGCCGGCCGGCCGCCTGGGCCATTGGCGCTACACGGTGGGACGCGCCGCGTCGGCACAAAAGCTGGCGCAGCGCTTCGAGTCGCTGTTACAAGGAAACCGCGAGGAGGACGAGAGCTGGGACGAAGCCGAGTCACTGGGCGACGATACAAGCCTCGTCGTGCCGGCGGCCGGCGTGCTGCTGCGACTGATCAAGTTCGCCCGCCCACGCGCCGGCTTGATGATCTTGGGTTTTGTACTGACGTTGGGCGCCACGGTCGCCGGGCTGGTGCCACCGTATCTGACGGGTCCCCTGGTCGACGAAGTTCTGACCCCGTATCAAAACCAGGTGGAGAACATCGAGCACTCGGATCTTGATGCGAAGGCCAAAGACGCCAGGCTCACCGAACTGAAGCAATCCGGCGAAGCTCGCCTGCCGTTGGTCGGCTGGTATCTGGCCGGGATAGGCGGCGCCGCAGTGCTCACTTGGCTGCTGACTTGGGGCCAAGGCATTGTCATGGCTTGGGCCAGCGAGCGGATCAGCGCCGATTTGCGCAATCGCACGTACTCCCACTTGCAGGGCCTGTCGTTGGAATACTTCGGCGGCAAGCGGACCGGTGATCTGCTGGCCCGCATCAGTAACGACACCGAGCGTATTTGCTACTTTCTGTCCGACAACATGGTGGATTTCACCGCCGACGTGCTGATGATCATCGGCACGGCGGTGATTTTGTTGGTGATCGATTGGAAACTGGCGTTGGCGGCGCTGTTGCCTTTTCCGCTGATCGCATGGCTGGTCTATTACGCGCGCAATCACATGCAGCGCGGCTTTCAACGCGGCGGTCGGGCCTGGGACAACATGACCAGCATCCTGGCCGACACGATTCCCGGCATTCGAGTCGTCAAGGCGTTCGCTCAGGAAAAACGCGAAATCGATCGCTTTGGCCGGGCCAACGACCAGATCGTCGCGGCCAACGATCGGGTCAACCTGGTTTGGACGTTTTTTTGGCCGGTGATCGCGCTGCTCAACCAATTTGGATTGCTGGTGGTGTGGGCCATCGGCGCGTGGCTGATTTTCGATCAACAGATCACGTTCGGCGTACTGTTCCAGTTTCTGCTTTACATCAACCGCTTCTACACGCGGTTGGAGTCGATGAGCCGAATGTTTTCCAGCACGCAGCGAGCCGCGGTGGGCGCGCAGCGCATTTTCGAAATCCTGGATCGCGTGCCCAGCGTGCCCGAACCGACCCAGCCCATTCACCCGGGCCGCTTGCGCGGTGAAATCGAGTTCCGTAACGTCACTTTCCGCCACGGCAGCCGGCCGGTCATCGAAGGATTGAACCTCACGATTCAACCCCAGGAGATGATTGGGCTGGTCGGACCCAGCGGCGCCGGCAAGAGCACGCTGGTCAACCTGGTATGCCGATTCTACGACGTGGCCGAAGGCGCGATCCTGGTCGACGGCGTCGACATCCGCTCGTTTCCGCTCGATGAGTATCGCCGTCACATAGGCATCGTGCTGCAAGATCCGTTTCTGTTCTACGGCACCGTGGCCGAAAACATCGCCTACGGCCGGCCCGACGCAAAGCGTCAGGAAATCATCACCGCGGCCAAAGCCGCGCGCGCCCACGAGTTCATTTTACGCCTGCCGCTGGGCTACGATTCGCTGGTCGGCGAGCGGGGCCAGTCGCTCTCCGGCGGCGAACGCCAGCGCATTTCGATCGCCCGGGCGCTGTTGATCGATCCGCGTATCTTGATCCTCGACGAGGCCACGTCGTCGGTCGATACGGAAACCGAGCGGGAGATCCAGTTGGCCCTGGACAACCTGGTGCAGGGGCGCACGACGATCGCCATCGCCCACCGGTTGAGCACGCTGCGCAAAGCCGACCGGCTGGTCGTGCTGGAGCGGGGCCGCATCGCCGAAATCGGCCAGCACGCCGACTTGATCCTCAACGAAGGCGTTTACGCCCGGCTGCACAAAGCCCAGCAGGAGCACATGGCCGGGACCTGATCGGCGGCCGGCACGCTTGCCGAGGATCGTTATGGCCCGGTCCGCAAGCCCGGCCGCGACGCCGATAAAAACCCGATCGGCAAGTCGGTGTGCCCATCGAGCGCTAGCTGGCTTAGGATTTCCCCCAGCACGCAAGTGAATTTGAAGCCGTGGCCTGACAAGCCGGCGGCAAACGCGACTTGCGGATACTCGGGATGACGATCGACGACGAAATGAGCATCGGGGGTCATGGTATACATGCACACCACGTGGTCGGTGCACTGGGTCGTGGCCTGGCTCAAGCATCCATCGACGAACGCCGCCACACGCCGTTGTTCGGCCGGGTCGATCTCGCGGTCCACGGCCAGCGGATCCTGAACCACGGCGCCGCCCGTGTGTTCGGCGACCTTGACGCCGGAGGAATCGATTTGCGGGAAACCGTAAAAACGGCCGTGCGACAGATCGTACAGAAACCCAGGACAACCGCGGTCGGCCCGATAGGCATCGCCGCGGGTTTGCCACCAGAAGAGCGGTTTTCTTAGGACTTCCAGCGGAATGCCCAACTCGCCCAGCAGTTGGCCGGCCCAGGCCCCGGCGGCAACGACCAGCCGGTCGGCGCGATAGGTCGCGCGATCGGTTTCGACCACCACACCGGCCCCTACGGCGCGCCAGGCGCGAATCGCCTCGCCGACATGCAACTCGGCCCCCAGCCGTTTCGCCTGCTCGGCGTGCGCGACGACGCAACGCTCCACCAGCAGATAGCCGGCGCGCGTTTCGAAAATGCCTTCACAATCGTCCGGAACGCGAAAACCCCCGAAGCGCGCCGAGACCTGGCGCGCCGATAATTCTTCGATTGGCAGGTTGTGCAGTTGGGCGCTTGTGCGCGCGCCGTCGAGAACTTCGCCGTTGGGCGGTCCGACCAGCAACAGTCCAACCTGGTTATACAGGGTCTCGCCGGCAAGCTGTTCCAGTTCGTGCCACAGCGCGAAGGAGCGCTGGACCAGCGGCACATAATCGGGATGCTCGAAATAGGCCTGGCGAATCAGCCGAGTCTGGCCGTGCGAACTGCCGCGATCGTGTCCCGGCGCGAAGCGATCGATGCCCAGCACGCGCAGGCCGCGCCGAGCCAGATGCAACAGCGCAGCGCTGCCGACGCCCCCGACGCCCAACACGATCGCGTCATAGCCGACCATAGTGTCTCTCGCGTGCAATGGCTCTTCGAAGCCGCGGCCGAAACGTCCGTTACCGCAGGGATTCCAGCGGTTTGAGTCGCATGGCGGCGATCGCCGGCAAAACACCGCCGATGGCGCCCATGGCCAGCGCCAGCAGCAGGCCGGCCAACAGCGTCTCGGCGCCGATCACGAGTTCGAGCACGACGAATTTTCCGCCGCCTCCTTGCCCGCCGCTCACGATGCTGGTGGCGGTCCAGCCGTCGGCCATGAAACCGACCGCGCAGCCCAACAGTCCCCCGACCAGCGAGATCACCAGCGATTCGAGAAAGAACGAAACCAGGATTTGCCAGCGCGCGAATCCCAGGATGCGCAACATGCCGATGTCCTGCGTGCGACCGCTGATGGCGGCAAACATCGTATTCATCACGCCGAACACGCCGCCGATGGCCATCACGATGGCCACGAACACGATCGCCACGGTAAACTGGCGGTTGGTTTCCGACAGCTTGGAAAAGTATTCCGTCTCGGGCTGGGCCTGCAGGGCCGCTTTCTTGTAGTTCGTGGTCAGGTCGTCGGCGACCGACCTGGCCGCCGCGGCATCCCGCGTGCGCAGCACGATCGACGAGTACGCTTCTTTGCCGAACATGGGCCCCACCAGCGACCGCTTGCCCCAGATTTCCGAGCCGAACGTGGATCCGGCCGATTTCATGATCCCCACGACGATCCATTTGCGCGGGCCCAAGTCGAACACGTCGCCGACCTCGAGGCGCTCCTGACCACGATCGTTTCCCAATTGGCCGGCCACGCCTTCGCCCAGGACGGCTTGGACCGCTTGTTCCTGCTCGGCTTCGCCGGACGAGCCGTTTTGCGATTGCACGCCTGCGTCGGAAAACCACGCTCCGCCGGGATAGAGCTCCAACCCATGCACGCGGGCGGCGACGACCGGATCTTCGATGCCGCGGACCTGCACGAATCTCCGCTGTTGCCGGCCCGCAGTGCCAGAGACGGGCTGATTGACCACCAGATACACCTCGCGGCTGGCCAGAGGCTCGCCCTGCTGGTCGCGCACCACTCCGGGATGCCGGTCGACGTCGGCCGTTTCGCTGAACCCCAAGTTGCTGACCAACTCGTCGAGCGCGCCGTCGGAAAGCACCATCACGTTGCCCGGCTGGCCGCTTTCGTCGGTCAGCTTGTTCATACCGGCGACGAACCCCAGCATGACGGTTTGCAACGAGATGACCAGCGTGAAGGCCAGGGCCGTCAGCACCGTGGTCCGCCAGCGGACGGCCAGGTTGCGGACGTTGTAACTCAAGGGGATCTTGCCCACGATCACCAGCAGCACCAACACCGCCAGGGCAATGCCCAGCGGTATCGTCAGTTCCGGCGGCAGCCGCCAGGCCAGCGCCAACGGAGGCGAAACGTGCTGGTGTGAAAACATCGAAGTCGATACGGACATCAGGTGACTTTTGAAAATACGTCGGCGACGTTTACGGTGCGGGCTGACCAGGCCGGCATGATGCTGCCGGCTAGCGCCGTGACGGCGCCGATGCCCAGTCCCCACCAAAACGCGCTCACCGGGATAAAGAACACGGGAAAGAAAGCGATCGGAAACGAAACGCCCCCCAACCACTGGTTGACGACAAAATAGGTCGTCCCGGCGCTGGCAAGTCCGGCCAGAATGCCAATCCCCAGCGCTTCGCCGAGCACCAGGATCAGCAGTTGAGTGGGCCGAAAGCCCAGCACTTTGAGCACGGCCATTTCCGGGCGACGCTCGCGGACGCTGATGCTGATGGCGTTCGAGATGACCAGGGACAACGTCACCAGGATGGCCGGCGACAGCAGCCAGCGCAGGCCCCAGATCAAATCGCGATAGGCCTCCAGGAACGAGGCGATCCCGGACGAGGCCGTTTCGCACTTCACCGCCGGGTCGCCATACAAGGGGGAATTGGCGATTTGATCGGCCACGCGCGAGAACTGCTCGCGATCCGGGACGCGCAGCCAAACCAGGTTCAGGCTCTTGGCCGCCATGGGGTGTTTTTTGCCCGCGTGCGTGCGCGGATAGTTGTCCAACGCGGCGTTGAGATAATCGCGATTCATGACCGCGGTTTCCTTGTAGCGCCCCGGTGGCAGCAGGCCCACGATTTCGAACTCCAGATTGATCTCACGATAGTTGATGCTGTAGAGCTTGATCCGCTGGCCGACTTGCTTGTGGATTTGCGCGAGTTTTTTTGGCCCCACGAGCAGGGCCTGGCGGTTGCTCTCCATCTTGCGGATATTCTCTTGCAGTTCCCTGGCCAGATCTGCCGGAAGATTATCCAGATCGTCCATCATCGTGGCGAGTTTTTTGGGCTCCATGGCGAAGGCAAATACCAGGTCCTCGCGGCTGCGTACGCCCGGCGCCAGCGCCCCGCCGAAGAATTGCCAGGTCATCGAATCTTGTGGGCGCACGTCGCCCGGGCTGCGGGCGGCGCCCTCGCCGAGCGATAGCGCATAGGCGAAAGGCATCTGGCTGGGAATTTGCCAACGTTCGGTGACGATGGCCTTGAGATTCGAGCTTTTTTCGGCCATGACGCCGTCCAGCAGATCGAGCACCGACCAGACGAGCGTCACGACGAACACCAGCACCATCGTGCCCAGCGCCGTGAGCGTGGTGCGCAGCAGGTTGCGTCGCAGGTTTTTGCCGATGAGCAAAATGTATTTGAACATGAGGCGCGTTTTCGTGGATGCAGATTCGATCGGACGCGTCAACCGGCCGTTTTCAAGGACCCGGCATGACGACTTCGTTGGAAACCAAACGTCCTTTGTCCAGATATTGAATGCGATGCGCGCGTTGGGCAGCGCGGGCGTCGTGCGTCACCAGCAGGATCGTTTTTTGCATGGATTCTCGCAATTCGCAGAGCAGATCGAGTATTTCGCTGGCCGATTTGGCATCCAGGTCGCCGGTCGGTTCGTCGGCCACGATCAGCGCCGGATCGGTCACGATGGCCCGCGCGATGCCCACCCGCTGTTGCTGGCCGCCGGAGAGCTGGCCGGGACGGTGGCTGATGCGATTGGTCAGGCCCACCAGTTCCAGCGCGGTCATCACTTGCCGCTTCCGTTGGCTGCCCGACAGCGGCAGCAGCAACAGCGGCAATTCGATATTCTCATAAGCCGTCATCACCGGCAGCAGGTGATAGAACTGAAACACGAAGCCAATATGGCGAGTCCGCCAGCGGGCCAATTGCGATTCGGAAAACTGCGAGATCAATTGCCCGCCGACCCACACCTCGCCTTGGCTGGGGCGATCCAAACCCGCGATCAGATTCAACAGCGTCGTCTTGCCCGAGCCGCTGGGGCCCATCAACGCCAGGAACTCTCCCCTCGGGACCTCCAGATTCAAGTCCTGGAGCACGTCGAGCTGTTCGCTGCCGCGAGTGAAGGATTTGTAGACGCCCCTGATTTGCACGATCATCCCATCCGATTCCATGATCCGCTCCAACAGGATTCCTGATACCGCGAAAAGCTGTTCGACGTGCTGGGGGGCTCTGGGGGTGGGCTATTTGAGGAAGGAAACGACCGCGCTCATTTCGGGTTTGAGATACGTGCCTTCCTCCTCGGGCGGCACGCTCAATTTGACGCGCACGGGCACGGCGCCCTTGGCCCGGTCGGCGATCGGCATGATCCGCGAGACGACGCCGTCGTACACGCGATCCGGAAACGCCTCGGCGCGGATTTTGCACTTCTGGCCTTTGTGCACGCGAGACAGGTCGTTGCGCTCTTGGATCGACAGATCGACTTCCAGGTCCGACAGATCGGCCATTTCACACAAGCTGAACGAGCCGTTGAAGGCAACCGGATTGACCACGTTGCCCACCTCGGCGTTCTTCTTGAGAATCGTGCCTGAGATGGGGGCCACGATCGTGCAGTTGCCCAGCCGCCACTCGGCTTTGTCCAGGTCGGCCGCGGCTTGCTGAACTTCGGCTTTGGCCCCGTCGATGCGTTCGATGCGCGGGCCGTCTTGCATCAATTTCAGATTATGGGTCAATCGGTCCGCGCGGCGATCCATGGCCTTGAAGGCGCTTTCCGACTGTTCGTACTCGCGCTCCGACACCGTCTTGTTGCCGCGCAAGGAGATGTTGCGCTTCCAGTCGGAATAGAGCTGGTCGCGTTGTTCCTGAACCTCGGCCAGCTCGGCCTTGGACGCGGCGATTTCCTCCGGCCGATAGCCCCGCGTCAGTTCCAGCAATTTCTGCTTCGACGATTCGAGCACCGCCTTGGCGTGCTCGACGTCGGCTCGATAATCGACGCTTTCCAGCTCGGCCAGCACGTCTCCCTTCTGCACCCGCTTTCCTTCCTCGAAATTCAACGATGTCACCATGCCGCTGACTTTTGGACTGATGAGAATCTGGTGCGCTGGAATAATGTAACCGGTGGATTGCAATGTCACATCGCCGCTGGGCGCGACCGGCGCCGAGACCGCCGGCGCGGACGGATGATCCGGCGTCGTCGAGGGCTCGGCGCTCGAGGTGGAAGGCGCGATGGTGGCTTGTCCGCGCCGCTGCGAATCGACGGTGGCTTCAGGAAGCGTGAGCCACCAGGCGGCCACCCCTCCGGCGGCGACAAACAGCACCGCGGCCCAAACCGCTTTGCGCTCGAGGACCCCCGGCCGCCGCTCCTGGGGCAAGCGGAGCGAACGCACGCGATCGCCCAACGAGGCCGATGATTTGACAGGCTCGGATGTGGCCAAAAACGGCGCTCCCATATAACCGCGTAATTCCAGGGGTCGATCAAATTCATGGTAGCAGAAGGGGACCCGAAAACAACCAACCGCGACGTGTCGTTCCGTGGAAACGTAGGTGCCAGCAAACAGTGGATTTTTCCGGTCGAACGGCCGATACAGGATCCAATAAACTTTTCCGGACCCCGGCGACGCCCGAACCTGCAATGACGATCGAGATCCTGCCGCTTTCCACGCCCGTTGCCCAATCGTACGTCTCAGAGCTTGCCGAACGGCGGCTGCGGGAAAGTCCTTATTTCTTCCTGCGGAGCCTGCATTGCCGCTTCGAAAACGGCATTTTGACGCTGCAGGGACGCGTGCCGCACGGCCAACTGAAGCAGTTCGCCGAATCGATCGTGTCGCGCGTGGATGGCGTGCAAAAGGTCGTCAATCGCGTGGAAGTATTCGACCCGGTGCGAGCCCCGCTCAGCGCCCCATCGGCGCGTAGCGCTGGATAATCGCCTTGGCGGCCCGCAAGCCATCGAGCGCCGCGCTCACGATACCACCGGCATAACCGGCTCCCTCGCCCACCGGATACAGACCCCGCACGCCCGGACTCTCCAGCGTGCGATCGTCGCGCGGGAAACGAACCGGAGAACTTCCGCGCGACTCGGGCCCCACCAGGGTCGCCTGGCGCAAAAACGCTCCCCGCCAGAGGCGATCCAACATCGGCAACGCTTCATCGAGCGCCTCGACCACGCGCGGCGGCACAAGCTGGGCGATCTCGGCCGAAACGACGCCACGCGGATAGCTCGAGGGCGGAACGCCCTGGGTCGGACGTTTTTTGCAAAAGTCCTCCGCCCACTGGATCGGGCAAAGGAACTCGCCTCGGCCGACGTCAAACGCGCGCGACTCGTACTCCCGTTGCAACATCATGCCCCCCAAAGCGTGCGACGACGGGAAATGTTCCGGTTCCAGCGTGATCATCAACCCGCTGTTGGCAAACTGTGAATCGCGCTTCGAGAGACTCATGCCGTTGGTGCAGAAGTGGCCGGGCTCGGAGACGCTGGGCATGATATAGCCGCCGGCGCACATGCAGAACGTGAAAACATTGATGCGTCCCCGCGCCACCAGCGTATAGTCCGCCGCGCCCAGCTTTTCTTCGAGCGGCGCCGAACCGTACTGGATGCGGTTGACCTGCTCTTGCGGCTGCTCGATGCGCACGCCGATCTGAAACGGCTTGGGCACCATCGGCACGCCGCGGCGAAAGAGCATTTCATACGTATCGCGAGCGCTATGGCCGATGGCCAACACCAGCAGCGACGTGGCCAAATAGCCCGCCGAGGTCGCCAGCCCGCGCAGTGCGCCGTCGGCCAGATCCAGGTCTTCCAGCCGGCAGTCAAAGCGAAACTCGCCCCCGAGGGCCACGATCCGCTGCCGCAGCGCTTTGATGACCGCCGGCAGTCGATTGCTGCCCAGGTGGGGCCGGTGGTCGTAGAGAATCGACGGCTTGCCTTTGCACTCGGCAAGGATCTCCAGCACGCGACGCACGTCGGGCCCGGAACTGCGACAGGTGAGCTTGCCGTCGCTGAACGTGCCGGCGCCGCCTTCGCCGAACAGGTAGTTGCTCTCGGGATTGTGCGGACCGCCGGCGTCGAAGGCCCGCATGTCGGCGATCCGCTCCCGCACGCTCCGCCCCCGCTCGAGCACCAGCGGCCGATAGCCCTGTTCGGCCAGAAAATAGGCCGCGAAGACACCCGCCGGACCCGAACCGACAATCACGGGTCGATCGGGCAACGGTTCCTTGCCGGGCGCCGGCATTTCGAAAGGGGGCTCACGATACAACTCAGCGCCGATTCCGCGCCGCCGTCGCACCACCCGCTCGACCAGCCGGCTTTCGGCTTCCGGCAACGCGACCTCCAGCGAATAGACGTACGCGATCTCCGACTTGTCGCGCACGTCGAGGCTCTTGCGGAGAATGCGCCAGCGCTCGATATCCGCCGGTTGCACGTCGAGCGCCTGCGCCGCGCGCCCCAACAGCGCCAGCTCCGGCTCGTCGATGTTCATGCGGATATTGGACAGTCGAATCGACATGCGGACAGGCCAGGGCTTTGCGCTTGTGCGACGCGGAAAGGAGATGCGGCAAGCGTCGACGGTCAAACTCGATTTTATGCCATCGCGGACCGTCAACCAAGGCAGCCGGACGGCCCGTTGGGCGTCACGCCGCTCAGGCCGGCGCCGTCATGCGATGAGTCGGCACCGGCCGGCCCGGCCGAAAGCTCTGGGTTTCCTGCCAGCCGGGTCGAGCGCCCACCGCGGCGCAGGCCGCCTCCACCGCCGCGCGAACTTCGTGCTCCAACATGCGCGGATCGAGGGCCACGCGGGCGTTTACGATCAGGTTGGCCGCGCGCGTCAGGCAATGCGATCGCAGCGACAGCTCGGGGGGCGACTGGCTGCTAACAAGATTCGCCACGCCAAAGGCCCCCTGCGAGAGTCCGATGGTTTTCAGGTGGGCCGTTTCGGCCTGCAAATCGCCCAGCGTAACGTGCAAACGGCTGACGATGTCCAGCAGCAGCGAATCCAGGGCAAACGGGTCGTCTGCCGCGACCGAAAGGCGGGCATTGAGCCAGCCGAGCTCGGCCTCGCCCGCGGCGTACGTATCGTAATCCAACTCCAAAATCCGCCGGCCGAAGTCGCCGCGCTGTGCCAGAAATAGCAGCAGAGAGTCAAATCCTTCGCCCGTTTTCGCCGAGATGCGCAACTGCGGGGTGCGGGGAAACTCGGCCGCCACCAGGGCACTCAATTCGTCGGCCTCGGCCGCGGTGAGCTCATCGATGCGATTGATGAGAATGAAATCAGCTTCTTCCAATTGCTTGCGGAAGATGTAGGCCGCCTTTGGAGAAAACCCGGACTTCTCGCGCGGCTTGAGAATTCGCAGGCCGTGACTCGGCT
>JBGQKM010000144.1:0-14908 GCA_041499515.1 Planctomycetia bacterium | reverse complement strand
GGTGGATATGGCAAATCTGGTTGTTAAACCGGTCGCCTCTCGGGGGGAACGAAAGCAATTCGTCCGTTTCCCCTGGACGTTGTATGAAGGCGACCCCAACTGGGTCCCGCCCCTGTTGATGGATCACCGCCGGTTGCTCGGCTATCGCCATCATCCCTTCTACGACGACGCCGAGATTCAGACCTTTCTGGCCACGCGCAATGGCCAGGTGTGCGGCCGGGTGGCGGCCATCGTCAATCACGCGCACAATCGGACGGCCGGCGAAAAGCGAGGTTTCTTCGGCTTCTTCGAATCCACCGACGATCCGGAGGTTTCCGGGGGCCTCTTCGACGCGGCCCGAGCCTGGCTGGTCGAGCGCGGCATGCAGGCCATTCGCGGCCCGGCCAACCCCTCGCAGAATTATGAGGTGGGATTGCTGGTCGAGGGATTTCACTCGCCGCCGACCTTCATGATGACTTATAACAAGCCCTACTATGGCAAACTGATCGAGGACTGGGGATTCAAGAAGGTTCAAGATCTGTACGCGTTTTGGGGCCACATCGACATGGTCTCGAAGCTCGACCGGAAGCTGTGGTTCATCGGCAACGAAGCCAAGCAGCGCTTCAACGTCAATCTGCGCCTGATGCGCCGAAATCGCTTCCAGGAAGAAGTCGAAATGTTTCTGCGGGTGTACAACGCCTCGATGGTCAGCACGTGGGGCTTTGTGCCGCTTTCGTCCAGCGAGATCAAAGTCTTGGGCGCGGGCCTCAAGCACCTGATCGCGCCGGAACTGGCCCTGGTGGCCGAAGTCGAAGGCCAGCCGATCGGCGCCTGCCTGGGCTTGCTCGATTACAATCCGCGCATCAAAAAAATCAACGGTCGGCTGTTTCCTTTCGGATTCCTGCATCTGCTTCGCAATCCGCGCTCGATCAAGAAAATGCGCGTGTTGAGCATCAACGTCGTGCCCGAGTATCAGCGCTGGGGCCTGGGCATCGTGCTCTTGGGCGGGCTGATCGAGCCGATGCAGGCCTGGGGCATCCAGGAGGCCGAATTCTCTTGGGTCTTGGAGTCCAACACGCTCTCGCGCGGCAGCCTGGAAAAAGGGGGCGCGAAGCTCGACAAAACGTATCGAGTCTACGATTACGACATTCGCTAGGTGGCCTTCTCGCCACTAGAGGACGCAATTCCGTGAGGCGGTTATGGAATTCGTCACGTTGCTGATCAACGAATTCAAACAGTTGTGGCCGCACCTCTTCGCCGGCGCCTACATCGTGCTGATGATCGTCGCCTCGGCCCACCTGGTGATGTACAAAAAAGACACGCGGGCGGCGATTGGCTGGATCGGCGTGGTCGTGATGGTGCCGGTCTTCGGGGCGCTGCTCTACGGCTTGTTGGGCATCAACCGCGTGCAGCGTCGCGCGCTGAGCCTGCGCAGCGGCGGTCCATCGCTGGCGGTGCCGCCACCCAAGTTCGTGGCCGACCGGACAGCCGTTTTGAGCGCGCTGACGCCCGCGGCCTGTCATTTGGCCAGCCTGGAAAAGCTCATCGCCGAGCTCACCAAGCGCCCGCTATTGCACGGCAATCGGATCGAGCAGCTCGTCAATGGCGACCAGGCCTATCCCCAGATGCTCCAGGCGATCGAGCAAGCGCAGCACTCGATCGCGCTGGCCACGTATATCTTCGACAACGATCGCTCGGGCCGCATGTTTGCCGACGCGCTGGCCGCGGCCGTGCGACGTGGCGTCGAGACGCGCGTGATCATCGACGCGATCGGAGCCCGCTATTCCTTTCCCTCGATCGTTGGCCGCCTGCGCCGCGGCGGCGTGCCGGTGGCACGATTCTTGCCCACGATGATGCCGGGCCGATTTACCTACTCCAATCTGCGAACGCACCGCAAGATCCTCGTGGCCGACGGGCGGATCGGGTTTACCGGCGGGCTGAACATTCGCGAAGGAAACGACTCGCAGTTCAAGCCCGCCTATCCGATTCAAGATCATCATTTCCGCATCGAAGGTCCGGTGGTGGCGCACTTGCAAGAAGTGTTTGCCGAAGACTGGGCGTTCTGCACCCGCGAAGTGTTGCGCGGAGAAGCGTGGTTTCCAGAGTTGCAGAGCGTCGGCAAGGCGCTGGCCCGCGGCATTTCGGCGGGTCCCGACGGAGACCTGGACAAATTGCGGCTGACCCTCGAAGGCGCTCTGGCCTGCGCCGAGTCGAGCGTGTGCATCGTCACTCCCTACTTCTTGCCCGACGCCCCGCTGATTGCCGCGCTGAATGTCGCGGCGCTGCGCGGCGTGCAGGTCGACATCATTCTGCCGGAAGTCACCAACCTGACCTTGGTCCAATGGGCCTCGACCGCGCTGTTGTGGCAGGTGCTCGAACGCGGCTGCCGCGTGTGGCTCTCGCCGCCGCCGTTCGACCATGCCAAGCTGATGTTGGTCGATCGGGCCTGGATCCTGCTGGGCTCGGGCAATTGGGACGCGCGCAGTTTGCGGCTGAATTTCGAGTTCGACGTTGAATGCTACGACTGCGAACTGGCCGGAAAACTCTCCGGCTGGATGAGCCAAAAACTGGCCCGCGCGCGACGCGTCACGCTGGCCGACGTCGATGGGCGCAGCATTCCCATTCGC
Source organism: Planctomycetia bacterium (assembly GCA_041499515.1). Taxonomy (GTDB): domain Bacteria; phylum Planctomycetota; class Planctomycetia; order Pirellulales; family PALSA-1355; genus PALSA-1355. The sequence continues at coordinate 12,302 of JBGQKM010000144.1, read as the reverse complement.
TTGCGCGACGGCCTGGCGCGGCTGTTGACGCCCTATCTCTAGGGCGAGGCGACTCCGGGGCAGGCCCAGCGGCTCGCGCGGAGGCCTCCGTTACGTTGACCGGCCTGCGCCGGCCTACTATATTCGATGGGGCGGGCGGAATCGGTTGTGCGCCAGCACGTTACGCCGCGAGCCGCCCGGCCTGCGATTCGCCCGCGTGCCATACGTCGGAAAAGCGACATGCTGCTGTTTTCCTCACCTCGCACTTGGGCCGCGACGCTATTGCTCTGCTCGCAGGGCGGCCCGCTTTGGGCACAGCCGCCGAACAGCCCGGATCCGGGGGTCGCGGCGACGGCCGACTCGGCAGGCCTCGAGTTCTTCGAGAAGAACGTCCGGCCGCTGCTCCAGGCCCGCTGCCAGGGATGTCATGGCCCGGACAAACACAAAGGAAACCTGCGGCTCGATTCTCGCGCCGCTGTGTTGCAAGGGGGCGACACCGGGCCGGCCGTGGTGCCGGGCAAGCCGGACGACAGCCTGTTGGTCGACGCCATTCGCTATGGCGAGAGTTATCAGATGCCCCCCAAATCGCAATTGCCGGCCGAGGAAATCGCCACGCTGGTCGAATGGGTTCGTCTCGGCGCGCCGTGGAGCGGCGAGGTTTCCGCCGCGGCCGGCGTCGATCCCTCGCAGCCGTTTGATCTGAAGGCGCGCGCCGGCTTCTGGAGTTTTCAGCCACTCTCCAATGTCACGCCGCCGGCGGTCGGCAATTCCGCTTGGATCAAAACGCCCGTCGATCGATTCATTCTGGCCAAACTCGAAGCGGCCGGTCTCGCGCCGGCGCCAATGGCCGATCGACGCACGCTGTTGCGCCGTGTGACGTACGACCTGGTGGGTCTGCCGCCGACGCCGGCCGAGATCGAGGCCTTTCTGGCCGACGATTCGCCCACGGCTTACGAGAAAGTGGTGGAGCGGCTGCTGGCGTCGCCCCACTATGGCGAGCGCTGGGCCCGTCATTGGCTCGACCTGGTGCGCTATGCTGAGACTTATGGCCATGAGTTCGACTACGACATGCCCAACGCCTATCGCTATCGCGACTACGTCATTCGGGCGTTCAACGACGATCTGCCGTACGATCAATTCGTGATCGAGCACGTGGCCGGCGATTTGCTCGCTTCGCCCAGGCGCCATCCGCAGGAAGGCTTTAACGAATCGATCATCGCCACGGGCTGTTTCTTCTTCGGCGAAGCCAAACACTCGCCGGTCGACGTGCGCCAATATGAAGCCGACCGGATCGACAACCAGATCGACGTGTTCGCGAAAACGTTTTTGGGGCTGACCGTCAGTTGCGCTCGCTGCCACGATCACAAGTTCGATCCCATTTCGACCAATGACTATTACGCGCTGGCTGGATACTTGCAGAGCTCGCGCTATCAGCAGGCGTACATCGATCCGCCGGAGTCGCTTTCTCACACGATTGGCGAATTGAAAAAACTTGCTGACGAGCGCCGCCAGACGTGCCTGGAGTTGGCCGGCTTGGAACTTCCGGCCCGATGCGCGCGACTGGCCGAAACTCTGTTGGCTCCCCGCGAGCCAGGCGAGGCCGATGCCTGGGCAAAGTATTTGCATGACACGGCGCTGCCTCAGGTGGACAACCCGTTGCATCCGTGGGCCGTCTTGACGCAAAAGCCGCCGGCAGGCGCGGCGGCCGATTTTTCCGAGCGCCGGGAAAAACTCGTGGCGCAACTCAAAGCACGACTAGCCGCCGCGACCACGGTGCTTGCCGATTTCAACACGGCCGATTTTGGCGCCTGGCAAACCACCGGCGCGGCCTTTGGCGATCGGCCCGGCAAACCGCTGAATTGGGCAGCCGCCGGCCCTCCCGGCCGCTTTCCCGGCACGTTGTTGGATGCCGGGGCTGCGCACAGCGGCCTGTTGTCGTCCAAATTGCGGGGAGTGCTTCGTTCGCCGACCTTCGAGATCATCAAGCCCAAGATGTTTTATCGCGTCTCCGGCAGCGGCGGCGAGGTGCGGCTGATCGTCGATGGCTTGCAGTTGATTCAAAACCCAATCTATGGCGGCCTGAAATTTGGCCCCGGCGGCCAGCGGCCACATTGGCACGAACAGGACGTGAGCAAGTGGGTCGGCCATCGGGCGTACGTGGAAGTGGTGGACGATGGCGATGGAACTATCGCGTTGGAACAAGTCGCATTTTCCGACGCTCTGCCGCCGCAGCCAAAAGCGCCGCGGTTGATCGTCGAAATGCTCGACGACGCGACACTCACTTCGCCAGCAGCCTTGGCCGAAAAGTACCAATCGTTGTTTCAGCAGGTCCTGACCGCGTGGCTTGCCGATCCGAGCACCGCCCCGAACGACGCGGCCGATCGTGCCGCGATCCTGCGCTGGATGTTAGAACAACCGCTGCTCGATTCGCAGCCGAGCAAGCCGGAAACTGCGGCATTACATGCCCGACTGGCGGAGCTTGACACTCGACAGCGCGCGCTCGAAGGCCGCATCGCGCCTCCGCGGCAGGCGATGGCCCTGGCCGACGGGACGGCGGAAAACGAACACGTCTTTATTCGCGGCAGCCACAAGACGCTCGGCGAGGAAGTTCCCAGGCGCTTCCTGGAAGTCCTGGGTGGCACGCGGCACGCGCCGCCGGAGCAGGGGAGCGGCCGGCTGGAATTGGCCCGCCAAATGGTCTCGGCCGACAATCCGCTGTTGCCGCGCGTGATGGTCAATCGCCTGTGGCATCATCATTTTGGCGCCGGCATCGTGCGTTCGCCCGACGATTTTGGCGTCATGGGCCAGCCGCCGACGCATCCTGAACTGCTCGATTTTTTGGCCGCCGAGTTCCAGCGCGAAGGCTGGTCGCTCAAACAGATGCACCGCTTGATGGTGCTCTCCAGCACCTATCGCATGTCGAGCCGGTTGCAGCCTGAGGCCGATTCGGTCGATCCGCAGAACAAACTGTGCCATCGCATGACCGTGCGGCGGTTGGAAGCGGAGTGTATTCGCGACGCCATCCTGGCCGTTTCGGGCCGAGCCGACGCGACGCTGTACGGGCCGAGCGTCATGCCGTACCTGACCTCATATATGACCGGCCGCGGTCGACCGGCGGCCTCGGGGCCGCTGGACGGCGATGGTCGGCGGAGCATATACCTGGCCGTGCGGCGTAATTTTCTTTCGCCGACGTTCTTGGCGTTCGACTATCCCATTCCATTTACCACCATCGGCCGGCGCAGCGTGTCGAACGTGCCGGCGCAGGCGCTGACGATGCTGAACAATCCGTTTGTCGTCCAGCAAGCCGGGCTGTGGGCGGCACGCGTCCTGGGCCGGCCGGATCGCACGACGGCTCAGCGGGTGCGCGACATGTATGCGACCGGCTTGGCCCGAGAGCCCGACGACGCCGAGCAGCGAGCGGCGCTAGCGTTTTTGGGCCAACTCGACGGCGGCCCGGGCGATCCCCAGGCGTGGGCCGATTTTGCGCACGTGCTGTTCAACGTCAAAGAGTTCATCTTTATTCCCTAGGCGATTTCCATGCACTGTGGCCGCTTCATCGACGCTCCGCTTTCGCGACGCGAGATGCTTGCGCGCTCGGCCCAGGGTTTTGGCGCGCTGGCGCTGGCGGCCCTGGCCCACGATCCGGCCTACGGCGCCACGACGGCCGACGCGACCGCGCTGGCTTCGCGACTGAATCCGCTAGCGCCACGGCCCACGCATTTTCCGGCCAAGGCCAAAAGCGTGATCTTCTTGTTCATGGACGGCGGGCCATCGCAGGTCGACACGTTCGATCCCAAGCCGCGGCTGGCGCGCGAGCACGGCGAGCCGATCAAGATGAAGGTGCAGCCCACGCAGTTCGACAACGTGGGCAAGGTGCTCAAGTCTCCCTGGGAGTTTCGCCCCTATGGCCAAAGCGGCATTCCGGTGAGCGATCTGTTTCCGCAGATCGCCACTTGCGTCGACGATCTGGCGATCGTGCGGTCGATGACGGCCAACTTCTCCGAACACACCAACGCCAACTATTTCATCCACTCGGGGCACGGCCAACAGGGACGCCCCAGCATGGGCGCCTGGGTGACGTACGGTCTGGGCAGCGCGTGCCAGAATCTGCCGGGCTTCATCGTGCTCAACAGCGGGTTGATTCCGCCGGGAGGCTGGGACTGCTTCAACAGCGGATTCTTGCCGGCCACCTATCAGGGCTCGTCGTTTCAGCGCGGCGAAAGCCCCGTGGCCGACCTGCTGCGTTCGGAAGCCAGCACGGCCATGCAGCAGAAGAAACTCAAGCTGATGCAGGCCTTGGACCGCACGGCGCTGGAGCGAAGCGGAGCCGATGACAAGTTGGAATCGGCCATCGCCAACTACGAATTGGCCTTTCGCATGCAGACGGCCGTGCCCAACTTGATGGACCTGGCGGAGGAAAGCCAGGCGACGAAGCAGCTCTATGGCCTGGACGACCCGGCCACCGAATCGTTCGGCCGGCAATGCCTGGTGGCGCGGCGGCTGGTCGAGCGGGGCGTGCGATTTGTGGAACTGCTCTGCCAGAACTTGGGCCACGACCGGTGGGATCAACACAGCAACCTGAAAGGCGGCCACGCCGACAACGCTCGGGCGACCGACAAACCAATCGCCGGTCTGCTCAAGGATCTCAAGAGCCGTGGGCTGCTGGACGAAACCCTGGTCGTCTGGGGCGGCGAATTCGGCCGCACGCCGATGGCCCAGGGGACCGACGGGCGCGACCACAATCCATTCGGCTTTACGATGTGGCTGGCCGGCGGGGGCATCAAGGGTGGTACTATTTACGGCGCCACCGACGACTACGGCTATTATGCAGTCGAGAACAAAGTCGCCGTGCACGATCTGCACGCCACGATGTTGCACCTGTTGGGCATGGACCATAAGAAACTAACCTATCGCTTCGGCGGGCGCGACATGCGCCTGACCGACGTACACGGCGAAGTGATCAAGGACATCCTGGCTTAGCTCCGAAGGGAAGAATCCGGTGGCCGGCTCGGTTCGACGAAAAGTTGTCTGGATCATGATGGCGGCAGTTTGCTTGGGCGGACGATTTGGCGGCATCGGTTCGGCCGCCGAGCCTGGTGATGCCAAACCGCTCAAAGTCTGCCTGGTCTCGGGCTCGCTGGAATACGATTCCAACGAATCGCTCGCGGCGTTCGAGCAGTATTTGGAAGCACACTACCAGGCGAAGTGCTCGCGCGCCTTTATCGAAGGCAAAGACGAAGAGCATCTGCCGGGACTCGAGAACCTCGCCGATTGCGACGTGATGCTGCTGTTCACTCGGCGGCTCAAACTCTCGGGCGAGCAATTGGAACGATTCAAAAGCTATTGTCTCGCGGGCAAGCCGATCGTGGGCGTCCGAACCGCCAGCCACGCGATTCAAACCTGGCTCGATCTCGACAAGGAAGTGCTCGGCGGCAACTATCACAGCCATTACGGCAACGGACAGGAAACGGACATCAAGATTGTCGAGCGTGCCAAGGGCCACCCGGTGCTGGCCGGCGTGCAACCCTTTCACTCGGCCGGCAGCCTGTATAAAAACGCGGGTTTGGCCGGTGACGATGAGATCCTGATGACCGGCGCCAATTCACAGGCCACCGAGCCGATCACCTGGACCCGTACGTACAAGGGGGCCCGCATTTTTTACACGTCCCTGGGCCACCAGCGCGATTTTACCGAGCCGAGCTTCCGTCGCTTGCTGGTCAATGCCCTGTTTTGGACCGCCGGAAGAACGCCGCAGCCCAAATGAACATGGATGCATTTTACACGCTTGCCATCGAAACCATTCAACACAAGGATCGAACGATGACGCATCATACCCGGCGTTGGAAAATCTGCCTGGCGGTCGTGGCCACTCTGATCGGACTTGCGCCGGCAGCTCTTCGCGCGGCCGATGAAAGTGCTGCCGCAAAAGTGGAAGTCGAAGTCCGCAAGGACGTCGTGTATGGCACCGGCGCCGGCGAAAACCTGCTTCTGGATCTGGCGACGCCCAAGAGTTTGACGCATAGCGTTCCGGGTTTGATTTGGATCCACGGCGGCGCCTGGCAGGCCGGCAGCAAGGCCGAATTCGAGAAAATCCTGCGCGATTCGGCCGAGGCCGGCTACGTGGCGGTGTCGATCAACTATCGGCTGGCTCCGAAACACGTCTTTCCCGCGCAGATCGAAGACTGCAAATGTGCCGTGCGCTGGTTCCGCTCCAATGCCGAGAAACTGCACGTCGATCCGAACCGCATCGGCGTCGTCGGATCATCGGCCGGGGCCCACCTGGCGTTGATGCTCGGCGCGATGGACTCCGCCGATGGCCTGGAAGGGGACGGCGGCTCGCAAGAAACGTCCAGCCGCGTGCAGGCGGTGGTCTCGTATGCCGGGCCGACGAATCTATTGGCTGAGCTGCCTGACGTTTCCAAACCGCTTTTGGCAACTTTTTTGGGCGGGCCGCAGCCGGAGAAGGCCGATGCAGCCCGCAAGGCTTCGCCGATTACCTACGTCAATGCCGGTGATCCGCCGATGCTGTTGATCCAAGGCACGAAGGATCCGCTGGTGCCGTACGATCAGGCTTATCAAATGGCCGAGGCCCTCACCAAAGCCGGCGTGCCGGGCCGCGTGGAATTGCTGCTGGGCGAAGGTCACGGCTGGCCGAAAGAACATGCTCGCGTCATGCGGGCAACGTATGCGTTTCTCGGCCAACATCTGAAGCCATAGCCCCTCTTCGTCGAAAACGGACCTTGGCATGGCCGCGCAGACTCGCCGCCAGACATCCTCTTTCAACGCCCTGAATTCTGCGATCGTCACGTGCGATCGCTGCGTGCGTTTGCGCGAATATTGCCGGCAAGTGGCGGCCGAAAAACGCACCGCATTCCGCGATTGCGATTATTGGGGCCGGCCGGTGCCCAACTTTGGCGATCTCGCCGCCCGGATGCTGATCGTGGGCTTGGCGCCGGCCGCGCACGGCGCGAATCGCACCGGCCGCGTGTTCACGGGCGACCGCAGCGGCGATTGGTTGTTTCGTGCCTTGCACAAAGCCGGCTTTGCCAACCAACCGCAATCGACTTCGCGCGACGATGGCCTGCAACTGACCGATTGCGTCGTGACGGCCGTTGTGCATTGCGCGCCGCCGGGCAATCGGCCACTGCCATCAGAACTGGCCCATTGTCAGCCGTGGTTCCAGCAGACAATCGATCGCATGAGCGTGCGGGTGTTCGTGGCCTTGGGCCAGATCGCCTGGCGCGCGGTCGTGGCCGAAATGCGGCGACGCGCGTGGTATGAAGGCCCGACGCCGAGATTCGCCCACGGGGCGCGTGTCGCGCTGACCGACGGGCGCTGGCTGTTGGGAAGTTATCATCCCAGCCAGCAGAACACGTTTACCGGGGTGCTGACCGAGACGATGTTCGACGCCGTGTTTCGCGCGGCCCGGCAGTTGTTGGACTAGCCCCGACCGTCAGGCATCGGCATGCTAGCAGTCGGCGGCTCGCTGGCCTACTGGCGTGCCGTGCCCCCCGAGATTTGGCGGGTGCTCAAAATGGGGAAATCCAAGCCCTTGTGGCTGACCTTGACTGCCGCCGTGGACTTCAAGTATTGTTCCCGCCCGCGCGAGCCGTGGCGAGCTTTCGCTCTCGTCTTGCCGGTTCCGGTGTGCAATTTTAAGGGAACAAGCCATGAAATGGGCCGCCATTTCTCTCGCCCTGTGCGTCACGGCCGCCTCGACCGGTTGTTGGCGACCCTATTACGGACACACCTACGCGCCGCCGGCGTATCAACAGGCGCCCGTCTATCAGCAGGCGCCGGTCTATCAGCAGCAGCCCGTGTATCAACAGGCGCCGGTGATGCAGCAGCCGCAGGTCATCCAACAGGGCTGTCCCCAGGTCGTCTGCCCGCCAAATCCCTGCTGCACGTCCTACTAAGGTCCAGCGGACAAAACCGCCGGGGACTGTCCCGATTTTGCGGAGTCCTCGGAGCAAAATGGGACTGTCCCCCTCTCCGAAAGGTTGTGTCCGCTGGCTCTAACGCCCAGCCCGGCAGGACAGCACCTGCTCAACGCACCTCGGCCGCTGAAAAACCTTGTGAAGCTCCCCGCGCCGGTGCTAGAATTCTGGCAGTTGCTGGCTTTTTCGAATCGGCTGCCCACTGGCAAAGGCTCGTTCATGCGTGACACCTGTTTCTTGGCCGCGGCGGCACTCTGCATTTCGCTTGCGGTCTTAATGACGACGGGCGTCCGCGGCGCCGATCCGGCCGTCGTTCGGCCGTTGACGCAGGCCCACGCCCACAACGATTATCTCCACGCTCGGCCGCTGCTGGATGCGCTGGAGCATGGCTTTACCAGCGTCGAGGCGGATATTTTTCTGGTCGACGGCCAGTTGCTCGTGGCGCATGCCAAGGCCGATCTCAAGCCCGATCGAACGTTGCAAGCCCTGTACCTCGATCCGCTGCTCAAGCGGGTCCGTGCCAATGGCAGCGTGGTCGCCGGCGGCGGACCCTTTCAGCTTTTGATCGACATCAAAACCGCCGGAGAGCCGACCTATGCGGCGCTGGCCAAAGTGTTGGCCCAATATGCCGAGATGATCTCCGTGGTGCGCGACGGAAAACTCGACGCCAAGGCGGTCAACGTCGTGATCTCGGGCAATCGGCCGCGCGCGATGATGACCGCCGAAACGATTCGCTATGCTGGCATCGACGGCCGCCTCGGCGATCTCGATTCGGACCTGCCGGCCCATTTGCTGCCGCTAGTGAGCGACCGCTGGGGACAGTACTTCCAGTGGAAAGGGCAGGGGCCCATGAGCGAAAAAGATCGCCAGAAGCTCACCGAGGCCGTGGCCAAGGCCCATGCCCGCGGTCGGCAAATTCGCTTTTGGGAAACGCCGGAAAACGTGGCCGCATGGCGCGAATTGCGGGCCAGCGGCGTCGATTGGATCAATACCGATGACCTGGCCGGCCTCGAAAAATTCCTGGCCGGCGCCGCCGCGTCGAACGATTGAGTATAAATAATGTTTGGAATCGACGGACAATACCCAATGGACGTCTCTGGCGAGCGGCGTTTCATGGCCGCTGGCGGCTTAGCCGCGCGCCGGCCGACACGTTTTCTCCTACCGCTCTTAGATTTTGCCAAGTGTGCAACAAAGCCTCGAACTCACAAGGATCGCGTTCATGGTAGATCGGCCCGCGCGTAATCATTCTGGCCCGCTGAATAGTTTGGAACAGTGGGAGGAGGATCTGCTGCGCCGCTATCCGGAGCCGGCCGACCTGGCTCCGCAGGCGACGAAGAGCAAGGAGCAGTTTCGCGACTACCGTGCCGAAACCAGGCCCGAAGTCAAAGAGTTTTATCGGCTCCACCACGCGCATCAAACCGTCGACTTCGTGCGCGCCAAGCGGACCGAGTTCTTGAAATTCGACAAACGCAGGATGGGGTTGTGGGATGGGCTGGAGTTTTTGAACACGCTGGTCGACGACAGCGACCCCGACACGCGTTTGCCCCAGATCGAACATCTGCTGCAGACGGCCGAGGCCATTCGCCGCGACGCACTGCCGCGCTGGTTCATCCTCACCGGGCTGATTCACGATTTCGGCAAAGTGCTCTGTCTGTTCGGCGAGCCGCAGTGGGCCGTGGTGGGCGATACGTTTCCGGTCGGCTGCGCTTACGCCGAGTCGATCGTGTTTTCCGAACTACTGGCCGACAACCCCGACAGTCAGGCCAGCGAATATCAGACTCCCTGCGGCATGTACGAGCCAGGCTGTGGGCTGGACAACGTGCTGATGTCCTGGGGCCACGACGAATACATGTATCATGTCGTGAAAGATTATTTGCCCACCGAAGCGCTGTACATGATCCGCTACCACTCGTTCTATCCGGGCCATCGCGAGGGCGCGTATCAGCACCTGATGAACGCCACGGACCGCAAATACTTCGCCGCGGTGCGGGCCTTCAGTCCCTACGATCTCTACACCAAAAGCGCCCAGCGCCCCGACGTCGCGAAGTTGCGCCCCTATTACGAGGACCTGTGGTCCGAATTCTTTCCGCCCCAGTTGGCCTTTTAGAAATAAGGGGTCGGGAGTCTTTTATAAAAGACTCCCGACCCCTTTTTTGCCCCCGACCCCTTTTTTGCCCCAAACAAAACGTTGGAACACTCGATAAACAGGTGTATAATCCAAGCGGGCTGCAGGCTTTTCGAGAGGTGACGCCATGCGTCGGATCGCGCTGGTTTGCGTTGAGGCAGCGGTGGTGGCCGTCGGCTTCGCCGGCGCCTCGTTCGGCCAGGTACAATCGGGCAGCGGGTTTGCTCGCCAAGGGAACTCGTTTTCGTTCTATATGTGGGCGCACGCGTCGAGTACGGACTACGGTGGCAAGGTTTCGTGGTCATCGACCGTCCCCTTCGTTCCCTATTGGTACGGATATGGCCCGTCTGACCCGACTCCCACTCCGTCGTATTCGTTTGGCGGCGCCGGCAATCCCAATCGGATTGGAGTCGCTCCGAACGACGCATCGCCGAATCGGCTCTTCCGCCGGCCCTCGATGCTCAAACCCCTGCCGCGCATCGCGAGTCCGCAATTACTCGGCAAGATCGACAAACTGATCGCCGATGGCGACGAACAATTTGCCAGGCAGAAGTACGCGGTGGCCGCCGAGCACTATCGGGCGGCGATCCAGAAAGGTTCGGCCGACGCGCACTTTCGCCAAGGCTTTGCACTGATAGCGCTGGGCAATTACAAGGGAGCGGTCACCGCCTTTCGCCACGGCTTGACGCTCAAACAAGATTGGACCAACTCGCCGTTCCAGCTCGATCAAATCTACGCCCCCGGCGCGCTGGACAAGATGAACGCGCGACTCGCGCGCAAGTTGACTGACAACCCGCTGGAGCCCAATCTGCTGGCCTCCCTCGGCATGCAACTTTACTTCTCCGGCGATCGCGAAAAATCGGCCCTGTACGTGTCCCAGGCCGCCCAACTCGGCGCGATCGACGCGACGCTGGTCGATTCGTTTCTACCCAAGGAAGCAGCGGCCGATCAGCCGCCGGCGAAACCCTGAAGCGCCCCCCTTTTTTGCCCCGCCCCCTTGTTCGTCTCTCTTCTTTCCTTGGGCAGGCACTGATCAAACACCGTTCCTAGCGGAGCTCGCGCCAGGCGGCCATTCCGCTTTCCGGAAGCGACTCGCGGTAGTAGCCCTGTTGGGGAATCCGGAACGGACGATGCTCGCTGTGTTTTCTCAAGACCGTAAACAGCGTGGCGTTGTCGGGAATCTGCTTTGCCTTGATCAATCCATACAACGCCTCTCGATCGCGAAGCTGAACGATCGACTTGTCGTTGATGTGGGTGATGTAGATACCGAGTATCGAATACTGGTTGGCCTCGGCAAGGTCGAAGAACAGCGTCGGTTGCAGGGTGTAAAAACCATGATCGATCCAGCCCGTCAACGGGCTCTCGTGGATCATCATTCCACCCGGCCCGGTGTAATCGTGGATCGTTCGGAAGACCTGCGCAATGTTGAATATGTGCTCTGCCGTTCCATGGTTGATGACAACGTCGAAGCGACGGTCGAGCGCGACGGGCATGTTCAGGTCGAGCCTTTTGGCGCTCGGTGTGCCGTCGAAATCGATTGCTTGTATCTCGGACGGTGCGAAGAACAGCTCGTAATAAACCTTGGCGATGTGAAACAACCGCTCGTCGTGCTTGTCGTTGGCAAGCTCCGTGATCCGCTGAACCAGCGCGTCGCGGCGCACCGGCTCGGTCACGAATCGCTTGACGTCCTCGGCCATCGCCATCGGGTTGATGTCGTCGTACCAGTTGGCTTCGCCGATTTCGAGCAAGGCTCCGTTTTGCGGCACGAAACCCCGCTCGAACAGGTCGCGGACGATGTAGTATTGGATCGTGGTTATCGCCATGGTGTTGCTCGTTCTGCTCCACTTCTTTCCGCCGCGCGCCAAGAGCGTGGCAACGGCCAGACGCGAAGCGTCGGTCGCGGCGGCGGGCGAGGGCATCGCGAAGCGCGTCACGCCTCACGCTTCTACTCGTCGTACCATCCGACATTTTTCAATAGGGACTGAGCCTGGAACCGATCCAGGTTCGCACTGACCAAGATTGTAGCGACGTGTCCACCCGCCCCGCGTCCCGTTCGCAGTGAATTCTGTAGCATTTTCCCGCCGGCGACCCTGATCTCTTCGCTGGCGTGGCCGGAATCCTGACCGACAAAGTGCTTTGCCGGGCACGAAAAAGAGCACGAAAAAGGGGTCGGGAGCAATCCTGTTCGGCACAGGATTTGCGCCTTGGAATGTAGCGTATTTGGGCTGAATAGTTGGACTTGCGCGCTGTAGTTTTTCTGG
>JBGQKM010000143.1:0-14954 GCA_041499515.1 Planctomycetia bacterium | reverse complement strand
GCCGCCAACACGCCGTCGTCGCCGACCACGCGGCGCAGTTCGTCGGTGATCGGGAGTAAAGCGGAGGAAATCACCGGCGAATCTCGAGTTACCCGACGAAGCGCGAAAGAAACCCCTGCGCTAACGCACAAAAATCGACCCGCGCCCTTGCAAACGGCATTCGACAACCACTGGCGGCTTAGCCGCGCACCGGCCGACACGTTCCGTAAGAGCGCGCGAACGAAACCCTGATTATAGTGCCAGACGCGGCGTAAACCAGGAGTGGAAATTCCCTCGGGATACCGTAAAATGCTCAGTCCGCCCCAACATTTCGGAGAACCGTGCGATGTATAAGTTCTTGCTTGTCGCCATGGCTGCTGTTGCGTTGACGACATTCGTACCGACCGCTCAAGCGGCGGAGCCGACCGTTCAGGTCGAACTGCGGCGGGCCGAAGACCAGGCGGCTCCCGGTCTGACGGAAGCCAAGGTCCTGGGAACCGACAAAACCGTTTACTTGCATGCCAGCCCGGATCTGGCCAACGACGACATCGCCGGCGCGCGCTTCGTCGAAGTGTTGGAGAATGGCGTTGGGCGCCCCACGGTGGAGATGACTTTTACCGAGCAAGGACAACAAAAAATGGCGAAGTTGTCGAAGCAGCACCTGCAAAAGCCGCTGGCAATCCTGGTCGATGGCCAGGTGATCGCGGCGCCATCGATTCGATCCGAGCTGGGAAAAGCCGTCCAGATCACGGACGGTTTTTCCAAGGCGGAGGCAGCGAAGATCGTACACGCGCTCAATGGAAAGCCATCGAAGTAAAGCGACGCACCAACCAGGGCACGTCGCGCCTACTTCTTGACGGTTCGTCCGAGCTTCTTCTCCACGCTGGCCACTTTGGCCGCCAGCGCCCCGGAATGCCCTTTGCGGTAGTCGAGCTTGGCCGAAACCGACACCCGGTCGCAATCGGCGGCCACCGCCTCGACGCACCGCTTGAGCAGGCCCAGCAGTTCGTCCAGTTCGCCCTCGACCACCGTGCCCATGGCGTGCAGCCGATAATCCAGCCCGCTGCGGTCGATCAGATCGACGCAACGCGCGACCTGCGCGCTGACGCTTTCGCCGACGCCCAGCGGCGTAATGCTGAATTCGAGCAGCGCCATCGCGCAATTTCTCCGTGCAAAACGAAATCCAAGCTACCGGTGTGTCAATGAAAACTTGCGGGTGGAAATTCTGCGGGTGCCATGCTTGCGAAGCGCAAGCATGGCACCCGCGCTCTCAGTCTTGGATGATCGTCAGCCAGGCGACCATGTTCTTGGTGACTTTCTCGGCGGCGTCTTGCTGCACGAAATGGCCGGCGCCGGGAATGGTAATCAACGTCAGATCCTTATCCACCCATTTCCACGTGTCGTTCAACGCGCCGGGCAGCAGGGCCTCATCGTTCAGGCCGTGGAACATCAACACCGGGCACTTCACCGGCGGATACGGTCGCTCCTCGTCATACTTGTACGGCTCGCGTGGATAGTTGGCCTTGTAGTAATTGAGCATGCCTTCCATGCTCGAACGCTTGAAAGCTTCCAGGTATTTCTTGCGGGCTTCTGGATCCTTGACCCAAAAGACCAGCATTTCGGGCAAGACCTTCGAGGCGGCGTCGGGCTGCTGGAAATTCCGCGCGTATTGCGAGTTCTTCTGCTGCTGTGGGTTGTTGGCCAACTCGCGCTGCAATCCCTTGGGATGCGGAAGATTCAAGATCACCAACCGGTCAGTCTTTTCCGGAAACGTCATGGCATAGGTCCAAGCCACGATCCCGCCCCAGTCGTGCCCGACGATAATCACCTTGTCCTGTTTGAAGTGCTTGACCACCGCGTCGATATCGCCGACCAGCTTGGGCATGGCGTAGTTTTCCACCCCGGTCGGCTGGTCGCTCAGATTGTAGCCGCGCATGTCCACCGCCACGACTTGAAAATGCTTGGCCAACTCCGGCATCTGCTTGCGCCACGAATACCAGAAGTCGGGGAAGCCGTGGATCATCACCACCAGCGGACCTTTGCCGGCGGTGACGTAGTGAATCTTCACGCCGTCGGAATCGGCGAAACCATCTTCGCCCAACTCCTCGGCCGCCGCCGTGCGAACCGTGCTGGCCAGCAACACCGCCGTCGTCAGTAACAAAATCTTGAACATCGGAAGTGCTCCTTGTTTGCAGAAGTGGCCCCTCGACCCCGATCGCACGCGCGTGCTCGGCTCGCCCGGTCAGGCTAACGTGCGACGGGCCGAAACGCAAGTTTTGCACCCGCCGGGACATCCTTTCGGCCGGCTGCGCTTGAGCTGGACGGGCCGCTGGGCTAAAACGCTCGCATGGCCAAACTGCTCCACGACCACAGGGTTTTCTGGCGCCAATTTCGCCAACACTTTCACACCACCGGCGCCGTCCTGCCCAGCGGCCGGTTTCTGGGCCGCGCGCTGGCACGCTACGTTGGCCAGCAGCCCGCAGGCCAGCGTATTCTGGAAGTCGGGCCCGGCACCGGGGCGGTGACCTCGCACATCGTGCGGCGCCTGACCGCCGGCGATCGGTTCGACCTGGTCGAGCTCAACGCCGAATTCGTCGGCCGGCTCAACGAGCGATTCGCCACGGAGGAGGCCTTCCAACGCGTCGCCTCGCAATCGCGCGTGCTGCACCAGCCGGTCGAGGCCCTGTCCTGCGAGACGCCCTACGACCTGATCGTCTCGGGCCTGCCGTTGAATAACTTCGCGGTGGCCGACGTCCAGCAGATTCTCGCGGTGTTCACGCGCCTCTTGCGCCCCGGCGGCACGCTCTCGTTCTTCGAATACATCGCCATCCGGCCGGCCCGAGCGCTGGTCAGTGGACCTGCCGAGCGGGCACGCTTGCGGGGCATCGGGCAGGCGCTTTCACGGATTTTGGGACCCTACGAGATTCGCCGCGATTGGATTTGGCCCAATATCCCGCCAGCCTGGGTGCACCACGTTCGCATGCCGGCTTGAAGCTCCGGGGACTGTCCCCTTCCCGGACCATATCTCGCCAGTTGCGCCATCTTTCGTATCCTCCCACGTGTCTACCAGCCCATAACCCGTTTTCGATCCGTTATTGCCGCTTGCGCAAGGTCTACCTATACTGGAAGTTGAGTAGAGTGGGGCGGCGAGCATAATTCGCTTCCCCGGTAAAACAGCCCATAATTGGCTCGTATCGTGCATGGGCTGTTGACCGTGTTCCCAGAGAGTACTTCGGATCTGCATAGAGGAGGCCGATCGATGGAACGTCGTTTCAGGCTTTGCGTTTCGCTCTTTTTCGTCTTGAGCATCGCGGTGGCCGTCAGCCGGACGACGGCCGAAGAGCCTCCTCAAACACCGCCCGCGGCTCCTGCCACGGCATCCCCATCGACCGCCCCGGCGGCAGAGGACGACGCAAAGAAGCCTTCCGAGGACGATTACGAACTCTATCAAATCTTCGCCGACACGCTGGACCAGGTCGAACGCAACTACGTCAAGGACGTCAGCCGCCGCGAGCTGATGGAAGCGGCCATCCACGGCGTCTTGAGCAAGCTCGACCCCTACTCCAACTACATCACGCCGGAGGACATCGGTCGCTTCAAGAGCAGCGTCGAAAACCAGTACGGCGGCATCGGCATCCAGATCGGGATTGAAGAGGGACACCTGAAAATCATCAGCCCGTTGATCGGAACCCCCGCGTATCGCGCGGGCCTGGAATCGGGCGACGTCATTTTGGAGATCGAAGGCAAGAGCACCGAAGGAATCAGCAACGACGAGGCCGTCAAGCAGCTCAAAGGCGAGGCTGGCACCAAGGTCACGCTGACCATTCTGCATCCCGGCTCGACCGCCAAGGAAACCCTGACCATCACGCGCGAATGGGTGCACGTCGAGACGGTCCTGGGCGATCATCGCACCGGCGACGACCGTTGGGATTTCATGCTCGACCACGACAAGCACATCGGCTACGTCCGCGTTCTGGCCTTTAGCCGCGACACGGCCCAGGACCTGAAAAAAGCGCTGGTGGAACTGCAGCAGCAGGGCCTCAAGGGACTGATTATCGACTTGCGTTTCAATCCCGGCGGACTGCTCACTTCGGCCATCGAAGTCAGCGATCTGTTCATCGCCGAAGGTCGCATCGTGAGCACCAAGGGTCGCAACACCGTCGAGCGCGTCTGGAACGCCCAGAAGGACGGCACGTTCGAAGGTTTTCCGATGGCCGTGCTGGTCAACCACTTTAGTGCCAGCGCCAGCGAAATCCTCTCGGCGTGTCTGCAGGACCACCATCGCGCGGTGATCATCGGCGAACGCACCTGGGGCAAGGGCAGCGTGCAAAACGTGATCGAGCTGGAAGGGGGCAAAAGCGCCCTGAAACTAACCACGGCCAGCTACCATCGTCCCAGCGGCAAGAATATCCATCGTTTTCCCGACGCCAAGGACGAGGACGAATGGGGCGTGATGCCCGATCCGGGCTATGAGCTTAAACTCAATCGCAGCCAAACGGAACAACTGATCGTCTATCGCCACGATCGCGACATCCTGGTCGGCAAACACGCCAAGGCCGCCGCCAAAGAACCGCTCGCGATCACGTCCCCAACAACCGCGCCCCCGGCAACGCCGCCCCCCGCGACCGAACCGGCTAAACCCGAGACGCCCAAAGCGGAACCGGCTAAACCCGAACCGACCAAGGCGGAATCGCCGGCCGACGCCAAAACGCCGGTTGCCACCGACGCCAAGCCCGGGGCGCCCGCCACGCCATTTGCCGATCTGCAATTGCAAAAGGCCGTGGATTACCTGACGCAGGAGTTTGCCCGGGCCCAGTAAGGCCGCTCGCGTTCCATCCGCGTCAGCGCCCGCCAGGGCCGTTTTTCGCGACGCGGGCCTCCTGGCCGTGCGTGGCGAATCCACCCACAATACGCGTTCGGAATCGAACCGCGCGCGCGAGCCGCCTACCCCCGATGAAAAACATCCTGATCCTCGAAAGCACGTGCGACGAAACGGCCGCCGCGGTGGTGACCGACACGCTGGAAGTCTTGTCCTCGGTCGTGGCCTCGCAGGAGCATCTGCACCAGCGGTACGGCGGCGTAGTGCCTGAAATCGCCTCGCGGGCCCACGTCGAACGCGTCTTGCCGGTCATCGACGAGGCGCTTACTCGCGCCGGATTGCAGATCGGCCAGA
Organism: Planctomycetia bacterium; assembly: GCA_041499515.1. Lineage (GTDB taxonomy): Bacteria > Planctomycetota > Planctomycetia > Pirellulales > PALSA-1355 > PALSA-1355. Next base: position 9,802 of record JBGQKM010000143.1, on the reverse strand, counting down.
TCGACGCGGTCGCGGTGGCCAACACGCCCGGGCTGGCCGGATCGCTGCTGGTGGGGCTCTCGGCGGCCAAGGCGCTGTGTCTGGCCCTCGGCGTGCCGCTCGTGGCGGTCAACCATTTGCAGGCCCACATCTACGCCTGTCGCCTGGCGGCCGGACGCGAAGTGTTTCCTTGCCTGGGACTCATCGTCAGCGGCGGCCATACGAGCCTGTACCGCTGCTCCACCCCGCTGGAGTTCGAGCTCTTGGGCGGCACGATCGACGATGCGGCCGGCGAGGCGTTCGACAAGGTGGCCAGTCTGCTGAGTTTGCCCTTTCCCGGAGGGCCCGCCATCGAACAGGCGGCCCGGCGCGGAAATCCGCGGGCCTATGCTCTGCCGCGACCGTTGGTCGACTCCGACCGGCTCGATTTCAGCTTCAGCGGTCTGAAAACGGCCGTGCGTTATCGGGTCGCTCCGCCCGGCGCCCTGGCGCTCACGCTGCCCTTGGACCAGCGCCTGGTGGCCGACCTGGCGGCCAGCTTTCAGGAAGCGGTGGTGGACTGCCTGGTGGCCAAAACGCTTCTGGCCGCCGAGCGGACCCAACTGAAAGTCCTGTGCGTGGGTGGAGGCGTCGCGGCCAACTCACGGCTCCGCGAGCGTCTGACCGAAGCTACTGGACAGCACGGCATCGAACTCCACATTCCGCCGCTGGCGTTATGCACCGACAACGCCGTGATGGGAGCCATCGCGGTCGAGCGACTCCGCGCGGGGCTGACCGAATCGCTCGATCTGGATGCGTATCCCGGCCTGGTGCGCGGGACGGGCGGGTAGCGGATCGACGCCGCGCCGCGCGCCATGACTCGTGCCGAGTGTGCCGACCGCGACTAGGCTGCTCCGCCACCGCCGCCGGCGCCGGGATTGCCGCCGGGTGGAACCTGGCCCGGTTGCGTGCCGCCCTGGCCCGGACCGGGCGAGGAGCCTGTCGTGCCGCTCTGGATATTGAACGTGGTCACGGAGCCCACGCCGCTGAAAAACGGAGACGGCGTAATGCGCACGTAGCGCCGATCGGCCGAAACCACGCCCGAGACCGACAGCCGGGTTCCACTGGGTAGACTGATGATCACCGGCTGGTACCCGACGGCCTGCTGAATGAACGGGACGGCAAACATTCCTTGTCGCGAGGCGCCAAAGTTGGCGTTGGCCCCCGCCGAGGAGTTGGAAACCCCGTTGAGTTGTTGCGCGAGAATCGCCTGGTTCACCGCCATTTGTCCGACGGCCGCATTGGCCAACTGTTGTTCGGCCAACGGCTCCTGGCGGCGTCCGCCATCGAGATCGAAGACCACCAGCGCATCGTCCTCGCCCAGGGCGATCTGGTGGCGCAAGTGTTTTTCCTGGGGCGTGCCGTAATGCGCATAGACGTCGACGGTGACTTTGCCGGCGGTGACCTTGCCCCACACGCGGCGAATCAACACGCGATAGGTTCCGTTGAAGGCTTCTGGACAGACATAGGTTTCGCTCAGACCCTGGCCCCGACTGTCCTGCGCGGGCGTATCGCCCAACAGGACGCCCCCGCCGCTGGTGCGCGGACTGCGGAAGGTGCACATCGTGCCGGCCGGCTCTTCGACCATGATGTCGACGTCCGCATCGCCGGTCCAGGCGACCTTGACCATGCAGTCGCGTATTTTGGCTTTGTCGAGTTCGGCCTGAAATTGAGCCGCTTCGTCCAGACGTTTCTCGGCTTTCAATTGCTGCACGGCGCCGTCGGCGGCGCGCGAAGCGCTCTGCACGACTTCCTTCTTCTCCTTCGGCCAGGCCTGCTTCAAAATCCCCAGGCTCGACCACTGGATCCCTTGCAAATCATTCAGGCGTTGGGCCAACTGCAAGCCATACAGATAGGGCTCGGGCCGCAACGGCTCCAGAATCGCCACTTGATGAAAGATTTTCAGGGCTCGGCTCTCCAAACCGCAGCGGGCCATGTATTGGGCCACGTACATGAAATCCTCGGCGCCGTCCCCAAAGTCGATGGCCGACATCAAGGCCCGCTCGACCTGGGCCTTCGAACTGCCCGCGGCTTGCATCGCCAGGCTCATCGCCTCGTACATCCACGGCTGGGGGTGTCCGGTGCGCAACGCCGCCTGGACCAGTGCAATCACTTCCGAGAATTTGCGCTCGTGCATCTGCTGGCGTACCGTTTCGCGGACCGCGTCGGGCTGCACGTCGGGATGCGACGAGAAATAGTCGTTCCAGGCGACCTCAGGATCGGCGCCGGCGGCGTCGGGAAGTTCAATCGGACGGACCTTGGAACTCGGCTTGGCGCCCGACGCGGTTGCCTGTTGCAGGGCCGGCTTGGCAGGAGCCACCGCTTCGGCCGGCGCCTTACGATTCGTCGGCTTCGCGCCGGATTTTGAGGTGCCTGTGGCAGCCGAATTGCCAGTCGTAGCCGAATTGCCAGTCGTCGAACTGCTGGCCGTCTTCTTGGGAGTGAGCTTCAAGTCGTCCGGGACCGCGAAGGCTTGGAACTTGCCAGAGGCGCGGGCTGGCGCGTCGGGCACGCTGAACATGCCACCGCCCATCCCGCCACCACCCATGCCACCACCCATGCCACCACCCATGCCACCGCCCATGCCACCACCCATGCCACCGCCCATGCCACCACCCATGCCGCCGCCCATGCCACCACCCATGCCACCACCCATGCCGCCGCCCATGCCACCCATCATCCCGCCGCCCATGCCGCCCATGCTCATGCTGCGGATGGGAATCACGAGGTCGGCGACCGGGTAGGCCTTGGTCACGAGCTCGGCATCCGCTCTTTCCTTGGTTGTAATCAGCAGCACTTCGTCCTTGACGACGTACGTCAGGTCCATCGCGCCCAGCACCAGGCGGAGCGCAGAGCGCAGTGAAATGCCCTTGAGGCGACGCGTCACCGGCGTGTCCGTGCCCACCGCGGCGTCTTCCAAGGCTTTAGTGTCCAATTGGATTTCAATGCCATGATAATCGTGCAGATAATCCACCACGTCCTGGAGCGGAGTTTCCTCGAAATCCATCTGGGTCTCATTGAGCAATTCGGCGTTGATCTTTTTCTCCGCCGCGCCGACCTTTTTCAGGTCGACGTGCGTGTATTTCTTGCGCCGTTCGGTCAGTTCTTCCCAGGCCGCCGCGTCGGGGTAGACCACCGGCTGATCGTCCGGGAACGGGACCATCGAGACTTCCACGGTATTGAGCGTGTCGACGACCGCCTTGGAGCGGATATTGCGCAGCGCAAGGTTCGCCTCGCGAGCGCCCGTCTCGTGGGCCACCAGGGCGGCTGCCGCGGTGAGCGTCGAGTTGGGAGCGATGGCCGGCATTTCTACCGAGCCGATTTGGTCGGCCGCCGTGTAACGTCCCTCGTCCATCAGCGAGTTGAAGCGGTCCATCAATTGCTTGACTTTTTCCTGGTCGCGCGCCAGCGCGCCGGCGATCCGCAGCCGGTCCAGGGCGCCGGCCCTGGCTTCTTGAATCTGCTGGTCGATGATGTCCTTGGTGGCAGCGCGGCGATTCGCTTCGCGGAGCATGGTTTCCAATTGGGTCCGCAGTTGCGACCGCACTTCGGCCTTCAGTTCCGGCGCTTGCATCACGCGCTGCATCATGAGCTTGAGCGACTGCTCGACCTTGGCCGGTTCGCTGGCCATGCGCGAGCGCGACTCGCGCATCTCGTTTTCGACTTCCGTGCGAATCAGGTTGGTGATCAGGCGATTTTGCGCGTCGATGTCGGCCAGCAGGCGTCCCTCGCCCTCGTTGACGTCATCGGCATTGACTTCCTCCGCGGGGACCTCCTCGGCGGCCGGTGCCGGAGCTTTGGCCGCCACGGGCTTGCGGAATTTCGCCGCGGCCGCTTTTCTCGGCGGCGCGGCCTGTTCATTGCTGAACCGCTTGACTTCCAGCTTCGCTTCCGGCGCTGCGACAGCCGCCGCGCCGGCGTGAATCTTGGCCAATTGTTTCTTGACGGCCGCCGCGCTAGGATCGTTGGGGTCGCGGCGCAATGCCTCGTCGGCCAGGCGCTCGGCCGTGTCCACATTGCCCGAGGCGATCGCCTGCCTGCTCAGCTTGCCAAGCGCTTCGGCGCTCTCGCCCAAGATGCGCCGCGTTTCCTTCAGGCCCGGCGTGCCCAGCGTGATCAGTCGCAGTCCGCCATCGGCGTGGGCCGCCTCGACCAAGGCCGGCAGGAACGCGAAGTCGATGTTCGAGTCGCCGGCCGAGAGTGTCCATTTCAGCGTCTGTGGCTTGCCGCCGTTTCGAACGGCCGCCGCGATATGCACTTCGCCGGTCATGGCGCCCTGGGCCCTGCCCACCACGATCGTATCGCGATCGGTCCGCAGGGGAGGCATCCGCTGCGGGTAGACTTCGACGAATTGTTTGGGCCACGTGACCGCGCCCGGCCACACGACCGCGCCTTGGGCCGCGGAGGCCAAAAACGCGCCGGCCTGCTTGGGGTCGATGCTCTCGTCGTCCACGACCAGCATGCCGCCGGTCTGATTGGCCAACGAAGCCAACAGTTGGCTGTCCATGCGCGGACCCACCGCGTAGCTGCTCAGCGAAATTCGCAAATCTACCAGCGTGTCGACCAGCTTGCGATATTCGTCCACCGCCATGAAATGCGCCGTGCTCATTCCGTCGCCAATGTAGATCACGACTTTCGGGCTGCTTGACTTGGCGGCAAAGCTGCCAGCCGCGGCGCGCAACACCTCGGGCATGTCGGTGGCGCCCAATGGAGCCCGCTGCTTGAGGGCCGCGATGGCTTGCTGCATTTCCGGACTCTGCGGCGACACGAAACCGGTCGTCAGCCGCACGGCCTCCAAGTCAACGGCCATCAGATGCACGCCATCGCCGCGCTGCAAACTCGCCAAAAGCGTGTCGAGCGCCGAGAGCCCCTTGTCGCGAAACAGGCTGGTCTGACTGGCCGACGTGTCGAACAGAATCACGACGTCATGCGCATTGGCCTGCGACACCGCGATGTTCGGCGCCAAGCTGAGGGCAAAATACGCCGTGCCGTCGGAGGTCTCATAGGTATCGAGCCGCGACTCGGTTACCTCATCGCACCGAGCGGCGCTTGTGCCAACCACCGTCAGCAGCAGCGCCAACGCCACCAGTCGAAAAGAGGGCTTGGACATCGATGTGTCTCCACTCGCACAGTGCCAGCGGCTTGCGGGCCATCGTGTTCCGTTGCGATGGTGAAGCGCGCGGATTGAGTTGCTTGATCGGCAGGATGAATTCACTCTGCCTGAATGCCTATTCTATTCAGTCGACAGGGTTTACGCCACAAAAATTGGTGAAAAAACCGACTTCGACCGGACGTATCGAGCGTGCCGTTTAAAACGCTCGCGGCCCCCGGCTCAACCGTCCGCAGCTTGGGGTCAACGCCGGCCATCGCGAGCTTGCCGCAACTCCTTGTCTTCCTGTATCTTACCCGAAACCTGCTCGGACCTGGTACTGCACCATGCCGCCTAAAAACCCAACGGGCGGAGAACTTTCGTCGGAATTCGCACCGATCGTGACACGCCTATGAAAAAGACCCTTGTTTTGTGCCTCTGCTCGGCGCTGGCCGGCGCCTTGCTGGCCGAGATTTGGAGAACGTCCGGCCGGCCTCGTGCGCTGGTGGCCCAGGAGCCGCAGTCGGTGCCCTTGCCGGCCCTTCAGCGCCCCAGCGGGGGCGTCCGGCCCGCCACGGCCTCGGGCCCTGCCACGCGCTTGCCCGCCGCGGCCCGCGCCGGCGGCGACGACCGGCTCACGCCCGAAGAGCTGGTAAACGTCGCGGTGTACGACGAGGTCAACCGTAGTGTCGTCAATATCAACACCAAGACGGTCCGCAACGAAACCATTACCATCTTCAACTTCGAAATCCTGGGCGAAGGAGCCGGCTCGGGTTCGGTCCTCGACACGCGCGGACACATTCTGACCAACTACCACGTGGTCGACGGCGCGCGAGAAATCGAGGTCACGCTCTTCAACGGCAAGAGCTACGACGGCCGGCTGGTCGGCAAGGACGAATCCAACGACGTGGCCGTGGTGCACATCGAAGCTCCGCCCGAATCGCTCGTGCCGGTGACTTTTGGAGAATCGACGCACCTGCGGGTCGGCCAGCGCGTGTTTGCCATCGGAAACCCTTTTGGGCTGGAACGCACCCTGTCGACCGGCATCATCTCGAGCCTCAACCGCACGTTGCCGGCCCGCAATCATCGCACGATCAAGTCGATCATTCAGATCGACGCGGCGATCAATCCCGGCAATTCCGGCGGCCCGTTGTTGGATAGCCACGGCCGGCTGATCGGCATGAACACGGCGATCGCCAGTCCCACCGGCCAAAGCGCCGGCGTGGGCTTTGCCATTCCGGTGGGCAGCATCGCGCGGGTCGTGCCGCAGTTGATCGAACGGGGCCGCGTGATTCGGCCCGATGCCGGCATCACGCGCGTGCTGCAAACCGAGCAAGGCCTGCTGATCGCCACGATGACCCCCGGCGGGCCGGCCGAACAAGCGGGCCTGCGCGGATTTCGCATCGTGAAGCAGCGCCGCAAGCAAGGCATCTTCAGTTACGAAACGCAATCGATCGACCGCAACGCGGCCGATTTGATCGTCGCGGTCGATGGCGAAAAGATCGTCACGGCCAACGACTTCCTCTCGCTGGTCGAAACCCGCCAGCCCGGCCAGGACGTGACGATCACCGTGATCCGCGGCGGCCGCGAGGTGAACGTGCCCGTGCGCCTGATCGCCGGCGAATCGTAGTCACCGCGGGTGCCACTGCTTGCCGGGTACCCTCTGGGTGAAGCAGTGCCGACTCGCAGCCGGACAAAGCCGCCGGGCGTCATTGCCCCAGCGTGGCCCGGGCAATCAGGTACACGCCGAAAAAGACCACTAGCGTCACCAGCATTACGCCCAGAAAAGAAACGAACATGACTTCGCACTTCTCCAAAAACTGCTGATAAGATCCCGCCGACCGGCCCTGCACCCCGGTGCACGCCACGCCCGCGGGCAGCCCTCTGGTATCAATTTCAGCGAGAGTTTTTCCGATTGTCAACACGCCCGACAAACAGAGGCGACTTGGGCCGGCGTGGGTGGAATCCGGAGGCGGCTTTCGTAGCCGCTATCTTTTTCCATTTTTTTGTTGCATTAATCCGGGGGGTTTGATATCTTCACGCCATTCTGGCATTGCGCAACGGCGCAAAACAGAGCGATTTGATCACAGGGCCAGAGCCGGCGGTCGCACGGGTACCCCACATTCGTCCACTCTTTTTGCAAAGGAAACGCTAATGATGAGGAGCACATTGACGACCCTTGGGCGGTTCAACCGTTGGTTTGCGGCGGCCTTGGCGGGACTCCTCCTGTCGGCTCTCAGTAGCACGGTCGTCGCCGAGAACATCATCTTCACCATCGATCCGTTGCAGACCACCGGCGGCTGGTCGGGAATAGACAACGCCTACGGCGCATTCCAAGCCTACCCCGGCGCCGGCTTGTCGGCACCGGTCAGCGGCCATTTCCTCGTCGGTTTCGACCCCACGACGAGCGCTCCGCCCACTCTTCAATTCATTGGCGGCAACGGCTACTTTCAACTCGACTCGCCTTATGTGACCCTGCCGGGCATCAACGGAACGGTCCCCGCGGCGCGGGCGAACCTTGCCGCCCAAACGGCCGGAAACCAGGTGTCGTTTGCGATCCGCGATCTGACCTGGGATTTCAGCACCGTGCCTGTCAACAGCGTCACCAACGTGCCCATCGACGGCGTCAACGGCGTCTATCCGGCCACCAGCACGTATTTCTTGGTCAAGAGTGGCGGAATTGATGTCACTGTTCCCGGGGGACCGGGACACGATACTTATGTCGGCGCTGCGGATCATATGTCGACAGGCAGTTGGACCCTCACAGAATCCGGCTCGGGCGACTGGAACTTGGCCTTTTCGAGCACCTACCAGTACAACTACTCCTATCTTGGCACTCACGGAACTCTGACGACTCACTTGGACGGCGCGGCTACGGCTCATTTCGGGGCCACGAACCAGGCCGTGGTGCCGCCCACCGCTACGCAGGCCTCGGCCCTGGGCGGATCCACGACGCCCGGCGGCGTCTCGCTGACGCTCCCTTCCGCCCCCGGCGTGGATAATACGACGCTCACCGTGCAGGAGCTGCCCAATCTGTCCAGCGCCACTCCAGAGGCCATTGCCCTGGCGGAAGCCAACCACATTTTCGCGGCCTCGACCTATAGCACAACCGCTCCGCTGCAACTCTGGGATGTCAATTACAACGGCCCGCTGATCGGCGGCTTGGCGCATCTGGTCTTCAATTACGATCCCGCGGCCTTTGCGGGGAACGACCCGACCGGCATGTGGCACTTCGACACCACGGTCAACGGCGGCACTTGGGTCTTCCTGCCAGGCACCGTGGATACCATCGATCACACCATCGCCGTGGACACCGCCAGCTTTTCGATATTTGGAGCCGGGAACACCGCCACCGCCACGCCCGAGCCCTCGTCCTTGGCCCTCATCGGCAGCGGACTGCTGGCCCTGGCTGCTCTCGCCTGGCGACGCAAACGGCGCGCGTAGCAGGCCGCGGGCCCGTGGCCACGCGGGCGAGAAATGCGAAAAACACGGTCGGGCGGAAGAGAGAAACGAGGGAGCTGAAAAGCCTGTTTTCTCGGTATGTCTTGATGGAGACGCGGCAAGTCGTGGCTACCTGAGTAGCGGGTGAAGTCGGTTTCCCGCAGACCTGCACGGCATTAACGCTGCCCCGAGCCCAGGCCGCGTGGGCGATGCCGGTCCGCCGGGCGGTGGCAAGCCGACGTGAGGGGTGCTCGCACATTTCCTCTGTGTTAAAATGTCGGCATGTACCAAGAGCAAGACTTGCTTTACCGATGCACAGACCAGACTAGGACCGTTGTTCAACTTGCAGCAGCGCTCAGTCGAAAACTCGGCCATTCGGATGTCCAGCCCCAAGATATTCTCAATGCGTTGCTTCATTATCAGTGGCCGGATTGGCCGGCAGAGTTTGAAACCATCATCTCAAGACTGCCTCCAGCGCATATTAATTCGACCGTTGACGACACGACTTTGAAAAAATCCGATATGCTAGTCCGAGTGATCGCAGAAGCCAAAAAAGAAGCGCACTCTGTTGGCGAAACTTACATAGGTAATGAGCATCTCTTGTTAGGCTTGATGCGGATTCACCCCGAGATCGTTCTAAATGCGGAAACGGTACGGGCTGCGGTGATGGCCATCTCGAAACCGGCGATTGACTCGCCTATCCCTTGAACCGTGGCCAGGCCGCGATGATCCATCGGAATCGTAACAGGCACACTCCCTGTGCCGTGGCTTGCGAAGGCGCCGTCGGATGGAGCGGCGGCACACGGAGTGTGCCTGCTACACTAAAAACCGCCCCCGAACTTTTCTTCCCTCTGTGTTCTCTCGTAACTCGGGGACGAATTAAAGGGGACGGGAGTCATTGTTTGGGACGAATTAAAGGGGACGGGAGTCATTGTTTGGAACTCGGAACAAGGGTCGTCACCCAAATCCGGCAAGCCAGGTAGCGCCTCGTTGTCGCATGCATTCTAGCAGGCGGGAACCCGACTATTGCAAGAATACTCCTCGCGGAAAATATTCCTCAGTGGCTCACAAACGCCTCTAGAAATCAGGCCACGCGTTTTGGGATAATGACCTCTAGCTGATCGGCCTGGGGGGTGGTTGAGGTGTCAACGGTTTTGCATCGCGTGGGTTGGTTCTTGGCCCGGATGGCAAAGCCCCAAGTTAGCGCAGCGGGTAAGGACGTGGTAAGTCGCGAAACTACACCGGCGAGCCGCT
>JBGQKM010000142.1:0-14993 GCA_041499515.1 Planctomycetia bacterium | reverse complement strand
TGGCCTTACGGCTCGAGCAATTCGTACAGCCCGTGCACCGAAGTCCGCAGCTTGCCTTTCTTGACCAGTTCGTCCCACACGGCTCGGGGATATTGGTCGGGCGGCTGGATGGCGACCACCGACGACTTTCCGCTGCCGCTGGTCGGCGCGCGGCCGATTCTTGAATCCTGATCGAGCTGCGTCAGCTTGAGCCGCTTCTTGAAGGCCTTCAGGGCCCGCTTGAGAACCTCGGCGGTCGGCGTGCCGTCGGGGTTGGTGGCCGCGTACAGGTCGTCGCCAGCCGCGGCGCTCAGCGGGCGGCTGGGCGGATTGGATGGATTTGAATCGTCCATCAGTCACGTCCTCGGCACCTGAAAGCGGCGCCATCTTTCGCAGATTAGTTCGGCACGCTCACGATTTTTCGGCGATCGACGAGAGCGGCTGCTCAAGCTCCATTTGCCGAATCTCCTCGCTGATTTTCATCGAGCAGAATTTCGGGCCGCACATGCTGCAAAAGTGCGCGCTCTTGAACGTGTCTTGCGGCAGGGTCTCGTCGTGCATCCGCCGCGCGGTATCTGGATCCAGCGCCAGGCGGAACTGCTCGTTCCAGTCGAAGTCGAAGCGGGCCTTCGAGAGCGCGTCGTCTCGATCGCGCGCGCCCGGCCGATGCCGGGCCACGTCGGCCGCGTGGGCCGCGATCTTATAGGCGATCACACCCTGCTTCACGTCCTCGTTTTCCGGCAGGCCCAGGTGCTCCTTGGGCGTGACGTAGCACAACATCGCCGCCCCGCTCCAGCCGGCCAACGCCGCGCCAATGGCGCTGGTGATGTGGTCGTAGCCCGGCGCGATGTCGGTCACCAGCGGCCCCAGCACGTAAAACGGCGCTTCCTGACAGATCTCCATCTGCCGCTTCACGTTCATCTCGATCTGGTCCATGGGAATGTGTCCCGGGCCCTCGACCATGACTTGCGTGTTCTTGGCCCAAGCCCGCCGGGTCAATTCGCCCAGCACGTCGAGTTCGGCAAATTGCGCGGCGTCGCTGGCGTCGGCGATCGAGCCCGGCCGCAGGCTGTCGCCCAGGCTCCAGGTGACGTCGTAGTCGTGCATGATGTCGCACAGATCCTCGAAATGCGTATAGAGCGGATTCTGCGCCCGGTGGTGCATCATCCACTTGGCGATCAACGAGCCGCCGCGGCTGACGATGCCGGTGACGCGCGCGGTGGTCAGGTGCAAATGTTCCAGCAGGATGCCGGCGTGCACCGTCATGTAGTCGACGCCCTGCTGGGCCTGGTGCTCGACCATGTCGAGAAAGTGTTGCGGCGTCATGTCGCAGATGTCGTCGAGTTGCTGCACCATCTGATACAAGGGCACGGTGCCGATGGGCACCGGCGAGGCGTCGATGATGGCCTGGCGAATCGCGTCGATGTCGCGGCCCGTCGACAGGTCCATCACCGTGTCGGCGCCAAAGTGGACCGAGGTGTGCAGTTTTTCCAGCTCGCCGCGGATGTCGCTGGTCACCGCCGAATTGCCGATGTTGGCGTTGATCTTGGTTCGCAGGGCCACGCCGATGCCCATCGGCTCAAGGCGTTTGCCCAGGTGCACCTTGTTGGCCGGAATCACCAACCGGCCGCGGGCGACTTCGTCGCGGATCACTTCGGGCTCGAGGCTCTCACGCCGGGCGACATATTCCATTTCCGGCGTGATCTCGCCGCGGCGGGCCATTTCGATCTGAGTCATGATGGGGCCAACGCCTCCGTGAAATGTGGGGCCGAGCCGGACGATCCGTCTCTTGGTGATGGGGCCAAGGATTGCAATCGGGACGATCGCTCACGACCCTCCCGACCATCCTACTGGTCACGGGGCAATTGTCAAACGGGCGGCCGCCAGCGGTCGACTTGGGGCGTGTCAGGTCACGCGCATCGCCTTGACCGCGTCCGACTCGTAAAGCCGCGCCGAAAAATCGGCTAGCAGATCGTGATCCTGGTTGGTAAAGGTCGTGTCGCCGCGGACCACGGCCAGGTTCTTGTCGATGTCGCTGGGCATCGAAACCCCGATATTGAGCATCGAAACGCGATCGTCCTGCAGCACCCAGCGAATGGCCGCCGGAGGGATCTTTTCCAGCCGGTCGAGGTCGTAGTCCTTGACCAGGTTTCTCGCGTTGTGGCTGAGCATGTTGGCGCCCATCACCTTCATGGCCACGATCGCCATTCCCCGCTCGCGGGCTGCCGACAGGCACAGCTCGCGCATCTCGACCTTCTTGTTCGAGAGCATCGTGTCCATGCCCTTGCGCACATAACCGTAGGCCAACAAAACCTGATCGAATGCGTCGGTCTTGATCATCCGGTGCACCGTCTCGAACGCGACGTGCGTGGTGAGCCCGATGAAGCGCAACATTTTTTCATCGCGCAGCTTCACCAGTTCGGCATGAATCTTCATGGCGCCGTCGAAGCCCACCGCCTCGATGCATGGGCTGTGGACCTGCACGCAATCGACCGCGGTCATGTCGAGTTCCTTGAGCGATTTCTCGACAGTCTCGCGGACCTTGTGCGGATCGGTGATGTGACATTTCGTGGCGACGTAGCATTCGTCGCGCACGCCCTTGAGCCCCTGGCCCATGATGCGTTCGCTTTCGCCATAGACGCGCGCGGTGTCGAAATAGCGAATGCCGCTGTCGTAGGCATGACGAACCATGGCCACGCGTTGGTCAAACGGTAGCAGCGGCACGCCGTAGGCCGCGATGAAGATTTGCGTCATGGCCGAGCCGCCCATGCCCAGCAGGGGCAACTTGTGGCCGGTCTTGCCGAAGCTGCGCAGAGGAATGCCACTGGCGCCGACTTCGATCGCCGGGGCCGCGCCGGGAGCGGCCACGGCAGCGCTGGCGCCCAACAGGCCGGTTCCGGCCGCGGCCAACACGCCGGACTTCAAGAAATCGCGCCGCCCTGGATTTCGCGCCGAATCCGACATGACAGATCCTCCGAGTACGAGGGATGTTTCCTGGAACCGGGATTGTAGACGCGGCGACCGGAAGACGTCAAAGTTTTTTTCGCCTTTTCGCCGGCCCACGACCCCAGAGACAGCCAGCACGCCAAGCCACCGGCCGCGCGGTCAAAGAGTCTTCAGATACTCCAACACCGCGCTTTTTTCGGCTTCGTCCAGGTCATCGGGAAACAAATGACCCTGGGCACTTTTGCCGGTCTGGCGGGTATCGAAATAGCGGCGGCGATCGCGACCGGTCGTGACCGAGTCTGGCACCCGGTCGAACGTCGTGACTTCCAGGCCCACCCGTTGGCGATCGTAGCCATCCTCGCTACGCAGCCAAACCGCCGGCCGCTCGTGCGGGTGCAGCACGTGCCACAGACTCGGCACCGAGCCGTTGTGAAAATAAGGGGCCGAGGCCCAAATCCCGTCCAACGGGGGCGCCACATAGCCGCCCGGGTCGGCGACCACCGGGTTGGCGCCGAAATGTCCAAACCAACTCGCGCCATAGGCGGCCCGATGCGCCGGCGAGAGCGCGGCCAGCCGCACCGGGTCGGTGCCGACCTCTTTGATCGGCACGATCTTGTTCGGATAATCGCCCGGCCGACCGTAGTGGCCGTGGCATTCGGCGCAGTGCTCGTTGAAAACCGTTTCTCCCTGCTGAGCCAGCCCACGATCGATCTCGAACGGATACGCCGGCGGCTCGAGCGCTTCGAGCCAGGCATAGATCTCGCGAAAGTCGGCCTCCCGGGCGTGGAATTCTTGCGGGCCGTTTTCGGGGATCAGCATGAACTGCATCAGCGGCCGTGGGTCTTTGACCGCAAAGCCGTCGGCATACAGCCGCTGCTTTTTCTTGAAGTTCCACCACGCCGGAGCATCGTGGTCGTGATGCGTCATGGGCGGAGGCAACCGGGCCGGCAAGACATTGAGCTGGGCGTCGCGGTTGGCCATCAACGCCACGCCAAACATCACCGCGTTGGTCGTGCCGTTGCTCGTGCCCAACGGAAACACGACCGAGCCGATATCGATGCGGGTCAACTGCCGGTGCATCCGCAGCTTGGTGGTGCGAACGTCTTCGGCCAGGGTCTGCAACGCCAGAAGCGAATTGGGCGCGCCGGGCACGACGCGGCCGGCCACTTTGCCCTGATGGCAGGTCAGACAGCTCATGGTCCAGTTGCCATGCTCATCGACGATGTACTGCTGCGGCTTGCCCGAGGTGTCGCCCGGGGCCGAGGTGAAGCCGTAGCGCGAAAAGGCCAGGGCCCGGCGCTCGTCCGGCGTGGCCGCGGCGGCCTGCGAGCGCGACGGCTCTTCCCAGACTTTCCACAACTCGTCGAACACTTCCTGATCGAAGTCGGGCGGAAGAAAGGGCTTCGTGCTGAGCAACTCATAGCCGCGCGCGGCAAACGGATCGTGACCCGAGGGCGTCCCCTTATCGCCAGCCAGCGCGCAGGCGGCCCCCAGCAGACCCACCAGCACCGCCACGACCAAAGCTTTCATCAGAGCCATCCTGTCGGAAAGAAAAGGATGCCCACAGTTTACCATCCCGTCGTTTCCTTGGAAACGCCACGCGCGGGGTCCGAAGCCGGCGTTTGTAGGTCACGTACCCTCGGTGCGTGACAGAATTGTCGCGGGTGGCTCTATTGTCGCGGACAACTGCGAAGCCCTCGCTTTGCAGAAAACGCAGCATGTCCTTGCCGCTGACGCGAGGAAGTTTAGCCACGAGTCACTTCAGCCAGATCAATTTCGAGGACTCGTGCCCGCGGGCGGATGCACGAGATCGCTTTCTCGATGCCCCGCACTTCGATGTAGGCGCGCAGAGATTCTTTCAGGTCGGCGATCGCTTCGGCCTCGGTTGGTCCCTCTCCGCAACCGGGGATGTCCGGCACATAGGCGGAGAATAACTGGGCCTCGGCGTCGTACTCAACATGCACTGGGACGCGCGTCATTTCCATACTTCTACTATACCACAAGAGGCAAAACCCAGGCGATCGCATCGGGCCGAAAGCGCCCTACGCGCGCGGTTCGTAGCCCAGATTGGGCGCGAGCCAGCGTTCGATTTCGGCGACGCTCATGCTCTTGCGGCGGGCGTAGTCTTGCACCTGGTCGCGATCGATCCGGTCGACCGAAAAGTAGCGGGCTTCGGGGTGGGCGAAATACAATCCGCTCACCGACGAGGCCGGCGTCATCGCGAAACTTTCGGTCAACTGGATGCCCGTCGCGGCCGGCGCGTCGAGCAGATCGAACAGGATCTGTTTTTCGGTGTGGTCGGGGCAGGCGGGATAGCCGGGCGCGGGGCGAATGCCGCGGTATTTTTCGTCGATCAAGTCGCCGGTCGAGAGATGCTCTTCGGCCCCATAACCCCAATCTGCCCGGGCGATTTCGTGCAGGCGTTCGGCAAAAGCTTCCGCCAGCCGGTCGGCCAGCGATTTGACCAGGATCGCGTTGAAGTCGTCGTGATCGGCCTCAAAGCGGGCCACCAGCGCATCGACGCCCAGGCCCGCGGTCAGCGCGAACGCGCCCAGGTAATCGCGGCGGCCGCTGTCCACCGGCGCGATGAAATCGGCCAGCGCAGTCAAGTGCGCCTGTCCCTTGCGCTGCCACTGCTGGCGGAGAGTATGGAATCGGGTCCGCTCGCCGCCGCGCGCGTCGTCGGCGAACAGCACGATGTCATCGCCCACCGCCGCGGCCGGCCAGAAGCCATAGACGGCCCGGGCGCGCAGCAGTTTCTTCTCGACGATCTGGCCGAGCAATTGCCCGGCGTCCTCGAACAGCTTGCTGGCCGCTTCGCCGACCTTTGGATCCTTGAGAATTTTTGGATACTTGCCTTTCAATTCCCAGGTCAGAAAAAACGGTGACCAGTCGATGTACTTGACCAGTTCGGCCAGCGGAAAATCATCCAGCACGCGCGCGCCGGTGAACTTGGGCGTGTCGATGCGCACCGTCGACCAATCGGTCGCGAAGCGCAAAGCCTGGGCCTGGGCATAAGGCACCAGTGCGACCTGCTGGCGCAGGTTGTACGAATCGACCAGCGATTTTTGCTCCTGGCGGTTCTTGGCTTCAAAGGCCGCGGTGCGATCCGTGCTCTTGAGCTGATCGACCACGCCCACGCTGCGCGACGCGTCGAGCACGTGGACGGTCGTCCGCCGATAGGCCGGGGCGATCTTGACCGCCGTGTGCTTGGCGCTGGTCGTGGCTCCGCCGATCAACAGCGGAATCTCGAATCCCTGGCGATCCATTTCGTGGGCCACGTGCACCATCTCGTCCAAGCTGGGCGTGATCAACCCCGACAGTCCGATCATGTCGACCTGCTCGCGGCGGGCCGTTTCCAGAATCTTCTCGCAGGGGACCATCACGCCCAGGTCGAGCACTTCGTAGTTGTTGCAGCCCAGCACCACGCCGACGATGTTCTTGCCGATATCGTGGACGTCGCCCTTGACGGTCGCCATCAGGATTTTTCCGCGCGCGGCCCGCGATGTCGTGCCGGCGAGTTTTTTCTCTTCTTCCATGAAAGGCAGCAGGTAGGCGACCGCTTTTTTCATGACGCGGGCGCTTTTGACCACCTGGGGCAGAAACATTTTTCCGGCGCCGAACAGGTCGCCGACGATCTGCATGCCGTCCATCAGCGGGCCTTCGATGATCTGCAAGCAGCGCTCGTATTTTTGCCGCGCTTCTTCGACGTCCGTGTCGATGTACTCGACGATGCCCTTGATCAGCGCGTGGGCCAGCCGCTTTTCGACCGGCTCGCTGCGCCAGGCCAGGGCCTCGCGTTCGGCGCCGGGGGCCTGTTGCTTCACGGTTTCGGCAAACTCGACCAGCCGCTCGGTGGCGTCGGGCCGGCGATTGAGCAGCACGTCCTCGACCAGCGTGCGCAGCTCCGGTGGAATCTCTTCGTACACGGCCAGTTGCCCGGCGTTGACGATGCCCATGTCCATGCCGGCGCGGATGGCGTGATAGAGAAACGCCGAGTGGATCGCCTCGCGCACGGCGTCGTTGCCGCGAAACGAAAACGAAACGTTGCTCACGCCGCCGGAGATTTTCGCCCCCGGGCAGCGGGCCTTGATCTGTCGGATCGCGTCGAAGTAGTTGACCGCGTAGTTGTTGTGCTCGTCGATGCCGGTGGCCACGGTCAGGATATTCGGGTCGAAGATGATGTCCTGCGGCGGCATGCCGACCTCGGTGGTCAGCAAGCGGTAGGCGCGTTGGGCGATGGCGACTTTGCGGTCGACATCCGTGGCCTGGCCTTGCTCGTCGAAGGCCATCACGACCACCGCGGCCCCATAGCGGCGGCAGAGCCGGGCGTAGCGCAGAAATTGCGCTTCGCCCTCCTTGAGGCTGATCGAATTGACGATAGCCTTGCCTTGCACGCACTTCAAGCCGGCTTCGATCACGCTCCACTTCGAGCTGTCGACCATGATCGGCACGCGCGAGATTTCCGGCTCGGCCGAAATCAGATTCAGGAATTTCGTCATCGCGGCCTCGCCGTCCAACATGCCTTAGTCCATGTTGACGTCGACGATATTGGCGCCGGCCTCGACCTGTTCGCGGGCCACGGCCACCGCGGCTTCATAGTTACCGCTGAGGATCAGCCGCGAGAATTTCTTCGAGCCGGTGACGTTGGTGCGCTCGCCGATCATGATGAAATTGCTCTCGGGGCGCAGCGTGAGCGGTTCCAGCCCGCTTAAACGGGTCAGCGGCTCGATGCGCGGGCGGTGGCGCGGGGGTTTGCCGGCCACGGCCTGGGCGATGGCGCGGACGTGGGCCGGCGTGGTACCGCAACAACCGCCGACGATGTTCAGCCAGCCGTTGGCGGCGAATTCGCCCAGCGTGCGGGCCATCATCTCGGGCGTTTCGTCAAACCCGCCGAACGCGTTCGGCAAACCGGCGTTGGGATAGCAACTGATGAACACCGGCGCGATGTTAGAAAGTTCTTCCAGGTAGGGGCGCAGTTTTTCCGGTCCCAGCGCGCAATTCAGACCGACGCTGAGCAAGTCGGCGTGCGAGATCGAATTCCAGCAGGCTTCGACGGTCTGTGCCGAAAGGGTTCGGCCGCCTTCGAAAATCGTAAACGAGGCCATGACCGGCACGCGCAGAGAGCTGCGCTCGAAATACTGGTCGATGGCGAACAGGCAGGCCTTCATGACCAGCGTGTCGAACGCCGTTTCGCACAGCAAAAGATCGACGCCCCCCTCGACCAGCGCCTCGACCTGTTCGTCGTAGGTGGCCACCATCTGGTCGAACGTCGCGCCGCGATACCCGGGGTCGTTCACGTTGCCGGCAATCGAGAGCTGCTTGTTGGTGGGACCGATCGAACCGGCGACGAAGCGCGGCTTCTCGGGCGTTTGCAGGTTCATCGCATCCACGGCCCGGCGGGCCAGCGCCACCGCGGCCAGGTTCAACTCGCGCACGCGATCCGAGAGCTTGAAGTCGGCCATCGCCACGCCCGTGGCACCGAACGTGTTGGTCTCGATGATGTCGGCGCCGGCCTCGAGATACTGGCGGTGGATGGTCTCGATCGCCTCGGGCTGGGTGATCGCCAGGATGTCGATGAAGTTTTTCAGGTCTTGCGGGTGGCTGGCGAATTGCTGGCCGCGGAAGTCAGCCTCGCTCAAGCGTAACGCGTGGACCATGGTGCCCATCGCGCCATCGAGCACCAGAATGCGCTGTCCCAGCAGCTTTTCGAGCCGTAGCCGGGTGGAGGGTTGCTGGATGACTGCCATGGGCTGGGCGTTGCGCAAGCTTATATGCGAAAGTGCTTTGTGTCGGAAATCGCCGTCTTGTGCCAGCGTGGTTTCGGAGTCGAATGGGGCCGGTCGCGCGGAACAGCTTGGAATCTTCATTTTACTCGACAACTATCGCATAGAGTCCCCCAAGCTGCAACCGCGCCCGGCGGCCTTTGGGTGCGCTGGCATGGGGTCGGTAAGCAGTTGGTTCGCTTGTGGTTATTGCAATCTACGAGGGCCGCAAGGCCGCCTGGGTTCGCGGCGTGGCCACGACGACCCGCCGGGGCCCTCAGGCTAGCGTGGCTTGCGGCGTGACGGCACAGGGTCGGACGGAGCCGTGGTTTCCCATAGCCCCCAGCCCTTGCATTCCGGATAAGGTTCAAGATCGCTACCACCCCAACCGATAGGAGATTCAGCCGCACTTTGCGCCTACGTCGCGCCGCCAGTAGCCAGACTGAGCCCGTATGTCTGCCTTTTCCATTTTCGCGAACGACAGCGACCCGAGCGAGGATTCGATCGTGGATCCTCTGGCCCCGGCGGTGCTTAGCTACCAGCGCCCGAGTTCCAACGAGCCGCAGAGCGAGATTGCCGAATTCGTGCAGCCGTTGCCCGGCAGCGACCTCGAAGAGGACACACTACCGGAGGTCGTGCTTCGGCTGCCCGACCTTACGATATTTCAGGCAGTGGCGCCCGATCGGCAGGCGCGTCTGGCATCGTGGATGTATTGGGTTGGCATCGCGCTGGGGGCCCTGTTTGCGTTGTGGCTGATCTGGACCCCAAAGCCGGCCGCCCCGCCCAGGGACGAAGCCCCGGCGTGGACCCCGTTGCCGCCGGTCGAAAACACGGCGCCGGCGCCAGACGCTCCTTCGGCTGCCGGCGCAGGATTTGGACTTCCGCAGTCACCGGTGCCTGGCCCGGGCAGCGCCGCTGGAGCGTCGGCCGAGGTTCGCACGGCGCGCGGCGGTGACTCGCGTTGGTATGGAAATCCGGTTGGCGTGAAACCGAGCGAAGCCGCGCCCCTTGGAATCAGCACGCCGGAGCCGCGATGAGCCGACTCGATCAAGCCTTCATCAAGGCGTATTCCGAATCCGCCCCGCGCGGCTCCCGACCGGAGCCGCGCACCGGGGACCGGGCCGAGACAACGCGCGCAATCACGACGCCCGACGCGTCCGCTTCAGGCGCCGCGCCGCGGCCGGCGGCTCGTCCGTCCAAATCGCAGGCCGCGGAATTCGAGCAACCGGCGTCGGTTGTCGAAGCGGCGGAAAAACCTGATTCGGTCGCGACGGCGCCGCTGTCGGCGTTCGCGCCGCCGCCTGAAGCCGACGAGCCGGTTCCCGCCGCGCTGGCAGTGGACCATCTGGCATGGCCGGAAACGTGTGACCACTTGCTCGCCGAGGCCAGTCAGGCTTGGGATTCATTCGCCGATCAATTGATCGAACAACTCCACGTGGGACAGAAATGCCTGGCGCTGGCCAGTTGCCAGCGTGGCGAGGGCCGCACCACGATCATTCTGGCCGTGGCCAAATACCTGGCCGCGCAAGGACTGCGCCCGTTGGTCGTCGACGCCGATGTCGAGAACCCGAGTTTGGCGCGGCGCTGCGGCCTTTCCCCGCGCGCCGGTTGGGACGATTATCTCGCGGGCGAGCCGTCATTGGACCCGGCGCAGATTTCGGCGGTCGTGCCCGGCGTGACCCTGATGCCTTGGCGCGGCGAGGCGGTTCCGATCGGCAAACTGGCCAGCTCGCTACGAACCGCGACCGCTTTTGGCATCGTGCGAGAGCAGTTCGACCTGGTGCTTCTGGATACGGTGCCGCTGGTCGGCCAGACCACGATTTCGGACTTCGCCGGATTCGCCGAAGCGATTCATCTGGATGCCGTGTTCCTGGTGCGAGACGTGCGCGCGACCACGCCCGAAGACGCGGCCCGCGCCTGCGCGCGGCTGCGGCGGGCCGGCGTGCGCGTGGCGGGGGTCATCGAAAACTTCGTTTCGACCACGAGTCACGATGCAAGCTCCGCGTTGGAGACATCCGAGTCGACGGCGGGCCACGAGCTCGCCACATACGGCTAAGCCGCCGAGGTGGTTCATGTACAAAGCCTATTGGCAACTGCACACCCGACCGTTCGAGAATGGCACCGACGACCGGTTTTACTATCCGAGCGAAGTGCACCAGGGGGCGTTGCTCAAACTGCGCTATGCCGTGGAAAACGAGCGCGGGGCGGCCCTGTTGGCCGGCGCGGCCGGCACGGGAAAAACGCTGTTGGTGCAATCGCTCAAGCGGATGCTGGACGATTCCTACGCGCCGTTCGTGCACCTGGTGTTTCCGCAGATGTCGGTGCCCGAGTTGTTGGCCTATCTGGCGGCTGAAATGGGTGCACTTACGGATCCCACCTCGGCAACGCCGGTCGATGAGAGCGTGCGTCGCCTGCAGGCCTTTCTGGTCGAAAACTCGCGTCGCGGCCGTCAGGCCGTGCTGGCGGTGGACGAAGCGCAATTGCTGTTGGACTCCGATGCCCTGGAGACTCTGCGGCTGCTATTGAATTTCGAGGGCAAGGACAGGCCGGCGCTGACTTTGTTGCTGATTGGCCAGCCGCAACTGCTGCCGGCTTTGGAGCGCCTGCCCAGCCTGGAAGCCCGCCTGGGCGTGAAATGCCTGCTGCGGCCGTTGAGCCTGGAAGAAACGGCCAGCTACGTGAGCCATCGCCTGACGGCGGCCGGGGCTACGCGCGAGATTTTTAGCGCCGAGGCGGTCGCGGCGCTGCACCAATTGACCTGGGGCATCCCGCGCCGCATCAATCGTCTCTGCGATCTGGCCCTGCTGATCGGCTATGCCGAGGAGCAAGTTCGCATCAACGCCCCCCAGATCGAAGCCGTGTGTAACGAGCTGATCACGATCGCGCCGGAATAGTCGCGAGCCAGGCGCTTGCCGCCATGGGGCCGGCGGATGCTAGAATCCGCAGTCGTGGACACGACCTCTCGATCGCGCGATTGCTCCCTTGCCTGCGCCGTGGCGATCGGCTGCGCAGCGCTGTTGCTGGCCACTTCGTTCCGGCTGCCGATCGTGTGGGATGAAGGCGATACGATCCTGCGGGCCGAAACGATCGCGGCACAGGCCCAGCGGTCGGGAGTGGCCGGCCAGCCGCGGTTCTTCGAGGCCATCCGCTCGGAGTCGGGTTGGCCCTATACGACCCAGCGCGAGGGACATCCGCCGCTGGCCGGCATCGTGATCGCGGTCGGCTCGTGGCTGGCGCCGCGCGGGCTCGATCCGCTTACGCAAGCTCGCGTCGGCCCGATCCTGCTGTTTGCGATCGCCGCGGGGTCGATGTTTTATCGGCTGGTGCGCGACTACCGGGCATGGAGCGTGGGCGCGATGGCGGTGGGGGCCGTGTTGACGATGCCGCGCCTCTTTGCGCACGCGCACTTCGCCACGCTCGACGGCCCGCTGACGGCTTGCTGGATCTTGAGTTGGGCCGCGTTTGGCCCGGCTTGCCGCGGGTGGCGCTGGATTGGGCTTTTCGGGCTGGCGCTGGGGCTGACGTTGTGCGCCAAGTTCACCGGCTGGCTGGCCCCCCTGCCCTTTTTGGCGTGGTCGATCTTGTATCGCGATCGCGGAGGCCTGCGGGCGCTGATCGTGGGCGTGCCTTTGGCGCTGGTGGTGTTTCTGGCGCTCAATCCGCCGCTGTGGCAACAGCCGGTCGCGGGGATGCAAACGTTTTTTGAGTTGAACCTCCATCGCGCGGCCCGGCCCGAGCACAACATCTCGACGCAGTTTTTCGGGCAGATGTACAACCTCGATGCGCCGCTGCCGTGGTACAACACGCTGGCCTGGACCGCGATCACGATTTCGCCCCTGCCGTTGATCTTGGGCTGCGTCGGCATCGTTGCCACGTTGCGGCGCTGGCGCGGCGATCAGGCCAGCATGCTGCTGGTGTTTCAATGGGCCACGCTGGTGATCGTGCGGGCCTTGCCCTGGGCGCCGCCGCATGACGCCGAGCGATTGATCCTGCCGAGCTTCGCGTTTTTTGCGGCCCTGGCGGGCGTGGGCGTCGGGCGGGCCTTGTATCGAAACACGCTGCTCGAGCGCGAGAGAATTCCGGCCCAAGGCTGGGCCAAGATCGCGATGATTCTGGCTCTGGCGGTGGCCACGTTCGATTCGATCAGCACCTTTCCGCACGGCCTGTCGTATTACAGCCGACTGGTGGGCGGACTGCGCGGCGCAGCGGCGCTAGGCATGGAGCCGACGTATTATTGGGATTCGTTGGACCGCGAGGCGCTGGCCTGGTTGGCCGAGCACACCAGCAACGATGAGAAAATTGCCTGGGGGGCCGCGCCGCCGCGCAACCTCGAACTGTTGAAACGCTGGAAATTACTGGGTCGATTGGCAAGCGAACCGGGTCGCTTTCGTTGGTACGTGATCCAACGGCGGCCCAGCGCCTTGCAGCCGGCCGATCATTGGCTGATCGAACACCAGCGCCCCGCCTTCCAGCGAGAATTTGCCGGCGTCGCGCTTTTGGATGTTTATGACTATCGACAGTACCAACGGGCCGTCGCGGCCACCGCCAAAAAATAAGACTCCCGACCCCTTTTTCTAGACAAACACATGGCTCGATTCAGACAGCGAACCGAGCGAAGCCCGCGCGCAGCCGAGCTTCTGCTGCACCTTCTTGAGCTCGCTGGCCTGCTGCAACGAACGGAGAGAACTCCTTTTATGAAGACGTGAGCACGACGGGAGACGGGTCAGAGACCTCGTGTAGAGGCAGTTATCGTGCCATTTGAGTAGATCAACGTTCCCGAGGCTCGGCGTGGTGGAATGGGTAAAATGCGCGCACCTGCGCTTATTGTATGGGGAACCCTTTCGCCGATCGCCGATTCTGATTGTAAGAAATGTGTTAGTTTGAATAGTGCGGCGTCAAAACAATGCGACCCAATGTCGCTGTACTATCGATCTGCATATTGCTCGGACCGAGTGGCCTTGCACTCGCGCAGGCCCCAAGAGTCGGCGACACGCAAAAGGCTGCTCTGCGCACTTCCAGGCCGGACGCTGTGAGGCCACACCGATTGGCTCGGGGTCTTGACCGTCTCCCAGAAACCGCTTCCGAACCTCACCACGCCGAGTTACCCGATCCACTTGCGCGGGAAGAAATTAGGCAAGGCGCCTTAAGTCTTTCTGACTTAGAGGCAATTGCCTTGAAGGACAATCCGACGCTGGCCCAGGCATCAGCTCAAATAACCGCCGCGCGGGGCGCGGCCCTGGAAGCGGGCCTTTATCCAAACCCCGTCATCGGCTACGCAGGGGAACAAATCGGCGGTCGAGGCACTGCGGGTGAGCTTCAGGGCGGTTTCGTTCAACAGACCATCGTTACGGCGGGGAAGCTCCGCCTCAGCCGCGCCAAGTACAACCAGGAAGCCTTTGAAGCAGGCATTTTGGCGATGGGCCAGCAACTTACGGTTCTCAACGGCGTCCGCACAAAGTTCTACGAGCTCCTGGCCGCCCAGCGCATGGTCGAGTTAAGGTGCGAATTGCTCAGTAATTCAGAGGAAAACTTGCGGACCACGCGTGAGATGTTTAATACCGGCTTGGCCAACGAGGCGGAAGTCTTGCTGGCCGAAATCGAGGTCAATCGCGCTCAAGTTTCACTTGCTGATGAAGAGAATCAATTCACTTCGCTCTGGCAGCATCTAGTCACCGTCATCGGCTGGCCCGACCTGCCACGAACGTCCCTTGTGGGTCGACTTGAACCGGATTCGTCCTCCTTGGATTGGGACAATAGCTTGGCCATACTCTTACAAGAGAGCCCAGAGATCAAGGCGGCTCGCGCCCACGTGGTGCACGATCAAATAACTGTCCAGCGCGAGCGCGTGCAGCCGATTCCAGACGTCCGAGTTCAGGCGAGCACGGGCTACAACTTCGAGACGAATAACGTGGTTGCCGGTCAACTACAAATCGGGCTTAACGTGCCGCTATGGGACAAGAATCAAGGAACCATCGTGCAGGCACAAGCCGATCTCGGTCGATCGCAGGCCGAGGTCCGACGAGTAGAACTATCACTGCAACAGCGCCTCGCCGACGTTTACCGCCAGTACCAGACGGCGGCTCTGAGCGTCAAGCTCTACAGAGAGGCCAACGTTCCCAAGGCGACCAGAGCCTACGAGATCCAACTCGACATGTACGAGAAGCGACGGGTGGCTTGGCCTGATGTCGTCAAGCTACAGCAATATCTGTTTCAAGTGAAGTCGGAATACACGCACAACCTGTTGGCATTGCGGAAGGCGGAAGTGGCCATCACCGGACTGCTGATGATCGACGGCTTGAACTC
>JBGQKM010000141.1:0-15070 GCA_041499515.1 Planctomycetia bacterium | reverse complement strand
GCCATGGTCCGGTTGTCGCTTACCGACTGCAGCACGTGCAGAATGTAACGCCGTTCCATTTCGTCCAGCGGCGGCAAATCTATCGGGCTATCGCCGGCAATAAACAGCCGCGAACCTTGATGATCGCGGATCTTTTCCGGCAGATCCTCGACGCTGATCTTTTCGAGCTGAGTCAGCACCACGGCTCGTTCCATGGCATTGCGCAATTCGCGGACATTCCCTTGCCAGTCGTATGATAGAAGTTTCTTCGCGGTCGATTCGGCGATACCGACGACCGGCTTGCCGAACCGGCCGGCAAACCGCTCGACGAAGTGTCGGGCGATCAGCAACACGTCGGTTCCGCGGGCCCGCAAGGGAGGCAGTTCGACCTGGATGACGTTGATGCGGTAGAACAAGTCTTCGCGGAATCGCCCCTCGTCTTTGGCGGTTTCCAGGTCGTGATTCGTGGAGACGATCAAGCGGACGTCAAAGGCGATCTCGTGGTCGCCGCCGACCGGTCGGACGCGGCGCTCCTCGATGGCCCGCAGCAATTTGGGTTGCAGCGAGAGTGACATGTCGCCGATTTCGTCCAGCAGCAGCGTGCCGCCATTGGCTTGTACGAACAGGCCCTCGCGATCCGACCGCGCATCGGTATATGCTCCCCTAGCGTGTCCGAACAATTCGCTTTCCAGCAAGGTCTCGGGCAGCGCCGAGCAATTCACGGCGAGAAATGGCCCGGCGGCGCGGCAGCTTCGTTTGCTAAGCGCCCGCGCGACGAGCTCCTTGCCGGTGCCGCTTTCGCCGTGGATCAACACGGTTGCGTCGGTCTCCGCGATGCGGTGCAACTGATCGAACAACTCGCGCATGACGGGGCTCTCGCCAATCATCTCCTCGAAGGGCTGCGAACGCTCGACCGTTTGACTAAGCCGTTTGACTTGCAGCTCCAAATCGCGCTGGTTCAGCGCGCGGTTCAGGGCCGCCACGAGCAAATCCATTTCAACCGGCTTAGTCACGAAGTCGTAGGCGCCGGCGCGGATCGCCGCGACCGCGGTTTCCAGACTGCCGAAGGCCGTCATCACCAGCACAGGCACGCCGGGATAATCGCACACGATCCGCTGGCAAAGCTCGATCCCACTGGTGCCCGGCATCCGCAGATCGGTCAGCACCACGTCGAACGATTCGGTTTGCAATGTCGCGAGCGCATCGTTGGCCGACGTAAACCATCGCGCATCCAGATCTTCGCGCCGCAGCCGCGTTGCGATCACATCGCACATGCTCGGGTCATCGTCAACGATCACGATCCGCGCGCGCATGATTTGCCGTTCTCGGGTAGATAAATTGAGAAACAAGTTCCCCGTTGGACTTCGCTCGCCACATCCATCCAGCCGCCGTGCTCGCGGACGATGCTATGTGCAATCGAGAGTCCAAGCCCCGTGCCTTTGCCGATGTCCTTGGTCGTAAAGAACGGGTCAAATATCTGGTTTCGATGTTCTGCCGGAATGCCGACTCCCTCATCGCGGACATCGATCCGCAAGCAGGGCTGCGGCTCGCGCCCGGGCAAGTCGGGCGGCCGCGCCGTCACGCGACGGACGCCGACGTCGATCGTTCCGCCGCGCGGCATGGCGTGAACCGCATTCACCAGCAAGTTTGTCAACACCTGCTGGAACTGTCCGCTATCCAATTCAAGCATCAACCGGTCCTGCTCCGACGTCAGGTGGACCCCCACGTGATGCGCGCTGGTAAGCGTATCGAGCATCTCGATGGTCTGCGCGACCAGGCCGGGCACGTTTTCGCTTGACTTTCTGGGAGCATGCTGGCGGGCAAAGTCGAGCAGCTCACGGACGATCGTGGTCATTTTGTCCACTTGAATCTTGATGATCCGCGCGCTCTTGGCGACGTCGTCCAAATGCGTGTCCTCCACGATCAGGTCGGCCCGGGCCGACGCGACGTTGAGCGGGGTCCCCAGTTCGTGGGCCATTCCCGACGCCAGACGACCAACCGTCGTGAGCCGGTCCGCGTGCCGCAATTGCTCGAGTGCCGTGATGCGAGCTTCCGTTTCCACGCGTAGATTCTCGCGCGCCGTATCAAGGTGCTCGCACATTTGATTCAACGCCACGGCTAATTCCGCCATCTCATCGTGCCTTTTCAAAACCAGTGGACCCGACAAGTCACCGTTCCCAACCCGGCGGGTCTTTTCGACCAATTGATTCAGCGGACGGCCGACGAGCACCAGCCCCAGAATCACGATCGACATGCCGCTGGCCACCGTCAACGTGCCCGCCACCACGCAAGCTCGCACGATCGCCGCGCGACGAAACGTATCCAATCCGTCCAGTCGCCGCGAAATCTCCAGGGCTCCTCGCCGCTCCGGCTCAACGTCCATGGGCACGTATGTATAGAGAAAACCGCGCCCCGTCGCGTCACGTTCTTGAACCGAAACGGGTTTGCCGTCTTGTAGGGATGGCAGCTTCGCGCTGGAAACTCGCGGCCGATCGGAATCGCTCGCCGCGGCGTCGAGCCAGACCCAGCGCACGTCAACCAGCGGCTGTTCCTGGTTGGCATCCTCGACCAATTGCAAGGCACGCCGCTGTCCGTTCGTGCGCCACACGTCTGCCACAAGATCCTTGAGCGTGCGGGCAAGTTGTTTCGCGTCCTGCCGCATTTCATCTTCGAAGATCTTGACGTCGCGTTGCGTCGAGACGTAGGCCTCGACGGCCACGACGAGGATCATGCCTAGGACAAGCAGCGACACGAACTTGGCGGCCAGTCGCACGGGGTCGTCTCCGCGATGGCAGGGCCGGACACCGTTGACGGCATCGAAAGCAATCACGGTCAACGGAATGCCCGCACCCTATTATCCGGCAGCCAGACGATTGTTCCAAGCAGCCAGTGAAAAAAAGGAACTTGCACGCGGCGTATGGGCGATCGACTGCGGCCTTTGCGGCATTCATTCTGAGAAGGCGTGAACTGGGCGACACTTAGCGAACGACACGCCGCGATCCGCAAACGAGGGGCGCGCTAAAAAAGATTTGCGACCCAACAAACTTACAAGCCACCCGTGATTCGGGGGCCAACGCCAAGCGCGGACGAAGCTTCGGAACGGGAACCTATTGCTCTTTCGTCACGTGCTTCGTGTCGAGCGAAATCTTATGCAGCCCCAGCGAGACCAGCATGTCCATCACTTTGACGATCTCGCCCCAGGCGATGCCCCGATCGGCGGCCAAGAACGTGGACGGCTTTTCCCGGCCCGGCGCATAGCCGTGGAGCAACGATCGCAACGACGATTCGTTGGTGGGCGTGTCGTTCAGGAACAACGCGACTTTGCCCGAGGCATCCTTCTTCAAAAACAAGTGCAACGGCAGATCCTCGACCGCGCCCATGATCTCAACGTTGGCCGTCTCGGGCAGATCGACTTTGATCGGGGCCGAACCGACGATCGCCGGCACGGTGATCATGAACACGATCAGCAACACCAACACGACGTCGACCAACGGCACGACGTTGATGTTGCTCAGCGAGCCCTCGTCCTCGTCGCCAAATGCGGATTCAACACCTGCCATGTGGAGCCACCCCTGATTGATTGCCCTTATTGATTGATGGCCTGGGCGGCCGGGTTGCCGGGCTTGCGCTCGTAACGAACGCTGGCCAGGATCTGATGGGCCAGCGAGTCGGTTTGCGAGAACGTCTCGCGCACTTTGCGCTGAAACACGTTGAAGGCGACCACCGCCGGAATGGCCACGAACAGCCCAAACGCGGTGGCGATCAGGGCCTCGAACACGCCGCCCATCACCGCATTCGGATTGCCGCCGTCCGAGCTTTGGGCCGTCAGATCGTGGGCCGCCTTGATAATGCCCAACACCGTGCCCAACAGGCCGATGTACGGAGCATTGCTGCCGATGGTGGCCAGAATGTTAAGTCGGGCTTCGACCACCGGTTTCACGCGGGCCTTGGCGCTGAGCATGGCTTCGGCACAGGCCTGTGCCCCGCGCGACAGGGCCGCCAAACCGGCCGCCACGACCACGCATTCGATGGCTTCGCTCTCGGAGACCAACTCCCACGCGCCGCGCAAATCGCCGGCCCGCAACAGTTGATCGAGCTGGGCGCCCAAGGCTTCGCCGTCGACCTTGTTGCGTCGCAAGTACAAAATGCGATCGACGATCGTGGCCACGCTGATGAAATTGATCGCCAACAGAATCCACAGAACCCACTCGCTGCCGGTGAAGGCGGCCTTGAGAAAGAGTTGGGTCAGCATGTGTGAAAATCTCCAGTTAATCAGGGCCGAGACGATTGCCCCGCAAAGGCCCTAGTTTCGTCGATGATACGTTGCGCCTGGTTGAAGTGTAATCTTTCAACGAGGTTTTCAGTAGCCGCTTTTCAGGCGAATGCCGTGTGCCGCTGCCTGCCTTGTCCAGCCGTGTGTCCGTGTGCCACTGCTGGCTTGTCCAGCAGTGTGGATGCCGCCAGACCCACCTGCCGTCGAAAGCCCAGGCCGCGCGCGATCATCGAGAAACCTGATCGAAACCTCTCCCCGCCCGCAGCCCCTCGGTGTGCGAATCCTCTGCCCGCCCGACAGCCGCCATTATAGTTGGCTTTTCAACCCACGCCGAGCAAATCGCGGAGAATATTCTTTAAGGGCATGACACCGGCCCGGCTTCAACCGGGGCCCGAAGCCCCATAGCCATGCCTGCGACAGCGGGCCCGGCGGTCTAGGCCGGTCGTGCCGCGTGCGTAAGATTGCGAGAGCGCAAAAAAGGGCCCCCGCGGGCGATTGCCCGCGCTAGCGCGAAACCACCCGAGGAGGCCGCCAGAGCCAGCGAAGGGAGTCGAACCCTTAACCCCCGCATTACGAATGCGGTGCTCTGCCAATTGAAGCTACGCTGGCATGTGGTTATGAAATAGGCGCTTACGAACGATTTTAGCACTCAAAAAACGGTCGCTTGTGCCGAGCCCGCCGAGACCCGCCAACGCGACTAGACTCCGCGAAACTCGATCAAATGCTCTGGCGAACTCTGCCCCCCGCATTCTCGACACGGCAATCCGCGTCGGCAAACTACAAAGTTTATCGGGACCGGCGGGACCCGCCAAGCCCCGCCCGAAAGTCATTCCACTGCAAAGCATCGGGCTTTTCAGCGAGGGAGTTCCCTTGCCGGCTTCCGATCGCTCGGGCAATCCAAGAAGAAAATCGGCGAGACGTTGAAATAGCCGGCCAGCTTCAAAGCGATGGCTTTGCTGACGCCTCGGCGGCCGGCCAAGATGCTGCTCAAAGTCGCTGGGGAAATACCGGTCTT
Organism: Planctomycetia bacterium; assembly: GCA_041499515.1. Lineage (GTDB taxonomy): Bacteria > Planctomycetota > Planctomycetia > Pirellulales > PALSA-1355 > PALSA-1355. Next base: position 9,803 of record JBGQKM010000141.1, on the reverse strand, counting down.
CTTGGCCACTTCCGCGCATTTCACACCGCGGGCTTCCAGCAAGTGCGTCAGCATCTGCGAGGGAGAGACCTGGGGCGCCGGGCACTCTCGTGACTCGTAGTTTTCAATCAAAGTCGAGAGCACTTCAATCAGGCGGCCGCGGGCCGCGCCCGGCTTGGGCACCATCAGTTTTTCCATTTGTGCCAGCGCACGCCGATAGTCCCGATCCGAACGGATCGGCCGGGGCAAATACTCAAGCAGCAAATTGCGATAGTCATTAGCCACGCTCATTGTTTCTTCTCCCGGGGAACGCAGTCCTTGCACCACTTGCTCTTGTCGTAGTCGCCATGCGTCAAGAAATGCTTCACCAGCAGCGTTCCATGGTTCCATTGATTGGCATACGTCACGCGGCAAATCAAACGATAATCGCCGCCGCACGCGTCAAACACCAGGCATTGTCCGACTTCATCGGCCGTGGGGTAGGATACTCGCACATCCGCCAACCTTGTCCAAGTGGCTTTGCCGGCTGCCGTCCACCAACCATCGAGCCACGCGACTGCCTTGGGGTAACGCGCTTTGGCGGCCTGAATGGCGGGTCGGGCAATTATGTGCATCGGCAGATTCCATGGCCCGCACCAAGTATATTTACAAAATGTAAACTTGTCAAACGTCGTATTTACATTTTGTAAAGTATCCGCGGCCTGGGCGGCGCGATCGAGACACCCATGGGACCGCGGGGCAGACGCTAGAAAACGCGAGACAAGCTCGCCGGCGGCGCAAAAAAAAGGGGCCTCTGATGCGTCAAATACGCTTGGCGTTGCTGGACGGTTAGGGGCAAGTTAACCGTCCCGCTACATTCATCAGAGGCCCCACGGGCCGCAATTACAGTGGCACTTCGAAAAGCGCCGGGCCGCTATTAAGCAAGGCCGATGCCAATCGCGCCCTGGCATGCCAAACGGACCGAGACAACCCCCTGTATTCCTCAACGCCGCAATGGCTTACAATTCTTTTTGCCACGACAAGTTTAATTGCGATCGCCGTTCGGCCCCCTGATTCATTCCGCAGCAAGTGTGGCGTTTCAATGCTATTCTCGACCAACTTTGCCGCGGCGGGCCGAAATTGAATTCCGCTTCAGATCGACCGTCTCAAAATCGGATACGGCCAATTCCTGGCTAGGCTCGCGCGTGGGGGCAAGTAGCCAGTTGCCCGCGGTTAGGCTTTAATTGCCATAGCGGCTTGGCCGCTTGGTTTGCCTGGAGGGGATGGGTCGTACGAGGGTCAGGCGTTGGCGTCGGAGAATCCTATCGTCGAGTGGGCTGCTGATCGCGTGCTGGTGGTCATCAATCCCGGCGCCGGAGCCCGGGCGTCGCACGACGCGGTCGGCGATCTGATGACCTGCCTCAAAGCCCGTGGTCTGGCGGGCGAAGTCGTCAGCAGTTTGCCGGCCTTCGACGCGCTGGTCGCCCGCTATCAGGCGGCCGGCCAGTTGCGGGCCGTCGTGGCCGCCGGCGGCGATGGCACCGTGGCCGAAATCGTCAATCGCACCGAGCCCGGCGTGCCGCTGACGGTCTATCCCTTGGGCACGGCCAACCTGCTGGCCAGTTATCTGCACATCGAGCGCGATCCGCTGGCGCTGGCGCAAGTGTTGGTTGCGGGAACCACCGTGCGGCTCGACGCCGCCCGAGCCAACGGACGAATTTTTTTCTTGATGGCCGGTTGCGGATTCGACGCCGAAGTCGTCGAGCGCTTGCACCGCAAGCGCGACGGCGGGCATATCAGCTATTGGACCTACGCCTGGCCCATCCTGGAGACGATCCGCAGTTACCGATATCCGCGGCTGCGTGTATATTGCCAGAGCGCCGCAGGGGTCGAAGCCGCGGCCGAGCCGCTTGCGGCCCGCTGGGCGTTCGTGGTCAATTTGCCCTGCTATGCCGGCGGATTGCAACTCGCGCCGGAGGCCGTCGGCAGCGACGGCTTGCTCAACGTGTGTACCTTCCACAACGGCTCGTTTTGGCATGCCTTGCGATACCTGGGCTACGTGGCCGCGCGGCGACATCGGACGTTGCCCGACTACAAGTCAGCCTTGGTGACGCGCGTGCGGATCGAGTCGGACGAGCCGGTGCCGTATCAATTGGATGGCGAACCGGGGGGATGTTTGCCACTGGTGATTGAAGTGTTGGCCGAGAGACTGACGTTGTTGGCCCCTGCGGCGCGAATCCTCGCGCTGGGCCTGCAACCGGTCGCGCGGCCCCGTGCCGGAGCAAGATAGTGCCGCAAAATCCCGCCCAAATCGGTCCTCACGCGTGCGGTCGAGGTCAGCGGCTGTTGGTGATCGCGGGCCCCTGCGTGATCGAAACGCTCGAGCTGACACTGCAAATCGCCGAGCACCTGCGCTCTTTGGCCGAACGCTTGCCGATTTCGTTGGTCTTCAAAGCCTCGTTCGACAAGGCCAACCGCACCAGTCTCGATGCCTATCGCGGGCCGGGCCTGGAAGCCGGTTTGCAGATCCTGGATCGCGTGAAGCGCGCCACCGGGTTGACGGTGACGACCGATATTCACGAGCCCCCTCAGGCCGCGCCGGCGGCCGAGGTGTGCGAGCTGCTGCAGATTCCGGCGTTTCTGGCCCGCCAGACCGATTTGCTGGTCGCCGCGGCCCGCACAGGCCGCGCGGTGCACGTCAAAAAGGGCCAGTTCCAGGCTCCGGCGGACATGCAGCACGTTTTGGGCAAACTCGAAGCGGCCGGCTGCCGTAATATCCTATTGTGCGAGCGCGGCACGTTTTTCGGCTATGGCCGGCTGGTCAACGACCTGCGGTCGATTCCGCAGATGCAAGCCCTGGGCGCGCCGGTCGTTTTCGACGCCACGCACAGCGTGCAAGAACCGGGCGGCTTGGGCAAAGCCACCGGCGGAAACCGCGCCATGGTCGAACCCCTGGCCCGCGCGGCCACCGCGATCGGCGCCGACGGCCTCTTTTTCGAAACCCATCCCACGCCCGACACGTCGCCCAGCGACGGCCCCAACATGGTCCCCTTGGCCGATTTCGGCAATCTCCTGACGCGGCTGGTGCGCATTCGTGAAACCGTGGAGGCGTTGGCGTGAGTCGTCACGCGTTCGTTAATCCGAACCCGCTGCGTGCGCTGGCGCTTTGCGCGGTGACCGTTTGCGCGCTGCTGACTTTCGACGGTTGTGAATCGAAAACCGGCGCCAGCCCACGCCGTGGGCCGGCGGCTCAAGCCGATGCACAGGGCGGCCTGTTCGATTTGGTGGCGGAGAATCTCGACCACCTGGAACAGTTCGACACCAACCAGATTCTCAAGCAGGTCTGCGACCGGCTCAATCAGTGGTATCTGCAAGAGAAACCGAAGGTTGTCTGGCAAAGAGATCCGCTCGTGGAGACTTTGAGCCCCGAGCTGCGCAATCTGCTGCCGATGCAGTTGCTCGATGCCATGCAGTTTCGCATCTCCGATGCCTGGTTCTTGCAGGAGTCGGTCTGGATGCGCGACATCTCGAAGCGTGCCCGGGCCGATCAGTTTCAAGACCTGGCCGTCGCCGAGCGTCTGTTTGATTGGACGGTGCAGAACATCCAGCTTGAGCCCGAGGTGGATCCGAAAGCCAGACAGCTCCATCGGCATCGGCCGTTCGAAACCTTGCTGTACGGTCGAGGTCAGGCCCTGGAGCGCGCCTGGGTCTTCCTGTTATTGGCGCGCCAACAGGGACTCGACGTCGTGCTGCTGGGTTTGGCCGACGAAGACGGCAAGTCGGTGCGTCCCTGGTTGCCGGCCCTGTTGAGCGGGGAGGAACTGTACTTGTTCGACTGCCGCTTGGGATTGCCGATTCCCGGGCCGCAGGGCCAGGGCGTGGCCACGCTGGCGCAGGTCGCGGCCGACGAGCAACTGCTTCGCCGTCTCGATTGGGACGATGAGCATCCGTATCCCGTGCACGGCGAAGACCTGAAACGCGTCGTGGCCTACGTCGAAGCGTCGCCGGCGAATCTTTCACGACGCATGGCGCTGGTCGAGTCGCGGCTGACGGGAAAACACAAGATGGTTTTGACCTCGCCGGGCAGCGCGCTGATTGAGCGTTTGAAGAAAATCCCCCAAGTCGCCAAAGCCCAAGTGTGGCCGCTGCCGTTTGACATCTCGCTTTGGGAGTCAAAGTTGTCCGACGTCGACCGCCAGGCGGCCGTGCGCGAGTTGTTGATGTTTCAAGCGCTGCCCGCGCTGACCAAAGCGCGAGCGCTCTATTTCAAAGGCGCGTACGACGGCGAAACCGGGGCCAAGACTTTTTACCTCAGCCTGCGACCGCCCGACACGTACCTCGATACGTACAAGCTGCCGCCGGAATTGGCCAAACAATTTCCCCAGGAAAGCCACGCCAGAATCGAAGCTTCGCAGGTCTTGATGATGAAACACGCCAAACAAGACGCCAGCTTTTGGCTGGGACTGGTGGCGCTGGCCGAGCAGGACTATCCCACCGCCGTCGACTTTTTTTCCAAGCGGACGCTGGAATCCAGCCCCCGCGGGCCCTGGACGGCCGCCGCCCGATACAATCTGGCGCGCACCTATGAAGCCGCCGGCGACGTACAGCAGGCCGTCGTGCTTTACGAGTCCGACACCCAAACGCCGCAAAGCCACGGCAACCACCTCCGCGCCCGCTGGCTCAAAGAGCGTCAAGCGAAGGCCGAAGCGAAGTGATCCTCGGGCGCGCCGTCCGCCGGGGTGGCGACATCGTTCGACGTCGAGCGTTACGGGTGGGGCAGGGGAGATCTATGGCGAGCTGCGATCGTCACGCAGTTGTTTGGACAGCAAGTCTCTTTCCTTGTGCAGTTCATCGCACTGCGCGATCGTCAGCCGCGGGTTCTGAATTTTCGCGTTGATTTCTTTCACGCGCTTGACTAGGTCCGCGCGCTCGCGTGGGGTGAGCTTGCTCATGGTGGGATTCTAGCAAGCTCGACGCTTCTTTTGAATCGCGCCGGCCCCCTTGTGACTCCGAGCTAAAATTGGTAAAGTCCTGGCTTGAATTTGGATCGCACGACTGCCTCCCACGGGGGGGGTCTTGATGCATCCAATCTTGGCGGCTTGCCTCGGCGCCTATGATGATGGTGGTGGTGAAAATCATGAAAAAAGAAATCCATCCCGAATACTTCGTGACCGCCGTCAAATGCGGTTGCGGCAATGCGTTTACGACCCGCAGCACCCGGCCGGAATTGAAGGTCGATATCTGCAACGTGTGCCATCCGTTCTACACGGGCAAGTTGAAGTTCGTCGACACGGCCGGACGGATCGAGAAGTTCAAGAACAAATTTGCCGCGGCCGGCTACGCCAGCCTGAAGCGGGGCAAGAAGCCGGCCGAGACCAAGGCCGAATCGTAGCCGTCGAAAGATCGCGCCGCCGTACCCGTTGACTCGATTCGGGGGGCGGCGTTTCTGTTGGTTCGTTCCGCCGCGCCGCGTATTTCGCGAATTTGCCAAGGAGGGAGTTCCGCCGGCGCCGTCTATCCGGAGGCCACAAGCTGTGTCGCTGCGCAAAACGCTCGATGAAAAACTGGACCGCTTCGAAGCACTGGAGAAGCAACTGGTCGATCCCGACGTGCTGTCCAACCCGGCACGCGTCGCCGCCGCCGCGCGCGAACATGGCTCGCTGGCCAAACTGGCCAAGAAGTATCGCCGCTTCCAGGTCCTGAACACGCAAATCACCGAAACTCAGGAAATGATCGCCGGCAAGGACCCCGACATGCGCGAAATGGCCGAGGCCGAACTGCCCACGCTCCGCGAAGAACGCGAAACGCTCTGGAACGAACTGTTGGAAATGACCATCGGCGGCGAAGACGCGCAGCGGACCCGCATCGTGATGGAAATCCGGGCCGGAACCGGCGGCGACGAAGCGGCTCTGTTTGCTCGCGACATGTACGAAATGTACAAACGGCATGCCGAGAGCAAGGGCTGGAAAGTCGAGGTGCTGGATCTCAACTCGACGGAATTGGGCGGATTCAAGGAAATCATCCTGGGCATCGAGGGCGAGGGCGCCTACCGCGAAATGCAATACGAGAGTGGCGGCCACCGCGTGCAACGCGTCCCCGAGACCGAAACCAAGGGCCGCATTCATACCTCCGCCGCCACCGTGGCCGTGCTGCCGGAACCCGAGGACGTCGAAATCAACCTCAAACCCGACGACTTTCGCAAGGACATCTTCTGCGCCAGCGGCCCCGGCGGTCAGCACGTGAACAAAACGGCCTCGGCCATCCGCTTGACGCACCTGGAAACGGGCATCGTGGTGCAGTGCCAGGACGAAAAGAGCCAGCACAAGAATTTCGCCAAAGCCCTGCGCGTGCTCAAAACCAGACTCTACGAGGCCAAACGCCAGGAAGAGCACGACAAGCGGGCCAGCGAGCGCAAAACCCTGGTCGGCTCGGGCGATCGCAGCCAACGCATCCGCACCTACAACTTCTCCGAAAACCGCGTGACCGACCATCGCATCAATTTGACGCTCTACAAACTCGACTCGATCCTGGCCGGCAACGTGCAGCCGTTGACCGATGCCCTGGTCGATTACGATCGGCAGCAACAGCGCCAAGCGATGGGCGCGGCCGACTAAACCAACGCAACGCGTGGTACCTGGCATGGCCGACGAGTGGACCATCGGGCGTCTGTTGCAGTGGACGGCCGACTATTTGAAGCAGCACGGCTCGGAAAGCCCGCGACTGGAAGCCGAAGTGCTGTTGGCCCACGCGCGGTCCTGCCAGCGGATCGAGCTGTACACCAGCTTCGAAGATCCGGCCGGCGAAGAGCTGCGAAACCGCTTTCGCGAGTTGGTGCGCCGTCGGGCTGAAGGGATGCCGGTGGCGTATCTGGTGGGACACCGCGAGTTCTATTCGCTCGATTTTCGCGTTACGCCGGACGTGCTCATCCCTCGGCCGGAAACCGAGCTGGTGGTCCTGACGCTCTTGGACCTGATCAAGGCGCGCGCCTCGGACCGGCAGCCCATTCTGCTGGCCGACGTGGGAACCGGCAGCGGCATCATCGGCATCACCGTGGCCAAACAAGCGCCGCAAGTGCGCGTCACGGCCATCGACATCAGCCCCGCGGCGTTGGCCGTGGCCCGAGACAATGCCCAGCGATTGGGCGTCGAGGGGCGGATCGAGTTTGTCCACGGCGACCTGCTGGCGGCAATTCCGCCGCAGAAAAAATTCGACTTCATTGCCAGCAACCCGCCCTACGTGACCCAACAAGAGTTTGCCGACTTGCCGCGCGAGGTGAAAGCCTACGAGCCCGAGCTGGCTCTGGTGGCCGGGGTCTCCGGCACCAGCGTCATCGAGCGGCTCATCCCGCAAGCGGCCGAGCGGCTTCAGCCCGGCGGATCGGTCTTGTTGGAAATCAGCCCCATGCTACAACAGCGGGTCGAAACGCTCATCGCGGCCGACCCGCGATGGGAATTGGCTCCGACGGTCAAGGATCTGGCCGGCCTGGCGCGCGTGGTGCAAGCCCGACGCAAATGATCGTGCTGCTCGCATGCCGCCGGCAAGCCCGCGGGAACGAGTCATGGATTGTCTTCGCATCTCCGGCGGGATCCCGCTGCACGGCACCGTGCCGGCTAGCGGCTCGAAGAACGCCGCGCTGCCGATCCTGGCCGCCTCGATCCTGGCCGATACCCCGGTCCTTTTGCAAAACATCCCCGACCTGGTCGACGTCAACACGCTGGCCTTGCTGCTGGGCTATCTGGGCGTCGAGGTCAAACGCCAAACCGACGGCGACCTGAGCATCGAGACCGTCGACCCAACGCCCACCAAAGCCGAGTACGAACTGGTGCGCCGCATGCGGGCCAGTTTTTGCGTCTTGGGGCCGCTGCTGGCCAGGCGGGGCAGGGGAGTGGTTTCGTTGCCCGGCGGATGCAATATCGGGACCCGCCCGGTCGACTTGCATCTGGCCGGTTTGGCGGCCCTCGGTGCCGACATCCGCATCGAACACGGCTATGTCATTGCCCAGAGCAAACGACTCACGGGCGCCGAAATCCATTTGCGCGGACCCGCCGGGCCGACCGTCACCGGCACGGCCAACGTGATGAGCGCCGCCACGCTGGCCCGCGGCAAGACCATCATCACCGGAGCGGCCACCGAGCCGGAAATCGCCGACTTGGGAACCTTTTTGAACGCGCTGGGCGCGCGGATTTCCGGGCTGGGCAGCGACGTGATCGAGATTGTCGGCGTCGAACAATTGACCGGAACCCGCTATCGGATCATCCCCGATCGGATCGAGGCCGCCACGCTGCTGATCGCCGCTACGATCACCGGCGGCGCCGCAACCGTCGAGGGCGCGAACCCGCAGCATCTCACGGCCGTTTTGGAAGCTCTGGCCGAGACGGGGGCCAGTCTGGCATGCGGCGAAAACCACATCAGCGTGCGGGCCGCCGAGCGCCGGCGCGCGACGAACATCGCGGCGCGGCCTTATCCTGGCGTGCCGACCGACTTGCAAGCGCAGTTCATGGCTCTGCTGTCGCTCTCGACCGGCAGAAGCGTGATTCGCGACGACGTCTTTCCCGATCGCTTCATGCAGGTTGCCGAATTGAACCGGCTGGGGGCGTGCATCGAGCGGCAAGGCTCGACCGCCGTGGTTCGCGGCGTGAGCCGGCTGTCGGGCGCCACGGTGATGGCCTCCGATCTGCGAGCCAGCGCCGCCTTGGTCCTGGCCGGCCTGGCCGCCGAGCGCGAAACCATCGTGCGCCGCGTTTACCATCTCGATCGAGGCTACGAGCACCTGGAATCCAAGCTCGTGACGCTCGGCGCTCAGATCGTTCGCCAGGGCGAAGACGAAGCCTTCTCGCGCGCCGGTCAAGAAAACGTCCTTCGCGACGCCCCACGCCCGGCGCCATCGGCTCATGCCGCTCAATCCATGCCGCGAAATACTTTCTGATACAGGACGTTTTTCTTCGAGGTGACCGGGCCGGGGTTGGTGTCGTCGCGCAAAATGGCAACCATCATCTGATATTTCGCGTCCATGTCGTCGGCATAGTGCACCAGCAGGGCCTCGGGGGTCATCGGCGGCTTGGGCGAGCCCCATTCGGGCAATCGCTGGTGCGAGACGATGATGTGCTCCAGCCGCAGCAGCAACTCGGCGTCGATCGGCCGACCAACCGCCGCTTCGCGCACGATGTCGCGGCCTTGCAGGATATGGCCGATCAGATTGCCCGCGGCGGTATAGACGGCCCCCTGCGGCTGGGCTTCGATTTCGCGCAATTTGCCGATGTCGTGCAAGATCGCCCCCGCGACGACCAGGCCCTTGTTCAGCCGGGGGTCCATCTGCGGATAATATTCGTCGTACTTGTCGGCCAGATAGACGCAGGTCCGCGTCACGCTCAACACGTGTTCCAGCCAGCCGCCGACAAACGCATGATGGTTGTGCGTGGCGGCCGGCAGGCTCAGCAAGGCCTCGCGATTTTGACCAAGCAGGTCGACCACCAGCTCGGCAAGCGGCGCGTCGTCGATCCGCTGGCGTGCGATCGCCAGCAATTCGGCGAACATCGCCTCGACGTCGAACCGCGTCTGCGGCAGGCACATGGCCGGGGTGAAACCGTCGGACCGGTCGGCCGCGCACACCTCGCGAATTTTGCGCAGCTCAAGCTGCGGACCATAATTCGTATCGCGATACACGGCCCGCACCTTGTAAAACGTGCCCGGCTGCCAGGCCTCGCGACAATCGGCGCCCCACGGCGAATCGTGCCAGATGGGAAAACTTACCTCGCGGGCATGATCGCGAAAGCCGACCTTGTAGTACGGCTTGCCGTCCCGCGTGGTCAACTCTTCCTTGGCGGTCATCAGCACGAACACGTCGG
>JBGQKM010000140.1:0-15080 GCA_041499515.1 Planctomycetia bacterium | reverse complement strand
GGGGTCGCGGTGGCGTGCATCGCCCGGCTGGGCGGCCGAGGGCGGCGGCTGGTGCTGGCGACGGTCGTGATCCTGTTGCCCTTCGCCTTTTACATGGCTCTGACCACGCTCGATGCGATCGTCGAGATACACTACCGCGTGGCGGCGGGCTGGTTCTGGCCGGCGGTCGTGCTCACGGTGCCGTATCTGGTCGGCGCGATGGTGATTCTGAATCGCGGTTTGACGCGTGACCCGGTCGAAGCGCACCCCGTGGCGGCCAGTTGGCCGCGCGGCAAATTGGCGTTAGCGCTGGCCGTGGGCCTGATGTTGCACGCCATGACTTTCTCCAACCTCGACGCCAACGTGCAGCAAAACCTGGCCACGGTGCGCGCCGAGGCCACCGTTCTCGCCCTGTCGGTAGCCCCCGCGCGACTGCCCGACCAGGACAACGCGGCGGTCGTGTACCAGCAAGCGTTCGACGCAATCGGCTGGGAATTCCGCGGCGGTCCGATGAAGCGATGGCCGCGGGTTTGGCACGACGCCGCGAAGGCCGTGTCGGACGACACTCAACCCGAGTTTGATTTCAAGAATCCGGAACTGGGCACTTTTCTCGAGGAACGGGCGGGCGAACTGGCGCTCATTCGCAAGGCGGCGGTCATGCCCGGCTGCTTTTTCGATCGCGACTATGGACGCCCCACGTTCGACATGCTGCTCACCGAGTTGCAGGATCTGCGCACAGCCGCGGAACTGCTGGCGATCCATGCCCGCTGGTCGGCCGAACACGACGATGTCAAAACGGCCCTGGTCGACATCAGCGCGATCTACGGCATTGCGCGGCACGCGGGCAGCGAGCCGACCCTGGTCTCGCTCCTGGTCTCTAGCTCGATCGATCGGATGGCTGACGGCACCTTGGCGGCGGTATTGCAAAAAAAACATCCTTCCGCCGACGAACTGGCCCAGCTACAAATCGACTCTTCGGTTTCCTACCAGCGCATGGTCGGCCGTGCCCTGCGCATGGAGGAGGCCTTCCTCCTCAATTCGTTCGCCGGCCTGGACGAGATGGACGTCAGAACGTTGACGCAGATGACCAACGAACTTGCGGCCTTCGCCTATTCCCATCTCGGACCCTTGTATCGAGTGTTCCTGTTGAACAACGACGTCGCCGGCAGCCGCGAGACGATGCGCGCATTCAGGGCCTTGGCGGCGAAACCTTACGCGCAGTTCCGTTCAGACGTTCAGGAACTGGAATACAAGCTGCGCCAGTCGCCCCCCGGTATCGTCATGGGCTTGATGACGCCGTCCATCGGCCCGACCATCGAGACGGCATTTCGAGCCGACGCCCAGCGGCGTTTGGCCCAGGCCGCCCTGGCCATGCACCGCTATTTCACCATGCACGGCAAGTTCCCCGACCAAACCGACGCGCTCTCGCCGGAGTTCATCGCGCTGGTGCCGCGCGACCCGTACAACGACCAGCCGATCCAGCTAAAAAAGACGGCCAACGGCTGGATCCTGTACAGCGTCGGTCCCAACATGACCGACGAGGGGGGCGAACGGGACGAGCACCAAGAGAAAGTCTGGCTGGACGGGGACTTGACGTTCGAATACGTCGAGCCGCAGACCCCGAGCGAAGGGAAACCGACCGAAAACCCATAATCGGCGTGGCGCGCCCGCTACTTCTTCGCGGCGTCGCGCTCGACCAGGCCGGCCGTATAGCCGACCAGGTCGCCCCGCTCGCGGCAGACGCTCATCAGCCGGTCGTAATTGCCGGCCAAACGCGAGAGCTCCAGCAAATTGGGGGCAAAACCGCTCGTGCGACTCCCCGCCGGAATCAGCTCCACCGCGGCCTCGATCGCCTCGGGGTATCGCTTCAAGCGAGTCAACAGGGCAATCACCACCTCGGCCGCCCCCGTGCCTTGTTCGCGGATGTCGACGGCCCGGGCCCTAGCGCGAAAATATTCCAGGGCCTCCTCCACGCGCCGGCCCAACTGCGCGGCGAAAAACAGCCCATGGCTGGCATAAACGTCGGTAAACGGCTCCTCGCCGGCATATTGAAACTGCGCGCCCAGCCGCCGGCCGTACTCGGTCAGATCGTAGGCCAGTTCCAATAGCGGCGGGTCTTCCAGCAGCCGGGCGAAACGAACCACCGCCGCCAGGTGCGTGGTGTCGACGTGATAGTTGTTGTCTGCAAAGAGCGCCTCTCGGTTTTCCACCAATGCCGCCAGCGTCTGCTCGCTGGGTTAGCTGCCTTCCTGCCGCGCGATGTCGGCCCGCACGTTGGCCATCAGCTCGCCGTGCAGATGCCGCAACAGCAGCCCAGCGGCGACTTGCTGGTCGGCGCGCGGCCGGCTGAGCATGGCATTCTCGAAAGTCGTGATCGCGTTGCAGGTGCCGTAGTTTTTCAGCACCAGTTCATAGCCCAGCGCCGGCGCGACCCCTTCGTGCAGCCCGATCTCGATCAAATCCTGCAAGTTCTCTTCGCGGGGCTCGGTGTTGCGCAGGGCTTCGGCCACCAGCGTCTTGTCGCCCACCGGGCGCAGGTACATCCAGGCCTCGCGCAACGAACCCTCGCCGAGCAACAGCGTGCCCACTTCGCGGCAGGCCGCCAGATAGGCGTCTTCGACTTGCGACCGCAGCGGCTCCTCCAGGTCGTCCAACGACATCGTCAGGATCACCGGCAATCCGAGCCGGTGCCGGGTGCGCATCAAGAACACGTCGAACAGCTCGTGGAATTTCTTATCCGACTTCAATTGCGCGACGAGCCGCTCAAACACCGCGTCGACGCCCTGCTGTGCCAGTTGTTTTTGCAATTCGTCAAACGTGCTTTGCGACATCGGCGGATCACTCAAGCGGTCATCGAGAGGCAGCCAAACACGGCCCCAAAACCAATCGTAGCAATCCCCGCCCCGCTGTGCCATGACCGCCAGCGAGGTGCAACCGCGGCCGACGCGGCCGAAAACCCCCGCGGGCGGGAAAAGCTGCCCTCGATGCCACGCCGGGCCCTCGCCCTGGCGGGCAACTTTTTGCACAATGAACGGCCACGGCGAACCGATCTCCACGCGCAGCGAGGGACCACCATGCAGGCCTACGAAATTCAAGCTTTTGGATTCGAGTCGTTGAAACGCGTCGAGCGGCCCGAACCCGCCGCCGGCCCGGGCCAGGTGCTGCTGAAGATGCGCGCCTGGTCGCTGAACTTTCGCGACCTGATGGTTGCCAAGGGTCAGTACAACCCCAAGTTGAAAATGCCGGCGGTTCCGCTCTCCGACGGCGTGGGCGAGGTGGCGCAAGTTGGCGCGGGCGTGACGCGCGCTAAAGTCGGCGATCGCGTGGCCGCCGCCTTCATGCCCAAGTGGATCGGCGGCGCCATCGACGAGGCCAAAGCCCGCTCGGCGCTCGGCGGTGGCGGACCGGATGGCATGCTGGCCGAATATGTGACGCTCCATGAAGAGGGCGTGGTCCACGTGCCTGCGCATCTGAGCGATGAAGAAGCGGCCTCGTTGCCCTGTGCCGCGGTCACCGCCTGGCACGCCCTGGTCGGCGAAGGACGCCTCAAGGCCGGCGACACCGTGCTGGTGCAAGGGACCGGCGGCGTGTCGATCTTTGCCCTGCAACTTGCCAGGATCCACGGCGCCCGAGTGATCGCCATGTCGAGCCGCGACGACAAACTGGCCCGGGCCCTGCAACTCGGCGCCACCGACGGCATCAACTACATCGCGGTGCCCAAGTGGGACGAACGGGTGCGCGAATTGACTGGTGGCGCGGGAGTCGACTATGTGGTGGAAGTCGGCGGAGCCGGCACGCTCGCACAGTCGATGAAGGCCGTCAAAAGCGGTGGGCAAATCAGCTTGATCGGCGTGCTCACCGGCGGCTCGGGACAGGTCAACCCGCTGCCAATCCTGATGAAGAACATCCGCGTGCAAGGCATCTTCGTCGGCTCGCGCGACATGTTCGAGGCCATGAATCGAGCCATCGTGCTTAACAAGCTCAAGCCGGTGGTCGACCGCGTGTTCCCCTTCTCCGACGCGGTGGCCGCCTATCGGTACATGGAAAGCGCCGCCCATTTCGGCAAAGTGGCCATCCGAGCGTGACGCGCGGCTAGTTGAAAAATGGGACTGGCTCCGAGTTGATCGGCGTAAGTCCCACAATCAAGGGTGGCCGCGAGGTGCCTGTCCCAATTTTTCGACACGCCGCTACACCTGCGCGCCGTAAAAAGCCGCCGTGGGCAAACCGGTCCGCTCGGCGACCAGCGCCGCGATCGCGTCGACCTCGGCGTCGGCCAGCGGCGTGACCTGCGCTTCGGCCGGGCGTCGGGCCACGGTGTAGATCTGAACGAGCTTCAGTTTTCCGCCGGCAGCCGTGATCTCGTTCAATCGATCGCAAAACGCTGAGAGCTCGTCGGCCGACGGCGCCTGGCCGTCGATGCGCATGAACAGCGATTGGATAACCAGCAGCCGCACGCGAGCCGCCGCGGCGATGTTATCCAGAATCTGGCGAAACGGGATCGGCGTCCGCTCGACCAATTGATAGTAGGCCTCGGTGCCCGTTTCCAGCTTGGCCCAAATCTCGCCCTGGTGGGCATCCAGAATCTCCAATCCACGCTGCACGTGCCGGCGGTGGAACATGCTGGCGTTGGTGATCAGCACCATTTTCACGTCCTCGAGGCCAAGCCGAACCTTGACCGCGGCACAGGCGGCGATGATCTCGTCGAAATTGCGATACGTCGTCGGCTCGCCGTCGCCGCTAAAGGCAATATCGTTCAGCCGCCGCGCAGCCTGGGGCGTGGCGGCAAATTCCGCCGACTCGTACAGCCCGCCGGAGTCGATCCAGCGCAACATGCCCTCGAGCTCGACCAGCAGCGGTTCGATCTCGACAAACCGCGTCTCGCTTTGCCGCGTCCGATCGACCTGGCAATAGATGCAATCGAAGTTGCAGACCTTGTCGGGATTCAGATTCACGCCCAGCGAAATGCCGCCCGAGCGCCGGCTCAGCACCGGATAGACGAAGCGGTTGGACTGGAACGTCCGCTCGTGGTGCGTATGCAGGGGGTGCGCGGTCGGTTCGTGCGAATTCATGGCTCGGCGCGGCTACCCGTGGAAGGTTCGACGTAGCCTACTATTATAGGCACCCGGGCTCGAGCAGTGCGGGCAGTTCTGATTTGCTGCGAAGACTCGGCAAAACCTGGACCGTCCCCGGCGGAATTGCGTCAGTCCGTCAGTTGAGCCGTCGCAGTTGGGTGAATTCGTCCATCGTGACGGTGGTCAACTCGCCGTCGTCGCGCGTCAGCACGATCATGTCGGCGAAGACCTTGTCATCCGGATTGCGGCGATAGTGCAGGCCCTGGCGGCGGCGCTCCGTGTGATCGACCGTTCCCACGGTCTCGGTCATCCAGGTCTTGGACGAGCCGACCTTGACCTCGTGCACCACTTCGATCCGGTCGCCGGGCTGGAGCTCTTCGAACAGCCGGTGGGCGGTGGCTTGCGAGTTCATCGTGGGGATCTCCTGAACGCGGCTAAGCCGCAAGCGGTGGCGCGGCGACCGTTACGGGCGCTAAAATAAAACGACGCGTTGACTATCAGACTTCCTTGGAGTTGATCCACGACATCAAGCGGCGGAGCTTGCGACCGACTTCTTCGATCGGGTGATTGCGCTCGCGGCGGCGGATGGCTTTGAACGCCGGGGCGTTGGCTTTATTCTCCAAAATCCACTCGCGGGCAAACTGGCCGTTTTGGATCTCTTCCAAGATGCGCTTCATCTCCCTGCGAGTCTCGTCGGTGACGATTCGCGGGCCGCGCGTGTAGTCGCCGAACTCGGCCGTGTTCGAGACGCTATAGCGCATGTAGTTCAGCCCGCCCTGGTAGAACAAATCGACGATCAGCTTCAGTTCGTGCATGCACTCGAAGTAGGCCATCTCGGGCTGATAGCCGGCTTCGACCAGGGTTTCGAAGCCCGCCTTGACTAGCGCGCTCACCCCGCCGCAGAGCACGACTTGTTCGCCGAACAGATCGGTTTCGGTCTCCTCGGCAAACGTGGTTTCGATCACGCCGGCGCGACAGCCGCCGATGCCCTTGGCATAGGCCAACCCCAGGGCCCGCGAGGTCTCGCTGGCGCCGGGGCTCAGCGCGATCAGGCAGGGGACACCGCCACCTTTTTCGAATTCGCTGCGCACCAGGTGGCCTGGGCCCTTGGGGGCCACCAGCACGATGTCGACGCCCGGCGGGGCCTCGACCTGGCCGAAGTGAACATTAAAACCGTGCGAACACATCAGGATGTTGCCCGGCTTCAGTTGCCCGCGGATCGACTGGCGATAGACGTCGCCTTGCACCTCGTCGGGCAGCAGGATATTGACCAGGTCGCCTTGCTTGGCGGCCTCTTCGGCCGAGACGGGTTCGAAGCCGTGGGTCTTGGCCAGATCGTAGTTCGCACTGCCGGGCCGCTGGCCAACGACCACTTTGCAGCCGCTGTCGCGCAGGTTCAGCGCGTGGGCGTGTCCTTGCGAACCGTAGCCGATAATGGCAATCGTCTTGCCCTTGAGCAGCGACAAGTCGGCGTCTTTTTCGTAGTACAGTTTGGTCATGCGAAAAAACTCCTCCAAGTAGAAAGACGACGGCCGATGCGCGCCTGGCCACTCCGCGCCGCTCGAGGGGCCGTCTATGGGGTTTCGACCACGGGCGATTCGGCAGTGTGCCGTTGACCGCGCACCATGGCGATCCGCCCGGTCCGCACCAGCTCGATGATTCCGAAGGGGCGCATCAGGTCGATAAACGATTCGATTTTGTGCTCTTGGCCCGAGATTTCCACGATCACTTCGTCGGTGCCCACGTCGACGATCCGGCCGCGAAAGATCTCGGCCAATTCGCGGATTTCGCTGCGCCGACCACCCAGCGGGGCACGCACCTTGATCAACATCAGGTCGCGCTCCACGAAATCCTGGGAGCTGACATCCACGACCTTGACCACGGTCACCACTTTTTCAAGCTGCTTGCGGACCTGTTCCAGAACATTGTCGTCGCCCACCACCACGAACGTCATCCGCGACAAGCCGGGGTTCTCGGTCTCTCCGACCGCCAGGCTGTCGATGTTGTACCCGCGCGAAGCGAGCATGCCCGAAATATGGGCCAAGACCCCCGGTACGTTCTGCACGACCGCCGACACGACATGCCGCATTGCCAACTCCAACCGCGCGAGGCGATCGCGCGGAACAGGAACCAGTGGCGCCCCAACAATTTAAACCAGTGATGATAGTCCTCGGCCGTGGAGCCTACAAGCGACGGTGTCACTCTCTGGAGGGGGTTTCGGCCGCGCCCGTTCCCTCGACCTCGCCAGGTCGCCTAAGAGCCGATGGCCGAATCGGCCGTACCGGACGGGGCCGCGTCCAAGACCTCGGGCTCCACGGCGTCGGAGTGGATGTCCGCGCGCTTGTCGCCCGCCTGGCGCTTGCGCAGGTAGAGCTTGATCGGGACTTCGGCAAACGGCAAGTGTTCGCGCAGCGCGCCGAGCAGATAGCGGCGATACGGCTCGCCGAAGGCTTTGGGATCGTTGCAGAACATGACGGTCGTGGGCGGTTCGGCGCTGACCTGCGTGGCGTAATAAATCTTCGGCCGTCGGTTCTGATGCAAAGGCGGCGGGTTGGCCTCGAGCGCCAGCCGGACCACCTTGTTCAACTCGGAAGTCGACACCCGTTGGCCGGCCTGCTTGTAGAGCATTTGGGCGTGGTTCAAGAGGGCCTTGACGTTCTTGCCCGTTTGCCCGGTGACAAAAGCGATCGGCACGTACCACATCGTGCGAAACGTGTCGTGCAAATACGTGACCCACTTTTCCGTCGGCATGCTGCTGGCCAGCAGGTCCCACTTGTTGACCACGAACACGCAGGGTTTGTAGTTCTCGGCGATATATTCGCAAAGCTGCTTGTCGACTTTGCTGATCCGCTCGCTGGGATCGAAAAACATCAGCACCACGTCGGCCCGCCGAATGCTGCGCTGCGCCCGGTGGCTGCTGTAATAGTCGACGTCGGTGGTGATGCTCTTGCTTCGCCGCAAGCCGGGCGTGTCGATGGCCACGAACGTCTTGCCGTCGAGCTCGAAGCGCACGTCGACGCTGTCGCGCGTCGTGCCGGCCACTTCGCTGACGATCATCCGCTCGGCCTGCGCCAGCGTATTGACAAACGTGCTCTTGCCCACGTTGCGGCGGCCCACGATGGCCACCTTCATCACCCGCTGGTCGGCGTCGCGCCGTTCATCCTCATCGGCCTTGGGCAGCCGTTCGGCGATCATGTCCAAGAGCTGCTGCCGGCCCCGATTCTGCATCGTGCTGGCCAGGATCAGCTTGCCCCGGCCCAGCTTGTAAAACTCGTCGGCCTGGCTGTCCATGCTCGGATCGTCGGACTTGTTGGCCACGCAAATCACCGGCGCGTCCGCATACCGCAGCCGGCGAGCCACCTCCTGGTCCAACGGCGTCAGGCCGCTGCGGGTATCGACGACAAACAAAATCACGTTGGCCGATTCGATGGCCGTGACGATTTGTTCTTCGATTTTCGAGGTCAGATTGTCGGGATCTTCGAAGCCGATGCCTCCGGTGTCGACCAACTCGAAATAGCGGTCGCGCTCGAACATCAGATACGTGACCCGGTCGCGCGTCACGCCGGCCGTGCCATCGACAATCGCCAGGCGCTTGCGAGCCAGCCAATTGAAAATGCTCGACTTCCCGACATTCGGTCGGCCCACGACAACAACCTGTGGAATCCCCATGATGTCAAACGGCACGTGAGCAATGGAATCGGTCTGGAACCCCGGCGGCGCCAACGAGAATCACATTCTATCATAGTTGAATCGGCCCAAGCGGCAAATTGCACGCGAATCGCAGCATCGACGTGCATTCCACGCCCGGCCCTTCCCGCGGTGAGAATTGGTCGTAATACTAGGAACCATCGCGGAAATCGTTCGAGTTGGTCTCCCTGGCCGGCAGATCGCACGAAACCGCGGGCAAGGACATGCGGCGTTTCCAGGAAGTTTGAGCAAACGAAAATCTTCCAGGAATGTCGCAAAACGTAAAGTTATGGAGATCCGCATGACGGCCGAGCGTCGACCACAAGATTTGCGACCCGCGGCGGCCGTGCAGAAGTTGGAAAGCCTCGCGCGGGCCGGAGTCCGACAGCTCCCCAAGCCAGGCCGCAAGACACCCCTCTCGCAGACACTATTTCCGGCGACCCCCGACCGGCCGATGGCCACACCCGGCGACTCGGGTGTCCCGCCGTTGAGTGCGGCGGGCGATTCGTTGGAGCTGATCCGCCAGGAAGTCGCCGCCTGCCGTGCGTGCGGCGAACTGGCCGCCACCCGAACGCAGACCGTCTTTGGCGTGGGCAATCCGCGTGCCCGGCTCTGCTTTCTCGGCGAGGCGCCCGGAGCCGACGAGGACTTGCAAGGAGAACCGTTCGTGGGGCGGGCCGGGCAATTGCTGAACAAGATCATCGAAGCCTGCACGCTTGCGCGTAGCGACGTCTATATCCTCAACGTCCTCAAGTGCCGGCCGCCAGGCAATCGCAACCCCTTGCCGGAGGAAGTGTGCAACTGCCGCGGGTTCCTCGACCGGCAATTGAATCTCATCCGGCCCGAGTATATCTGCTGCCTAGGCGCCGTGGCGGCCCAAACTCTGCTGCAAACCGAAACGCCCATCAGCCGCATGCGCGGCAAGTTTTTCGATTACCGGGGCATCGCCGTGATGTGCACCTATCACCCGGCCTACTTGCTGCGCAATCCGGCGGCCAAGAAGGACGTGTGGGAGGACATGAAGGTGTTGATGCGCCGGCTGGGGATCGAGTTGGGCTAAGCGGCCACGTCCGGCCGCGTGCCGCGCGAGGCCGGCTACGAACTCTGGCTCTCGACGTCCAGCGGCACCAGGCGCGCCAGGACGTGCCGCAATTCCCGCAGTTTGATGGGCATCGAGACCATGACGCGATGGCTGTTGAGTTTGGCTTTTTTCTTCCAGGACGCGTGATGCTCGTCCAAGAGCAAAACGGCCGGAATGAGCTTGGTGTGTTTGCCCTCGCCGAAGCGATTGAAGGCGTCCAGCGCCGACTCACCCAATTCTCCAGTGCTGAAGATCACGCAGTCGGCCGCCTTGCTCCCATCGGCAAAACGGCCCAGGGCCCGATCGGGATCGGCCGTCACCAGCACGCGATAGCCCTTGGTTTTCAGCCGCTCGCGCAGCACGTTCTGCAACGAGACGTTCGATTCGACGAACATCACCGTGCGCCTCGGCGGTGTCGACGCGACGGGCGGCGGGGCGGCCGCGGGCGTCTGGGACGATGGCTCTTCCTCGGCCGAATCCGCCGCGTCGGGGTCGCCGAGGCGCTGCGCCGCCGCTTTCAAATCATTGAGCATCTCGCCGGGCGATTGGTAGCGCACCTCGGGGTCGAGCTGCATGGCGCGAATGACCATTTGCAGGATCGGACGCGGCAGGTCGGGAGCGGCTTTGGTGATCGGAATCACGTCCTGAAATCGGCCCTTGCTGAGCCGCTGAATGCGATCTTTCGTTTCGTAGATCGGCGGGGTGCCGGTGAGCATGTGGTAGAAGATGCAGCCGAGAAAATAGATGTCGCTCCGCGGATCGTCTTTACGCACGCCCGTGGCCCGCTCCAGTCCGGCATAGTCGATGGTGCGCGGATTGGGCGAATTGGCCACCGCGTCATCCGAGAGATTCTTGTCGGCCGCGGCTAGGCCGAAGTCCACCAGCATGGCCTGCCCATGACTGGAGACCAACACGTTGGACATTTTCAAATCGCGGTGGCAGATGCCCCGCTCGAAAGCGTAGTTCAGCCCGCTGGCGATGTCGGCCACCAGGCGCGTGGCCTGGGCGGGCTCGAATTTCTTGCGGATTTTGATGAACTCGCGCAGGTTGCGGCCCTCGATGAACTTCATCACCAGGAAATGGGAGTCGCCCTGCGAAACGACCTCCATGATGGGCACGATGTTGGGATGTTTGAGCGTGGCTCCCATTTGGCCTTCGCGATAGAAACGGTCCGCCTGTTCCGGGTCCTCGGCAAAGCGGCGGCGGAGGACCTTGAGGGCCACGATTTCGCCGCTGGTTTTATGGCAGGCCCGATAGACGCGCGCAAAAGTGCCCGTGCCAATCAAATACAGGACTTTGTAGTTGCCGTAAAAGAAGCCCGAGCGGTCGCCGCGCAGCAGGCGCTCGGTCTGGTAGTTGGTCAGCATCTCGCGGCGCAAGAGCAGTTGCTGGAATTCCTCGCCGGAGAGCTGTCGGGTGCCGATTTGGCCCCACAGATCCTGCAACTGGCGCTCGTCGATCAGATTCAGGTCAAAAGCGCGCTGAGCGAATTGTTCAGCAGACAGCTCGACCATGGCAAGCTCTTCTCCGTCTGTTCCGTTCCGCGCGTCGACGCTTTCCCAAGACACCTCCGTTGCGGGAAAGTTCTAAGGTCCCCGTCCGTGACCTTTATGGTATTCCAGGACCCCATCGGCTGCAACGCGCCGCCCCGAGCGTCGAAAACCATCGGCCCCCACCATTGCGTGGATTCGGCCGTTGGGTGTAAGGGCTCCAGGGGTTTCCTGGTGGGCCACTACGTTTCTTCGGTCTTGCCCCGCAGCTCGTCACGTTCGCGACGCGTCGCTTCCAAATCGAACATCAAGTATTTCATGTCCAGGCGAAGTTGGCCCAGAGCGTCCTGGACCAGCCCCAGAATGCGACGGCGGCGTCTGGTGCTTTCCAGCACGCGCGAAAACAACGGCTCGATCCGCTGCCGATGCTCAAGCGGTAGGCTGTTCAATGCCGCGGCCAGCTCCGACATGTCGCTGGAAAATTCTTCGGCCTGAGGTTTGACGATCCGGGATGCTTGACTCATGGGTGCTCTTTCTCCGGGTGAGGTGGATAGCCCGTCTAAAAAGCAGACGGCGTGCCACAATTGCACTCCGGTCCCGAGTTCGGTTCCTAACATCTTTCAATATAATCACTTGAGATTGTCTGCAAACAGCCGCCGACTCTCGTCCCGTGGAGCAAAAACGAAACACCTGATCTGGCCGCAATCCGCAAATGCTGATACAAGCACGACTTACATAAATCCCCCCGGCCACGCTGGCGACGTTGCATTTTAGCGGCATTCCTGGAATCGTTCGCTCGCGAAGGTCGGCCCGTGTCATCGCCTCGAACCCGCAACGGCTGCATGCCCCAGCGTAGCGCAATCATCGTGGCCCTGCTCTGCGTGGCCGTGCCCGCCGCGGCGCAAAGCGTCGTGCGCGACGATTTTGAGGGTCCTGAGCCCACGCTGCACGAAGCCGGCGGCGATGGCAGCTATAAAATCGAGGTCCACCGGCGCGTCCAACAAGGCGCCCACTCGGGACGCTGGTGCGAACAGCTCAAGGTCGTCGGCAACAACGGCACCTACGTCTTTCTCAGCCACCCGATCGCCGACGCCCGCGTGATCGCCGAGTTGGCGCCCAGCGTGTGGCTCAAAGCCGACCGTCCCGGTTTGCAAATCGTGGCCCGCGTCGTGCTGCCGCGCAGCAAACATCCTCGCACTCTCGAGCCGCTGACCACGTTGATTCGCGGCGCCGCCTACAAGCAAGTCGGCGCCTGGCAGCAGTTGCGCATCGACAACCTGCCGCGGCAGTTGGAAGCGCAAGTGCGCGTGTTGCGGATCCAGTTCGGACCGCAAGTCGATCCGCGCGAAGCCTATGTGGACCGCATTTTGCTGAACGTTTACGGCGGACCCGGCACGACGAATGTCTGGATCGACGATCTGGAAGTGGCCGGCGTGGTGGCGCCGGAACAAGCGGGCGAAATCGCCGAACGACGAGCCGACCAAAGCGGCCCGCTGCTGTTACCGCCGACTGCCACGGCGATCCGGCCCGGCGGCGCATCGGCGCCGCGGGTCGAGCTGCGCAGCCGCTTGCTGCTGGTGGACGGCAAACCTTTTTTCCCGCGCGTCATCGACTATCGCGGCGAGCCGTTGGCGCGGCTCAAAGCTCTGGGTTTCAATGCCGTGCGCGTCACGCAGCCGCCGACGCCGGAGCTGCTCGCCGAGGCGGCCTCCGAGGGACTGTGGCTGGTCGCGCCGCCGCCACCGGTGGACCAACTGGAACCGCGCGCCGACAACACGGCCGCCGTGAAAATCGGCACGCAGTTCGATCCGGTATTGGCCTGGGATCTGGGCAGCGGTCTGGCCAGCCGTGAGTTGCCCGCGACCAAGCGCTGGTCCGAGTCGGTGCAAGACGCCGATCCGCGAGAGCGGCCGCTGGTCTGCGACGCCGATTCGGATCTGGCGAACTATACGCAATACGTAAAACTGCTGTTGGCCCGCCGCGAACCGCTGGGCACCACCTCGCAACTGAACCAGTACGCCCCTTGGCTGCACGAGCGGACGCAACTCGCCCGGGCCGGCACCCCGCTGTGGGCCACGATCCAGACCGAGCCCTTGCCGCAGCTCGTCGAGCAAATCCGCCTTTTGGCTCCCGAGCGAACCGCGCCTTCGGGTTTGCAGGAATCGCAGATCCGCACGCTAGTGCACGCCGCGCTGGCGTCGCGGGCTCGCGGGCTGTGTTTCACGTCGAATTCGCGATTGGACACCGACGATCTCGCCACGCAGCGCCGCGCCGCCATTCTGGAATTGATCAACCTGGAACTGCAACTGATCGAGCGCTGGCCGGCGGCCGGAAGCAGCTCGCCCAACGCCAGCACCAACGCCCCGCATGCCAGTGGCGCGGTGCTCAAGACCGATCGCAGCCGGCTGCTACTGCCAATTTTTGCGTCCCCCAACAGCCAGTTTGCCCAGAGCAATCCAGCAACCCCGGCGGTAAGATTCCTCGTTTCCGGAGTGCCCGAAGGGGATGACGCCTATGAACTGTCGCTGACCAGTTTCCGGCCGCTCAAGTCGCAGCGCGTGCCTGGCGGCACGCAAGTCGAGCTGGGCGAAGCGGACCGCGACTCGCTGGTCGTGTTCACGCAAGACCAGGTGGTGATTCACAACCTCAAAGACACGCTGGCGAAAATCGCCCCGAGGGCCGCGCAACTCGCTCGCGACGTGGCCAACGCCGAGCTCGTCCTGGTCGAGGGCACCGAGTACCGCCTGGCCGAACTGGGGCAAGCCGTGAAGGCCACGGGACCGAAGCGCCTCAAGGCTCAAAACGATCTGCGCCAGTGTGAATCGCTGCTCAAGACCGACGTCGTCAAAGCCTATTACCATGCGCGGCACGCCCAGCAATTCCTGCGCGAAATCCAACGCGCACATTGGGACCGCGCGGCGCCGGCGGCCGCCTGGCCGTTGGCCGATCCGTTTACCGCCAACTTCGCCACCCTGCCGGAACACTACCGCTTTGCCAACGAAATGGCCTCGGCTACCCACAGCGCCAATCGCTTGCCCGAAGGAAACTTCGAAGACCTTGACGCCATGTCGCGCGCCGGCTGGAAACACTTTCAACATCGGCAGGAACGGATCACGACCGCCGTGGAACTCTCGCCTCAGGCGGCCCACTCGGGGCGCGCTGGCTTGCTATTGCGGGCCGTGGACGACGACCCGGAAAACAAACCCGGCGTTGTCGAAACGCCCCCGCTCTGGGTCACCAGCGCGCCGGTCAACGTCCACGAAGGAGACCTGTTGCACATTCAGGGCTGGCTGCGCATCGCCCAACCGATCACCGGCAGCGTCGACGGCCTGTTGGTGATCGATACGCTCTCGGGCGAAGCGTTGGCCCAGCGCGTGATCGGCACCGACGACTGGCGGCAGTTCAGCTTGTTTCGCTGCGCGCCGCGGTCGGGCCCGATGGCCGTCACGTTTGCGCTGTCCGGGTTGGGCGAAGCCTGGATCGACGACGTCACGATCCAACTCGTGACGCGCGCGTCGCCGCCGCAGCAGGCCCAAACCACGCCGCCCCCCGCGGCAGCCGCCGCTGGCCGCTAGAACCGGTTTCAAAACTGCCCGGAGAAGGGGACAGTCCCATTTTGCTGCGCGGAAGAGCGCAAAATTGGGACAGTCCCCGCAGTTTTGAAACCGGTTCTAGTAGAGCGCTTGCCACAGGCTGCCGTAATCGTCGGTCCAGACCAGCGGCTTTCCGCCCTTCGGCGAGCACGGCTCGATCGCGTCGCGAACGTCTGGG
>JBGQKM010000139.1:0-15241 GCA_041499515.1 Planctomycetia bacterium | reverse complement strand
GCCGACGCTGACGCTGCCCAGCGTGTCGCCGTGATAGGCATTTCCTAGGGCCAGGTAGGTTGTTTTGTCGGGCCGGGGGTCACTTCGCTGCCGCCAATACTGCCAGGCCATTTTCAACGCGACTTCGACGGCCGTGGCGCCGCTGTCGGAAAAGAAAACGTGTTCCAGCCCTTGCGGGGCGATGTCGACCAGGCGTTTGGCCAACTGGATCGTGGTGGGATTCGACGAGCCCAAGGACGTGACGTGGGCGACTTTGTCGAGCTGCGCGCGCAGGGCGGCGTCGAGCGTTGGATGGCGATGGCCGTGGATGTTGCACCACACGCTGCTCGTGCCGTCGAGATACTCGCGGCCGTCGACGTCGAAGAGCGTGCAACCTTGGGCGCGCGAGATAATGAGCGGCTCGTACTCGCTCATCTGCGTGAAGGCGTGCCAGACGATTTCGCGGTCCCAGCGCTCCAGTTCCTCGCGCGTCGGCTCGGCCGCGTTGGATGACTTTAGCATACTCCGGATCCCGCCTTCTGCCGGTTACCACGTGATCGTGACCGGAGTGCCGACGCGGACGCCCAGCATGATCGACGCGCTATCGCCCACGATGGCCAATTCCAGGTGGCCGCTGGAGCCAACCAGGGCAATGAGCGTCATCTCGGGCTGGTCGGCGTAGGTATGAAAAATGCCGCGCGTCTCGTGCTCGTCGCAGACCACGGCCACCTCTTCGCCACGCGGCACGTTGACCAGGGCGTCGGCCGGTATGTTCGTGACCAGGTTGCCGAATGAGTCGATCGATTGAACGGTCCCCTCGATTCTTTTGTCCGCCACGCAAGCCTCCGTCCATTCGAGCATCTGCAACTCGCGCTGCGGGCTTCCCAAGCGCGACGCCTCGAGGCCCAGGCTGAGCCGAGCCGCTACCGGAGCCATGATGTCCCGACCATGAAAAGTCGCCGACACGGCCGGCAGCCAAAACTCCCGCTCCGTGACGGTAATGATTGTAGAGGGCCGGTCGCCGAGCGCCAAACGACTCAAAAGCCCGTTGTCGGGGGCCACGAAATCGTGCTTCCCGATGCGGGCGTAAACGATGTTTCGCGAAGTCCCCACGTCCGGGTCGACCACCGCCAGATGAATTGTTTCAGGTGGAAACCAGGGGGTCGCCTCGGCCAGGACCAATGCGGCCTGGCGGACGTTTTGCGCGGGGATGGCGTGCGTGATGTCGACCAGGGTCACCTCGGGGTTGATCGACAAGATCACGCCCTTGACGGCCGCCACGTAGGGGCTGCCCAAGCCAAAATCGGTGGTGAGCGTGATGATGCGAGGCATGGAGATACCCCCGAGCAACGTGGCGGATTGCAGGCCATCCGTACGGACACGTTTGCCTGGACGTCCGGGCAAGGTCAAAGCCACGAGCCCGAATTACATCTTACCCACCAGATCGATCACGATCTCGCGCAGTCGTCCAGGATGGACGTTGGGGTTTTTCTTTTTGGCCTGGCCAATCAGGTTGCCGGCGGCTTGCAGCTTGCCCGAGCGGATGTCGGCCACGATTTTTGGATTGGCGGCGATCAGCTCCTTGCACAGTTCGACCAGTTCGTTTTCGTCGACCTTTTCGATTCCCTGGGCCTTCATCACCTCGGCGGCCGATTTGCCGGAGGCGACCATTTCGATGAACACCTCGCGGGCCCGGCTGGTGTCGAGTTGGCCCTCCTGGATCGCCTTGAGCAATGCGCAAAGTTGCGGGGGGCGCAACGAGAACTGTTCGATCTCGATTTTTTGCTCGTTGAGCGTCCGCATCACGTCCTGCTGCACCCAGTTGCTGGCCAGCTTGCCGTCGCCGCACAGCTCGGCCAACTCGACGAAGTAATCGACCAGTCCGCGTCCGGCGCTGACCATCACGTCGCTGTCGTACGGCTTGATGCCGTGGGTCCGCTCGAGCCGGTGGCGCAGATCGGCGGGCAACTCGCCCAGCGATTGCCGGGCGGCGGCGATTTCGGCCTCGCTCACGCGCACCGGCACCAGGTCAGGATCGGGAAAATAGCGATAGTCGCTCGATTCTTCCTTGTGCCGTTGAGCCCGGGTGACGTCGGCCACGTCGTCCCAGCCGCGAGTCTGCTTGGGCACGTCGCCGAGTCGCTGCTGGGTCTCTTGCCACTCTTGCCAGAGCCGATCGGCTTCGTATTCCATGGCGCGTTCCACCGCGCGGAAGCTGTTCATGTTTTTCACTTCCACGATCGGCGTGGCCACTTTGCCGGCCGGAGTGTCGACGTGCAAGTTGATGTTGGCGTCGACGCGCAGGCTGCCTTCCTGCATGTTGCAGTCGGAAACGCTCAGGTAGGTCAACAGCAGCTTGAGCTCCGACAAATAGGCCTTGGCTTCGATCGCCGAGCGCATGTCGGGCTGGCTGACGATTTCCAATAGCGGCGTGCCGGCGCGATTCAGATCAATGCGGCTGTCGGCCTGGCCGGCCACCTCGTCGTGAATGCTCTTGCCGGCGTCTTCTTCCAAATGCGCGCGAATGATGCCGATCTTTTTCGCTTCGAAACGGTTCTTGGGATCGCTGATCTCCAGAAAACCATCGTGGCTGAACGGCAAATCGTACTGGCTGATCTGATAACCCTTGGGCAAGTCGGGATAGTAGTATTGCTTGCGATCCCACTTGGTAAACGGAGCGATCTGGCAGTTGAGCGCCACGGCGGTCTTCAAGGCCAGGTCGAAGGCCGCGCGGTTCATCACCGGCAGCGTGCCGGGCATGCCGATGCACACCGGGCAGGTCTGCGTGTTGGGCGGCGCGCCGAATGTCGTGCTGCACCGGCAGAACAGCTTCGTGCGCGTCAAGAGCTGCACGTGAACTTCCAGGCCGATGATGACGGTGTAGGGCTTTGTCACGGGAATCGCTTCGCTTTTTTCTAGCTCACCAGGGCCGGATAACGCCGGTGCCAGTCGGTCGCCTGCTGGAACATGTGGGCCGCGCGCAGCAGGCGTTCTTCCTCGAACGGCGGGGCCTGCAATTGCAATCCGATCGGCAGCCCGGCGGCGCTGAATCCACACGGAAACGCGATCCCGCCGATGCCGGCCAGGTTCGCGCTGACGGTGTACAAGTCGACCAGGTACATGGAGAGCGGATCGTTGATCTTTTCGCCCAGTTTGAAGGCCGTCGTCGCGGTGACCGGACCGACGATCAGATCGACGTCCTGAAAGGCGTCGTCAAAATCCTTGCGAATCAGCCTCCGCACTTTGAGGGCTTTCAAATAGTACGCGTCGTAATATCCGGCGCTCAGGGCGTACGTGCCCAGCATGATCCGCCGTTTCACTTCCGGCCCAAAACCCTCGGCCCGACTTTGGCGATACATGCGGACCAGCGGATTGTCCAGCGCATCAACTTCGGCATGGCGTCCCGCCGCTTCCAGGGCCGTGCGCTCGGCAGCCAGGCCCGCCAGCAGTTCCTTTTCATCGGTCCGATGTCCGTAGTGCACGCCGTCGTAGCGGGCCAGATTGCTCGAAGCCTCGCAGGGGGCGATGATGTAGTAGGTCGCCACGCCGAACCTGGCGTGCGGCAGCGACACGTCCTTGACCGTGGCGCCGAGCGATCGATAGACCTCGACCGCTTGGCGCACGGCGGCTTCGACTTCGCCGTCGAGCCCCTGGCCGAAGTGCTCGCGCACCAGCCCCAGCCGCAAGTTCTTAAGCGGCTGCTTCACCGTCTGGCTGTACTTGGGCACCGGGATGTTGACCGAAGTGGAATCCAATGGATCGTGTCCGGCCAGCACTTCCAGAAGTTGCGCAGCGTCCTCGGCCGTGCGCGCCAGCGGGCCGATCTGGTCAAGGCTGCTGGCGAACGCCACGAGCCCGTAGCGGCTGACGCGGCCGTAGGTCGGTTTGAGCCCGGTGACTCCGCACAGTCCGGCCGGCTGGCGGATCGATCCGCCCGTGTCGCTGCCGACGGCCATTGCGGCCATGCCGGCGGCGATGCAGGCGGCCGAGCCGCCGCTGGATCCGCCGGGAATGCGCGCCAGGTCCCAGGGGTTGGCCGTTTTTTGATAGGCCGAGTTTTCGGTCGAGCCCCCCATGGCGAACTCGTCCATGTTGGTTTTACCGATCAGCACGGCGTCGGCCGCTTTGAGCCTGGCGATCACCGTGGCGTCGTAGGGCGGCTTGAAGTGCTCGAGCATTTTTGATGCGCACGTCGTCGGCTCGCCCTGGGTGCAGAGCAGGTCTTTGATCGCCACCGGCAGGCCGGCCAGGCGGCCGATGGGTTCGCCCTGGCGACGTCGCTGGTCGATCTCGGCGGCCCGATCCAACGCGCGCTGGGGGTCGACGCGCAAAAAGGCTTTCACTTGGGGGTCGTGCTGTTTGATTTGTCCCAGGTAGGCCTCGGTCAAGGCAACCGAGGTCGTCTGGCCCGAGGCCAGTTGGGCCAGCAGTTCGACGGCGGAGTGTCGCAACAGGGACATGCTTACTCGCCCAGCACGGCGGGGACCAGGTAAAACTCGCGATCGTGATGGGGAGCGTTTTCCAAGGCGGCGGCCCGATCGAGGCTTGGGCGCAGTTCGTCGGCCGCAAACACGTTGGCCACCTCCACGGCATGGGCCATCGGTTCGACGTTTTCGGTGTCGAGTTCGGAGAGCGTTTCGACGTAGGCGACGATTTGTCCCATTTGCGCGGTCATCAGGTCCAACTCGTCAGGCGTGAGTTGGAGCCGGGCCAGCAGCGAGACTTTTTGGACCTCTTGGCGAGTGAGGCTCATGTGAGATCTTCAAAATCGTGAGGCGGGCGTTGGCGACGCCTGGGGTGTGCCCGGAGCGTGCGGCCAGAGAGCCCGAGCCGAATCGCGAAACTCTAGCCGGTTGCCTTGGCGCTTTTGACTGCGCCGGCGGGGAGCTTGAACGGGGCGTTGCGAATTCGCTTGCTCACCGCGCCGCTGCGGAGGCACTGCGTGCAGGCGCGGATCGAGGTGTTGGTTCCGTTGGCAGTCGTGATGCGGACGCGTTGCAAGTTGGGTTTGAATTGGCGTCGCGAAATGCCGGTCACCTTGGTGCCGACGCCCCCCAAATACTTCGCTTTACCGCGAATGGTCACGCGGTTGCCCAACACGGGTGCTTTGCCGCAAATCTCGCAATGCTTAGCCATCGTAGACGCCTCGAACTCGCCGTCAGTGGAAACACGCAAAACCGCCAGTATATCCAGTTTAGGGAGACACGCAAGCGGAAAAAGACCCGCTTTGGGCGTGCATTCGCCCTGGCATTTGCGGCGCCGATCGCTTGAACGACAAACCGAGCATGCGTGCATCGCGTCATAACTCGTTTTTCGTCAAGCTCGGGATTACAATGCTTTGACGACTGCCGCGCGGCCGGTTTACCATGACCTATCGAGTATTGTCTTCATCTTTTGTCGAGACATTGCCATGTTGCACCTGCTCTTGTCCGCCGCGCTGGCGCCTTTGTTGGTTTCGGCCGACGTGTCGTTGACGGCCGGCACGCAACTGAATTTTCGCGGCGGCGTCGAGGCCCGCGTCGAAGAGCCCGGCAAGGGACGCAAGACGTTCGATCTGACGTTGTGGATCTTGAAGCAAAGCGACGCCGCGGCCGAAATCTTCTGGCTGATCGACGAGCGCGGACGGGGCGAGTTTCCTTGGTCGCAGCGCTTTGGCCGTGTGAGCGTCGATGCCCAGTGGCGTACGGCTGCCGCGGGTCCCGCGGTGCTGTACGATCGGGGCGACGGACGCAGTGTCGTGCCGATTTCTTGGCCGTTTCTGGCCAGCGAAAAACCGCTGGCCGCTGGCGAGAGCTTTCGCGATGGCAAACTGGAATTCCAGGTCGAAAAGGCCGCGAAAGTCGCCGACACCCCGGTCTGGCACGTCAACGCACGCGATCCGTTCGGACCCAAACGCACGCTGCGGGTCGACAAGCGCAGCGCGCTGGTCTGGGCCATGACCGAAAAGTTCACGATGGGCCGTGGCGATGAGTATCAACTCAGTCTCGAGCTGATCGGCGGCGAATCGCTGTCCGGCGAGCAGCTTACGGCGTTGACCAAGACGATCGACAAGCTCGCGGCGCTGGGCGGCAAGCTGAACCTGCCGGCCCAGAGCTAGGAGGTCGACTGGAAGGACGAGCAGTTGGCCCTGCTGCGCGAGCAATTGCCGCCGTTGGCCCAGCTGGCCGTCGGCACGCCGCTGGCGAAGCTCATCGACGTGGCGCAGCGCGACTTTCAGTTGCAGTCGGGCCGCAGTGGCGCGGTGGCCGAGTTGAGTTCGAAATTTGGCGGCCGTCCGGTGGAAGATTTCGCGGCGAAAGGATTCGGCGGCGAGGCGTTGGATCGAGACGCGTTGCGGGGCCGTGTCACTGTGTTGCACTTTTGGGAGTATCGCGACGAACCGCTGAAAGAACCCTACGGCCAGGTCGGCTATTTGGATTTCATGTATCACCGCCGCGGGCCCAACGGCTTGCAATTGTACGGCGTCGCGGTGGACGGGCGGTTGGCCGATGAAAAGACTCGCCCTTCGGCCGAGCGCAGCGTGAAAAAGCTCAAGTCGTTCATGAATCTCAGCTATCCGGTGCTGTTGGACAGCGGCGGCCTGCTGAAAAAGTTCGGCGATCCGCGGCTGCTGGGGGCCAGCTTGCCGCTGTTTGTCGTGATCGGCCCCGATCAAAAGATCATCCACTATCACGTGGGCCATTACGAAGTTAGCCAGGATCAGGGCCTGACGGAGCTCGACCAGGTCGTGCTCAAGGCATTGGAGCAAAAGTAATCGCGAAGTGTCTCGCGCTACGCGCCCCGCGTGATAGCCAACACTTCGGCCAGCACTTTGCCGTTGGTGGCGATGCCCTCGCCGTTATTGATCGTCTCTCGGCCTTGCCAATCGGTGAACGTGCCGCCGGCCTCGAGCACAACCGGCAGGATGGCCGCGGCGTCCCAAACGTTCATGACCGGGTCGACCATCACTTCGGCCCGGCCGGTGGCCACCAGCAAATAGCCGTAGCAATCGCCCCACGTACGGCTCAGGCGACAGGCTTTTTGCAGGCGGCTGCAGACCGCCTGGCTCGCGGGCGTTGGAAAGTTCGGGTCGCTGGTGCAAAACAGCGCATCGCCGAGCTTTTCGCGCGACGAAACCCGGGCCGGTCGCGGCGGGGCGTCGCCCTGCTGGTGCCAGGCGCCTTGGCCAATCACGGCGTAGACGCATTCGCCGAGCGCCGGAATCAGCACCACGCCGAGGACGGGCCGTTGTTGGTATTCGACGCCGACCAGCGTGCCGTACAGGGGCACGCCGCGAATGAACGACTTGGTGCCGTCGATGGGGTCCAAAATCCAGCGATAGCCGCTGGTGCCGGCTTGCTCGGGAAATTCTTCGCCCAGGATGCCGTCGGCCGGAAAACGCTCGGCAATTCGCTGCCGCAGGCATTGTTCGGCCTGACGATCGGCGATGGTCACCGGCGAGGCGTCTTGCTTGAGCTCGACCGCCAAATCGTCGCTCTGGAAATACCGAAGCGTCAATCGCCCGGCTTCGCGCGCAGCGGAGAGGGCCAATTCGAGCCGAGAAGCGTGTTGAGCGTCGCTCATGCTACAGAGCCTAACGGGCCGAGCGCCCGGTGCCAAGTAGCCGGCACACTTGGGCGTCAACGCGCGGCCAAACCACGGCCGATTGCCGTCGTTTCGGTCCTTTCAGACCAGCATCGGCGAGCCGAGCAAGTCGGAGAGTTTGACGGCCTGCAACAGCCGGCGCGACGATGCCGTGACCTGTTCGAGCACCTCGCGCAGCTTCAGTTCGCAATCCAGCGGCTCGCCGCTGTTGGTCGCCGGAAGCGTGGCGCCCAGCGGGCCGTCAATCGCTTCGATCACTTCCAACAGCGAAATCTCCTCGGGCTTGCGATCCAACGAATAGCCTCCGTCGACGCCCCGCGTGGAGTGCAAAATGCCATGCGTGACCAGGTGCCGCAGAATCTGCAGCAAGAACCGCTCGGGCATACGGCCTTCGGCCGCCAATTGGCTGCAGGGGACCGGAGAGTTCGAGTTCGACTGCGCCAATTGTAAAGTTGCGTGTACGGCGTAGGAAACGGTGCGAGAAAGTTTCATCGTCGGCATGCCTCCATTTTTCAGTGGCAGCAAAAAGTCGCTGGTATTCGGACCCTAGAGCTGTTGGCCTTTCGATCGGGCCATCCCGCTCTGCAACAAGCCGACAACGGCCCATTGATAACGAGCGAGCCGCACTGTCCTCAAAACGCACCCATCGATATGAACCATCCACGCGACATATTTCGCATGGTTGTGACGGACATCAAAACTGAAAAGGGCTACTCGGCGTCCATCATTTTGGGTGAGGTTGTTCCACCTCTCAATAGGCTATCGAAATTCTTGAGTATCGTCAAAGCATTTGCCCTAAGTACTGTCCAGTTTTGCGCATAAGCGCAAGCACCGAGTAACTTACCAGCGCCGGTTACGTGTTCCCGCACGCGGGCGGTTGCGCGATCGGCTAATCGTCGGCCGGCTCGGGATGCGCCACCGGATGCTCCAAGCGCATCGCGTGCCAAACAAGCAGCGCGGCGCCGCAGACCAGCAGGCTGTCGGCGACGTTGAAAATCGGCCAGTCAATGACGTGATCGATTTTGAAGTGCAACCAGTCGCGCACCGCATACACCGTTTCGCCGGTTTGGTGGACCGAATCGACTTGCCACTTCAACCCCGGCAGGCCCAGCCGGTCGTAGAGGTTGCCGAAGATTCCACCGCTCACCGAACCCAGCGCGATGGTCAGCAGACGGTCGTGTGCCGCTTTGGCCACGAACAGCCAGTAGCAAATGCCCACGACCGCCACCACCGAGAGCCCGCTGAACAGCAGGCCCTGCCCCTGGCCAATGCCGAACAAGGCGCCTTCATTGAGGCTGGTCGTGAAGCCGAAGATTTCGTCGACCAGCCAGATGCTCGGGCGGCGATGGGGCATGCCCAAGCTGTCGAAAATCCAGCGTTTGGTCAGCAGATCGACCGTGCACCCCAGAGCGGCAATTCCGCCAAACAGCAGGTATCGGCGCGTGGGAACTGCCTTCATGGCAGGCCTGTTAACCCCGTTCGAGCTTTTGCGCACACTTGATGCACAGCGGCGTATAAGGAATGGCATTCAGCCGGGCCTTGCTGACCGGGCCGGCACATTCTTCGCACAGGCCGAACACGCCGTCTTCGATCCTCTCGATGGCCGTCTCGATCGATTCGAGCGTCATTTCATCGGTCTGCATGAGGCTCAAAGTAAACTCTTGCTCATAGTTATCGCTGCCGATGTCGGCCATGTGAATCGGCATGCTCGAAAGATCGCCATTGGCTTCCGAACGGGTCTTGCGCAGGGCGGCGTCGGCCATCGCGGTCACATCGCCGCGCAAGCGGGCACGCAACAGCAAAAGCTGCTCTTTAAACGCCTTGATCTCAGCCTTCTTCATATTGCACTTCTCCAAAGAGCAAGAACAACGGTTGACCCTCGCTTGGAAGTTCCGAGATTTCTCATTTTAAAATCCCGATGGCCGACTGTCAAATCGCGCGCCTTCGGCTCAACAGCGCCAGCAGGCACCGCCGACATCACGTCCTGGGCCGCAACCACCGCTCCGCAAAGCACTACCGAACGCGCGGGGGCGCGCGGCGGCGGCCAAAGAAAACTAGACAGCCCCGCTTCGGCTGGCATAGACTAGCAAATTGGAATTGTCCCCGGGGCCTTTCCGGCGCGCCAGCGCCCAGGAGCCGCCAGCCATTAGCATCGCCGCCGCCACCGATGTTGCCTTTCAACGCTGCATTTCCCCATCGTGCGCCACGACCTATGGGGTCGAAGAGGTGCGCGTGGCCTGTGCCGTCTGCGGCGGCCTGCTGGATGTGATCTACGACTGGAACCGGCTGCGCCCGCCAAGTTCGTTCGATTTTTTCGAGCAAAAATGGTCGCGCCGCTACGACCCGCTGGCGCTCAGCGGCGTATGGCGGTTTTACGAACTATTGCCTTTTGCCCCGCGCGAGCAGGTGGTCACGATCGGCGAAGGCCAAACCCTGCTGCAGCCCTCGGCCGGCGTCGGCAAATATGTCGGCATGCGGTCCGGCCATCTGTATCTGCAATACGAGGGCCTCAACCCCTCGGGCAGCTTCAAGGACAACGGCATGTCGGCCGCCTTCACCCACGCGCATGCCACCGGCGCCAAGCGGGCTGCCTGCGCCTCGACCGGCAATACCAGCGCCTCGTTGGCCCTCTACTGTTCGGTCACCAAGCTGATGAAAGCGGTCATTTTCATCGGTTCGGGCAGGATTTCTTATGGAAAACTGTCGCAAGCGCTCGATTATGGCGCTCTGACGATGCAGATCGCCGGCGATTTCGACGATGCCATGGCACGCGTCAAAGAGGTCTCCAGCCAACTGGGCATCTACCTGGTCAACAGCGTCAATCCCTTTCGCCTGGAAGGCCAGAAGACCATCATGTTTCGCGTCCTGGAAAGCCTGCGCTGGCAGGTGCCCGACTGGATCGTCGTCCCCGGCGGAAATCTGGGCAATTCCAGCGCTTTTGGCAAGGCGTTTTCCGAGCTCCACGAGATCGGCCTGATCGACCGCATTCCGCGGCTGGCGGTCATCAACGCCGCCGGCGCCAACACGCTTTACGAACTCTACGAGCGGCGCGGACTGCGCTGGAACGGCGGCCGGCCCGATCCCTCGATCACCAGCGACTATTACGCCGAGCTGGACGCCAGCCAAAGGCGCGCCTCGACCATCGCCAGCGCCATCGAAATCAACCGGCCGGTCAATCTCGACAAATGCTTGCGGGCCTTGGAGGTTTGCAATGGCGTGGTGCGCGAGGTCAGCGACCAGGAGATTCTCGACGCCAAGGCCCAGGTCGGCGCCGGCGGGTTGGGTTGCGAACCGGCCAGCGCCGCGGGCGTCGCCGGCGCCAAACTTTTGGTAAGTGAAGGCGTGATCGGGCCCGACCAGCGCGTGGTCTGCATTCTGACCGGCCATCAATTGAAGGACCCCACGGCCACGGTCGCCTATCACACCACCGACCAGGAACAATTCAACAAGGTTTTGGGCAGCCGCGGCGTCAAACGGGCCGCCTTCGCCAACCGCGCCGTGCCGGTGCCCAACGAGTTGGACGAAATCATCAAGGCGATCCAACTCTATAGCTAACGCCGGTTTCAGAATTGCGGGGACTTTGTCCTCGCAGCACACCGAACCTTGCGCAATGGGAATGTCTGGTTCTCTGGGCACGGGCATGGACGGCGGGCCCGGGTGCGGCATAATGAACGGCCGACACTTTCACTTTTTGGAGCTGCAACCGGGATGGCCATTCGCATTGGAATCAACGGCGCCGCAGGTCGCATGGGCCAGCGGCTGGTGGCTTTGGTCAGCGCGGACTCGGATCTCAAACTCGTCGCCGCGTTGGAACACGCCGCTCATGGCCAGTTGGGCGCCGACGTCGGCGCGATGGCGGGGGTCGCCCCGCTGGGCGTAAAGCTGGAGAGCACGCTCGCTGCACCGGTCGACGTGATGATCGATTTTTCGGTGCCCGAGGCGACCGCCGCCATGTTGGCCATTTGTCTCCAGAAGCACATTCCGACGGTCGTAGCCACGACCGGCTTGGATGCGGCCCAGCAAGATCAGGTCCGCCAGGCGGCCGGCAAGATCCCGGTACTCTGGGCGCCCAGCATGAGCCTGGCGGTGAACCTGGCGATGAAATTGGCCGAAGTGGCCGGCCGCGCGCTCAAGGATCATCCGTCGGGGGCCGACGTCGAGGTGATCGAACGCCACCACCGATTCAAGGCAGACGCTCCCAGCGGCACGGCGCTCAAGTTCGGCGAGATCATCGCCGGCGTAATGGGACAGGCCGACCATCGCCACGGTCGTTCGGGTCGGCCGGGCCAACGGCCGCACGGCGAAATCGGCTATCATGCCCTGCGCGTCGGCGACGACCCGGGCCAACACACGATTGTCTTCGGCCTGCTGGGCGAAACGCTCGAACTGTCGGTCCGCGCCACCAACCGCGACTGCTACGCCCACGGCGCATTGGCGGCCGCCAAGTTTCTCGCCCGGCAAAAACCGGGTCTGTATACGATGCAGGACGTGTTGGGGCTTTGAAAGGATGAAGGCGGAAAATGGCGCGGTGGTTGACCTTCGGACGCGAACGAAGTCGTTTGCGCTACGCGTCGTGCGGATGTTTGGGGCGCTTCCACGGTCAGTCGAATCGCAAGTTTTGGGAAAGCAGTTGCTGCGCTGTGGAACGTCGGTTGGCGCGCACTATCGAGAGGCTTGTCGCGCGCGAACGACGGCGGAGTTCATCAGCAAGATCGAGGGCGGGTTGGCCGAACTCGAAGAAACGATCTATTGGTTGGAGCTGCCTGCCGAAAGTGGTATCGTTGCTAAAGCCCGGTTAGTGGAAATCCATCGCGAAGCCAACGAATTGACCGCCATCTTGGTGACCTGTGTAAAAAACGCCAAGAACAAGAAAGCCCAAAATGGGGCCGCGAGGCGTAACCAATAAAACAAGCTGCAAGCTTCGCGCGATCCTTCATCCTTCATCCTTCTCTGCCATGGCCAAGTGCGAAGAAGGCTATCTGTGCGACGTTTGCGGCGGTGACGTCGAGGAGATCACCGACAGCGATCTCTACCTGCGGTACGTGATCGGCATGCTCGATCCCGAAACGCTGCACACCACGCGCGAGCGCCACGTCCGCTGCAACCCAGTGCTGGCGCAGTTCATCGTCGACGACGAATTCGCGCCGATGATGGTCGAGGGCGATTTCGACAAACGACGGTTGGACGAGGACTATGTTCGCCAGCGCGAATCGCTGGTGACGCGCGGCTATCGCCGCCTGCGCGAAATCGCGCATTTGGACTTGCCGATCATCGACTATCCGCTGCCGGAAGTCCGAGCCCGGCTGGAACGCGACGCGCGGGGAACGTAGGCGAGGCTCGATCAGCCCCGCGCGAACGCATCGGCCGCGGCGGCCAGGGCGCCGTGGACGACGACTTGCTCGCCGAGCCGGGCCGGCAGGATTTGATAGGTGTCGGCCAGCGGCGGAAACACGTAGCGCTCGACTTCGCGACGCACCGGAACCAGAAACAGGCTCTCGTCCATCAGCGATACGCCGCCGCCGATCACGACCACCTGCGGCGAAACCAACGTGATGGCCTGGGCGATGCCCCAGCCGAGCGCCTGGCAGGCGTGGGCCAGCACCTCGCGGGCCACTTCGTTGCCTTCGCCGGCCGCTTGGGCCACCATGTGCGTGGTCAACTGATCGAGCTTGCCCCCGCAACGGTCCCACAGGTCGGCGGCGTATTCTTCTTCGGCCTCTTCGTTTTCGATCAGCCGCTGCCGGACCTCGTCGGGCGTGGTGCGATTGAGTCCGCTGGTTAGCGGAAGGAAGGCGTGCGAGATCGGGTCGCTCAGCCGCGCTTGGGCCGCCGCGGCGATCCCCCAGCCGCTGGCCAACGATTCGATCGTCTGGTCGGGCCGATCGGCGTGCAGGCCCGGCCGCAAATGGCCGATCTCGGCCGCGCCGTTTCCGTTGCCGCGATAAATCTGTCCGTCGACCACCAGGCCGCCGCCGATGCCGGTGCCGATGGTGACAAAGAAGACCACGCCGCGCCCCTGCCCCGCCCCAAAGCGGGCTTCGGCCAGACCGGCCGCGTCGCAATCGTTTTCGAGCTTGGCCGGCAACGCCAATACGCGGCGGCACCAATCGACCAGCGGATAGTGATCCCAACCGTCGACGTGATGGCTCTTGGTCACGATGCCGCGCGCCGAGTCGATCGGCCCGCCAAAACCGATGCCGATGGCCGCGACGTTGTGTCGCGCGATCAACACCCGGGCCGAAGCCTCGATCTGTTCCAGAATGCCGGCGGCGCCAAAGCGGGGGCGAACGTCGAAACGCTCGATCGCCAGCAGCGTGCCGTCGCCGCGTCCGACGCCGACTTGTAGCTTGGTGCCGCCGATCTCGATGCCGAGGAACATGGGGGCTGGAAGTTAGTGGTTAGTGGGTAGTGGGTAGTGGTTGGTGGTTAGTGAGTGGTGGTTAGTGAGTGGTGGTTAGTGAGTGGTGGCTGGTGGGTAGTGAGTAGTGGGCAGTACGAAAGGTCCCGGATTCGCGTCTCTTTTCCTTCTCTCCAACCACTACCCACCAACCACTAACCACTATTTACAATGCCGGCCTTCGTGATTGATTCGTGCGAAGACGTCGTTGAGCACCCAGTGAAACAGGCACAGGTGAATGCTCTCGACCATGCCCATGTCGGCCAGCGGAACGTGCATGCCGGCTTGTTGCATGCGGCGCAGTTTGCCGCCGTCGTAGCCGGTGAGGCCGAAGGTTTTCAGTCCGTGACGATTGGCCCAGTCGACCGCGGTCAGGACGTTGGGGCTGTTGCCCGATCCGCTGATGGCGATCACCAGGTCGCCGGGCCTTCCGTAGTTCATCAGTTGCTGGACGAAGATTTGGTCGTAACCGACGTCGTTGCCCAGGGCCAGGATCCAGCCCAGGTTGTCGGTGAGGCTTAGGATTTTGAGTCGTTTTTTGGTTTCGTCCTTCAAGTCCTCCTGGCGGAGCGAGCTTTTGCCCAGGTCTTCGCAGATGTGGGTGGCCGTGGTCCCCGATCCGCCGTTTCCGAAGACGAACACGAACTTTTCGTTTTGCCAGGCCTTGTAGACCAGGTCGGCCCAGGTCTGGATTTCCCGGGGATCGACGCGCTG
The DNA here is from genome assembly GCA_041499515.1 of Planctomycetia bacterium. GTDB lineage: Bacteria > Planctomycetota > Planctomycetia > Pirellulales > PALSA-1355 > PALSA-1355. Next base: position 567 of record JBGQKM010000139.1, on the reverse strand, counting down.
GAGCTCGTTTTGCAATCGCTGTACGTATTGGTGGAGGTCGAGGGTAGCGCCCAACATGGCACTCGGTTCCTATCGCCGCGGGTTCGCTGCAAGCCGAGACTTCAGTCTACAACGCCCGCCCCACGGCAACCAGCCGGCATTTGGCCACCGGCCGCCATCCTTAAGTCCGGCACTTGTGCGCCAGGATCCCTATGCGCGCGCAAAAAATGATTCGTCGTTGCAAGTCGCGGGTGCGATTCACGATCGGATCGCGCGCTCATCGAGCACTCGTTTTGCGAATGTTGCATAAGTCTCGCACATTCGATTGACCCAGGAGCACGGGAGCCACCGAGCACACCGAGAACACCGAGAAGATAAAGAGTGGGTCAGCTCGTGACGCCTCCCCTCTGTGTTCTCGGAGGCCTCGGTGGCAAAATCCTCCGAGCTCTCGGAGGCCTCGTGGCTCAAGAAAAAGCACTGCTTGGCGAGCAAGCAGTGGCACACAGAGAAGAGGCCGCGGCCCGCGCGCAACGGTGCCCAGGCACAAAAAAGTTTGTGCGGCGCCGCGATCGCGGTCGAGACGGTTCT
>JBGQKM010000138.1:0-15242 GCA_041499515.1 Planctomycetia bacterium | reverse complement strand
GCTTTTGGCCGGCTGGCCCTGCTTATCATCGGCGGCCGGCGCATCGGCCGGCCTGGTCGGAAACACTCCGGGCTCCTGGTATCCGATGAGATTAATGTCGGGCGCATTTCCTTGTTCGTTGGCCTTCGCGCGCAGCGCGCGGATCTCGCCTTCGGCAATTTCGAGCCGCTTGAGGAGTTGAGAAAAGTCGCCGGGCGCATAGACCGATGGGTTCGCCGCGCTCGGAACCTGGTCGACTGGCGGCCACCGCAGCGTTACCGAGGGCAGCGGGACCGGCGGATCGAACGCCGAAGTCGGAGTCGCCGTCGGATAACTCGCAGGCGGATATCCGGGAGTTTGCGCGCGAGCTGGCACGATCTGCAGGCCGGCCCAAGCCATTCCAGCCGCCAACGCGATTGAGGCCCTGCGCATCATAAGTCGCCCTGACGCTGTGCGAAGCGCAGGTAATCCTCGATAGGGGTTATCGGGCGCGCCGTGCCGATTCGAACTCTGAGACGCGAGCGCGAGATGAGGCTCTAGCCTTGAAATGCGGTGGGATAATATCAACGGCCCGATGCCGCATCAACAGAGATATCCGCGCTGGGGCGATTCCCGTGTCGGCCACGACTGAACCGTCAGCGCAAGCTGTGACGACGCGCGACGCGGGCCGGTTTTCTCTCCCTACATTGCCTAAATTGAAACTGTCGATGACGTTTGCTCGGCCCTAAAGACAATGCGAACCATGAATTGAACCCTAAAACGGCTTTGAGATCGCACGGACGCGAATAATGACAAATCCGTAAGATTTGGGGCCTAAGCGGGTTACAAGAAAAGTAGCGGCTTTGAGCAAACCGATACTTATCGGGGATAAGCCGTGCAGCGCGACTTTCACCCCGACGCGCCGATCCACGCCATTTGCAATCTCTCCGACCGCTTCCGCCAGCCTCCTCCTCTCGATTGGAAAGTCTCTATCATGTCACGCGTCTCCCGCCGGTTGCTCGAAGTCTGCGCGGCTGTGTGCTTTGCGATGACCAACTCGCCAGCCATCGCTCAGCAATTGCCAGCGACGAACCTTTCCCAATCGCCATTGGCCCAACCGACGCCTGCGGGTGTTCCCAGCGTCCAGCGACTTCCGACTTCGGCGCCGCAAGACGTTCGCTTCGCGCCCGGTGAGGTTCAACTGATTTCCACCAATGGTGTCGCCGCCGCACAAAGAGTGCCCGCCGACCTGGTTGAACGCCTGGAAGCGGCCGAGGCCGAACTGGCCGAACTTCGGGCGGCGCACGATCAGCCAAAGACATTGACGGACCGGCTGGCCGCCCTCGAGGAGCGGTTCAGAGCCGATAAAGACAAGCTGCCCTTGATCAGGCTGAGCGGTGTCTTTCAACTGGACTATGCCACCTTCAAACAAGACGGCGAGAGTCTGGCAATGTTCAACCGCATCCCCAACGGGGTCGGCTTCCGGCGCGCTCGTCTGAAAGCCTTGGGCAACGTGACCGAGCAGACACGCTATACCATGGAATTTGACTTCGCCGCCGCGGGCCGCCCCAGTTTCACCGACGTATGGGGCGAACAGCAGTTTCTGCCGTATATCGGCAACGCGCGGATCGGTCAATATATTCAGCCGATTACGATGGACGGGGCTACCAACTTCAGGCACTTGGACTTCATGGAATACTCTCAAGTGTTCAATGCCTTCGATCCGTTTCGTCGCGTGGGTGTCATGTCGTGGTTCAACAGCGACGATGAGATGTCGTACTTTGCCGCCAGCTTCTACGGCACGGGCTTCACGTTTTACAACGGCAACAATCCGTTCGACGGCAACACGGTTTACAACTCTTTGGGAGGCGATAATCGCTTCGGCACGACATTGACCCCCGGGGCCTCGATCGCCCTGCGCGCCACGCACTTGCTCTATTACGACGACTTAGCCGAGGGACGTTACCTGATGCACGTCGGCGCCGGTTTCAATTACAGTCAGATCGGCGGCCACGGCACGACAGGGCCCGACGCTCAGGCCTACCAGGCGCGAACGATCCCCGGCGTGTTCGTCGGCGATCCAGGCGGCGGTGGCGTGACCGCGGCCGGCACGCCGTTTACGCTCGACACGGGCCGGTTCCGCGCGACGGATTTCAGCATCTATCACCTGGAGTGGGCCGCCAACTACGGTTCCGCCCACTTCCAGACCGAATACGTGGCGACCGTGGTCAACCAGGCCAACGGCGGACTGCCGGTGTTTCTCGACGGCGTGTATGCCCAGGCCGGATATTTCCTGACCGGCGAATCGGTGGGTTACAACAAGCAGAACGGCACCATGGATTACAATGTGAAGCCGAATTCACAGTTGTTTGGCCTGGGCCGGCACGCGGAAATGTGCGGCTGGGGAGCTTGGGAAGTGGCCGCCCGCTACGATTTTTTGGACCTGCGCGGAACCAAAATCTTGGCGGGGAACATCATCCCGAATCCCACGCCGGTCCCGCCTAGTCCCGGCGCAGGATTGGTCACGCAAATCCCTGGCACCGGTGCGCCGAACCCCGGTTTCCTGAACATGGGCACCTTCGCGCTGAACTGGTGGTGGAATGAATACACGCGCGTGCAATTCGAGTACATCTATGCCGCGAACCAGAGCAACACGTTCGGCCATAACGCGATGAGCATCGGCGCGGCGCGCTTCCAGGTCGAATTCTGATCGACGAGGGCCCAAAGCGATTTCAGCCGAGGCGTTGGAAGGCCTCAAAAACTACGTCAAACCGACCGGCAGGAAATCCCACGACGCCGAAAAACTGGCGGCCGGAGGGCCGGATTAAAACTGGAACTGCACCCTCACGCCGTAGCCGTTCGTGGAACCCGAGATGGTGCCGACAGGCACGTTATATCGGTTGTCGTAGGCCCAGTCGAACATGACGTTCAAGTTGTTGTTCAGATACCAGTTCAGGGCTAGAGTGACGCCATCCATGGCGCCTCCCTGGATGCGGTTGGGCCCGAAGCCGTCATTGAGGTTCACGTACGAGTATCGAGCGGCAATTTCCCAGGCGCCCCAGCTCCCCATCAGGTTGCCGTTTTCATCCCTGACGATGAGGGCGTTGGAATAGGGACCTCGCTTGCCGAAGTATTCCCGGGCCAGCGTGCCAATGCGCCTGTCGTAGGCGCGATTTTCGCCAGTCAACGTATACGCCATTTGAAGGTATCCTCCGTTGAACATGTAATCCTGAGGAGGAATTATTGCCGGATTGAATATCGACCCTGTAGGCGCAATGCCGACCGCGTTGTTGATCCAGTTCCAGCCATACTCAGCCTGTACCGACAACGGCCCTCGGATGTATAAGGCCTCAAGGCCCATCAAGTATTCGGCGTCGGCCGCGATCGCGCCGGTATCGACCATCCGGTTACTATTGGCATTGGGGATAAGTTGTGCGCCCGATGGGGAAGCGGCAGGATCGTCATCGCGGATCTCGGGCCGAGCCCGCAACTGCATCGTTCGGAACGGGGAATTGGCGAGATTGTTCGACCCGCTGCGCCACCCGCCTGAGACACCCAGGTGCATCAAGTGCCGGCCTACGTCTTCATACAACGGCAGGCCCGTCTGGCGGGCCTGCACGCCACCCTGACTGTCGCCGAAGAACACCCCGCTGGAAGCCCCCAGATCGGTACGAAAGACCGCGGCCTCCCAGGTCATGCGCTGGTCGAGGTAATTGTTGCTGAACCAGAGCCCGGTAACGAAATTCTGATTCAACTCGATGGCTTCGGAGTATGATGACCGCTCCATGAAGGTCATGCAGCGACTGGAAGAAGTCATGTCGCCTTCAAGACCCGTCGGATTCTTGACATGCCCGATGCGGACAGTCCCGATTACGGGAATTTCCTTTGCGCCTACCCAAAATTCGTCAAGCCCGGTCGTGCTGAACTGAATGTTCTCTAACGCTAGAATGAGTCGGTACTCACCGGTTTCCCAAAACGTGCCTTCAGCAAAGGGGCGGACACGGCGAAAGTACGTGCTGTCTTGCAGGTCGCCGATGCCGCCCAGGGCGTCCCCGGAGGCCACTCCCTGTGCTGGACCCGCATTCGCACCTCGGGCGGCCTTCAAGGCTTGGGACTGGCTCCACCATACATTGTCCTCCTGCATCCAGGCACCGAGATGCATCGTGAAGTCCTTGTTGGGCGTTTCAAGCCACAGGAACATGCCGTCTTTGAAAATGGTCGTGACGTTCAAATCGCTGCCGATTTCGTACCCTTGTTGCTGCGTCGACAACTTCTTTTGCGCCTCCTCCTGTTGACCCAGCCCGGACGGGTCCCCGGTTGGCTGCATGTTGGCCAGCCTCAATCGATCTTGCAGCGCATTGATATTCATTTGCTGTTGCTTCACGATCTGTTCGAGATCTTGCAGCCGATCGACCACGTCGACATTGGCCTGCGGCGCGGGAAAACTCACGCGCCGCGACGACGGCCGGTTGGTTTCGACAGGCGGAGGAAGCCGCACGACTTCGAGAGTGGTCGGTGCCGGCTCTTCGGCAACCGCGACGGAACCCAGGATGACAAACGCCATCAACAGCGTGACAACAACCGGCCTGATCGGAATCAAGCTTTGATTTCGCCGCAAACGAAAACTGACCATTTTAGACCTGCGCCCGTTGCCGAGTCTTCGAGTTGAGCCGTGCGTGAGTTGGCATTCGAATCGGGGCCACAATCAGCTCGCGCGATTGCTAGCGTTGCGGGGGCCCACGATGCGGATACCGCGACGAAGCCGCCTGGCGTCGCGCATGACCGGCCCGCTGCAAGCTGTATCGAATACTCCCAAGGAATCGTTTATTAGGATTCGGCAATTTGTACGGTAAGCGGCCGGTTTGCCGGACCAAATCGGTCGAGTTTAACGATTAAATGGATCGTACGGCTGGACGGCGAATGCCAGCGGACTCCAGCGGTTTGGCCGTCCCGAAAATCCGAGTTTCAAGCGGATGGTCGCCGCCAATGTTGTGCTGAAACCTTTCGATGCCAGCGATGCAAGCACCGGAGAGCTGTCAATGCGCGAAGCCCTGAGTCGGATAGACCTGACATTTGGCCTTCGGCTACAATCCGCGGCCCGCGATGGCCGCCGTCGGCGACCGGCGTGTTTCGGTTTTGAACAAACCGCCTTTGCAGTACACGGAATGATGACATGAAGACGGCACTCATCAACGTTTTAGTTGTGGCCATGGTCATGGCGCCCAGCCAGGTGGTTGCCCAGCGCGGACACGGCGGTGGTGGCGGCGGCTATCGCGGTGGCGGCTGGGGCCAGGGCCGCGGTGGCGATGGCGGCAACCGAGGCGGCGGCGGCGGTCGGACCGCGTCGAATGCCTCTGCATCGAGGAACGCAAACTCATTCAATCATCAGGTCGCCGCCCACGGCCCGGCATTCAGTCATCGTCCCAGCTATTATCACGGCGCCTGGTATCACGGCGACTGGCACGGTCACTGGGGCCACCCGTATGCCTATCGACCCTGGGGTTGGTATGGCGGCGGCTGGGGATGGGGTTTCGGGTTTGGCGTGGGCGCGGGCCTGGCAACCGTCGGCGTCGCGGCAACGCTCGGCTCGCCCTGGGGCTGGGGCTATTACGGTTATTACAACCCATACTGGGTCGTGCCGGTAGGCGGCGTCACCTACATCAACTACGCGCAGCCCATCGTCGTTGCCCCGCCACCGCAGCCAACTACGCAGCCGACGCTGCCGGGTCCTTCGGACACCGCGAGCGTGACACCGAACCAGGAAAAAGCTCTGTCCATGTTCGAGAGCGCCCGCAATCTGTTCAAGCGCGGCGACTATCAATTGGCCCTGGCGCAAACCAATCGTGCCGTGGCTCTATTGCCCAACGATACGCTGATGCACGAGTTCCGCGGCTTGTGCTTTTTCGCCATGAACGACTATCAGCAGGCCGCCGCCGCGACGTATGCCGTGCTGTCGATCGGGCCAGGCTGGGATGCCGCGACCTTGAACAGCCTGTATGCGAACCCGAGCATCTACGGCGAACAGTTGCGCGCGTTGGAGACCTATTGCAACGAGAATCCTGACGCATCCCACGCGCGATTCTTGCTGGCCTATCACTACATGTTGGCCGGAAAAAATGAGCAAGCGGCCGCCGAACTTCAGATCGTCGTGGAATTGGAGCCCAAGGATCAACTCTCGTCACAGTTGCTCAAGGGACTCACGACCGTGCCGTCCGACGAGCCCCCGACGGTGCCCACCGCTCCGCCGGCCAGGCCGATCGAGGCCGACAGCCTGGTGGGAAACTGGAGGGGAAGCAGGCCGGATGGCTCGAAATTCGAACTGAGTCTGACCGACGACAATCAATTCAGTTGGAGGTTCAGCCAGCAAGACAAGCAGCAGCGGCTCAAAGGCACGTACACGCTGGCCGACAATTACTTGATCCTCACCGCCAGCGACCAGAACGCACTGGTGGGCCACGTGGCCCTTGAGGCGGGCGACAAGCTCAGATTCAAGCTGGCCAGCGGCAGCCCAAGCGATCCGGGTTTGACGTTCACCCGATAAGAAACGCCGCGGGCCGTTGCCGCTGGCCAACAGCGTTGCGGACGCTGGAACTTTCACGCCGCCATCCGTGTCCGCCCGCGCCTTCGGCGGCGTGGATTTGGCTGCCGGCGGGCCCCTTTTTCGCCAAAAAGACTGGCTGGGCCGGTGCTTTTTGCCCGCTGGTTGCGATCCTCGCCCCGGGGCTGATTTCCGCCGCGAAAACGTTGGTGACGCGCTTGCGTGGCCCTTTTCGCACAGGCACCAATGGGCTGCTTGACGCGCCCATCCTGAGTGGCGTATACTTTGACTGACTGGTCAGTCAGCTCCACTACGCGAGGCGAAACCATGGCCAATAAGACTCAAAACAAGCCCAAACGCGTTTCCCGCGAGGAGCTGTGGACCAGCCGCAAGGAAGAGATCCTGACGCAGGCGGCCCTCCTGTTTGCCAAACACGGCTATACCGACACCGATACCCAACTGTTGTGTGAAACCATTGGTGTCGGCAAGGGGACCGTGTACCGCTACTTTCGCAGCAAGCGCGAACTATTCCTGGCCGCCGCCGACCGCGTGATGCGCATGCTGCGCGAGCGGGTCGATGCCAGCCTGGAAGGAATTGACGAGCCGGTGGAGCGGATCACCACCGGGATCCGCATCTTTTTGACCTTCTTTGCCGAACATTCCGAATTCGTGGAGCTGCTGATCCAGGAACGGGCCCAGTTCAAGGATCGTACCAGGCCGACTTTCATGGAACACCGCATCGTCAACGTCGAGCGCTGGCGGATCATCTATCGCTCGCTGATCGTCGAGAAGCGCGTGCGCGACATCCCGGTGGACCGGATTACCGACGTCATCGGCAATCTGCTCTACGGCACGATTTTTACCAACTATTTCAGCGGCCAGTCCAAGAGTGTCGACGTGCAGGCGCAGGACATCGTGGACGTGGTCTTCCACGGCATACTTACACCGCAGGAGCGCGCGCGGCGAAACGTGGGCTGATCGTTTTTTTCTGGAGTTTTGGCGAACGGATCGGAGTTCGCCGGGCTCTTGCCATCAGGGGAGATTCGAAAGTGGGACGGTTACTGACGCGGACTTGGTTGGTGCTGGTACTGCTGGCCGGAATTTGCGGCTGCGTTGAGCCACAGCAGCAGCAAGCCATTGTCGCGCCCAAGCCGCCGGAGGTGTTCGTGACACTGCCGACCTCCGGCGAGATCACCGATTACGAAGATTTCACGGGCCGAACGGTGGCCATCAAAACGATCGATATCCGCGCGCGCGTGACCGGCTATCTCGACAAAGTCAACTTCAAGGACATGGAAGGCCGCGACGTCGAGAAGGAATCCGTGCTGTTTGAAATCGATCCGCGTCCCTACCAGGCGGAAGTCGCCCGAGCCAAGGCCAGCCTGCTGCAGGCCCAAGCCCATCTCAAGCGACTGGCACTGGACTATGATCGGATGGAAAAACTGGTTGGCAACAAGTCGATTTCGCGCGAGCAGTTCGATCAGGTTGCCGGCGACCGGGCCGAAGCCGCGGCGGCCGTCGAAATGGTCAGGGCCAATATCGAATTGGCCCAACTCAATCTCAACTACACCAAAGTCCGCGCACCGATCAGCGGCCGCATCAGTCGCACGCAACTCGATCCGGGCAACCTGGTCCGGGCGGACGAAACGATCCTGACGACGATCGTCGCGGTCGATCCGATCTACGCCTACTTCGAAGTCGACGAACGGACGTTGCTGCGGATCCGCCGCAATACGGAAGAGGGCCGGACGAAAACGGCCGACGCGCGGGCGGTGCCGGTCATGATGGGCCTGGCCGATGAGGACGGTTTCCCGCACTCCGGGACGATCAACTTCGTCGAAAATCGGGTCGACCCCAGCACCGGCACGTTGCAGATTCGCGGCGTCTTCAAGAACTCCGACCATCTGCTCACTCCGGGACTGTTTGTCCGCGTGCGGCTCCCGTTGGGCCAACCGTATCACGCGCTGTTGGTTTCCGAGGAGTCGTTAGGGACCGATCAAGGACAGAAGTTCGTGTACGTGGTCGACAACGAAAACAAAGCGCAGTACCGGCGCGTGCAGGTCGGCAAACTCCAACAGGGGCAGCGCGTGATTCTCAAGGGTCTCGCCGAAGGCGAGCGCGTGGTGGTCAGCGGGCTGCAACGCATTCGGCCAGGGGCCGAGGTGCAACCCAAAGTGGCCGAATCCACCGCCGGGCAGTCGAGCGAGGCGGGATCCAGAGTGGCGGACTCTGACACGGCGGGGAAGGAACACTCACCGAAGTAGTTGCTGGGAGAGTCGGCCGTGACCTCGCGATTCTTCATCGATCGCCCCATTTTCGCCTCGGTGCTTTCGATCGTCATCACCCTGGCCGGCGCGATCTCGGCCTTCACGCTGCCGCTGGCGCAATTCCCGCCCATTTCGCCGCCGAACGTGTCGGTCATGTGCAACTATCCCGGCGCCAGCGCCAAAGACGTGGCCGGATCGGTCGCCGCGCCGATCGAACAGCAGGTCAACGGCGTCGAGGGCATGATCTACATGTCGTCGAGCTGCACCAACGACGGCTCGTACAACCTGAGCGTTACGTTCAACCACGGCATCAACCTCAACATGGCACAGGTGCTGGTTCAGAATCGGGTCAGCCTGGCGCTCCCCTTGTTGCCCGAAGTGATCAAGCAGACCGGCGTCACCGTCCGCAAGCGCTCGCCCGACGTTCTGATGGGCATCGCCATCTCCTCGCCCGACCGCCGCTACAACCAGCTCTATTTGAGCAACTATGCCCTCACGCGGCTCAAAGACGAACTGGCTCGCGTCGAAGGGGTCAGCGACGTCAGCTTGTCGGGCGAGCGCGACTATAGTATCCGGGTTTGGGTCGACCCAGCGAAGCTGGCGGCGCGCAATTTGACGGCCGGCGACGTGGTGCAGTCCATTCGCGAGCAGAATGCCCAGGTGGCCGCCGGAAGCATCGGGAATCCGCCGATCCGCGGCGATCAGAAGTTCCAGATCACGATGACCACGCTCGGGCGGCTCGACAACGTCGAGGAGTTCGAGAACATCATCCTCAAATCCACCTCCGACGGCCGGATTGTCCGCGTGAAAGACATCGGAAGGGTCGAATTGGGCGCGAAGAACCAGGACGTCAGCGTGCAGTTCGATGGTCAGCCGACCGTCTACATGCCGATCTTTCAGCTTCCCGATGCCAACGCGCTGGAAACTCGCGACAACGTATTGGCGAAGATGGAGGATCTGGCCAAAGATTTTCCCGAGGGAATTGTCTGGCAAATCAACTTCGACACGACGCCGTATACGCGCGAGTCGATCAAAGAGGTCTTCAAAACCCTGCGCGATGCGGTGATCCTGGTCGCCGTTGTGGTGTTGGTCTTTCTGCAGAACTGGCGATCCGCGATTATTCCGCTGGTCGCGGTGCCGGTGGCGATTGTCGGAACGTTTGCGGCCATGGCGGCTCTCGGATTCAGCCTGAACAACCTGACGCTCTTCGGCCTGGTGCTGGCCATCGGGATCGTCGTGGATGACGCCATCGTGGTGGTCGAAGCGGTCGAGCATCACATCGAATCGGGCCTGGCGCCGCGCGACGCGACGATCCTGGCCATGCAGCAAGTGTCCGGGCCGGTCATCGCGGTGGGGCTCGTGCTCAGCGCGGTGTTTGTCCCCTGCGCGTTCATTAGCGGCATCACGGGCCAGTTTTTCCGCCAATTCGCGCTGACGATTTCGGTATCGACGATCATCTCGACGTTCAACTCGCTGACCTTGAGCCCGGCGCTGACCGCGGTGTTGTTGCGGCCACGCGGCGGAAAGGTGGCTCCGCCGTTGCCGTGGTTGGCGTTTGCATTGGCGGGCGGGTGGTTGGGCTGGGACCGGCTGGCGCCGCGTTTCATCGAGCTGGCCGCGCCCGGCAGCACGCTCGTGACGGCTATGCCCTGGCTGGCGGTGGCGGCAGGCGCCGTCGCGGGGGTCGTGGTGGGTTGGCCGCTCAATCAGATCCTCAAAATCGCGTTCCGAGCGTTCAACCACAGCTTCGAAATGTTCGGCAGCGTCTATACCTGGATCGTGGGAAAGCTGCTGCACGTCAGCCTGCTGGTATTGGTGGTTTACGCCGGGCTGCTGGCGCTGACTTATCGACAATTCGTGGAGACCCCGAAAGGCTTCATCCCCAATCAGGACATGGGCTACATGCTCATCAACGTGCAGTTGCCCGACGCGGCCTCCGAAGAGCGCACCGCCAAGGTCATTCGACAAATCGAGAAGATTGCGCACGCCACGCCGGGCATTCTGCACGTGACGGGGATCTCAGGGCAGTCGTTTGCGCTCAACGCGATCGGTTCGAACTTCGGTTCCTTGTTCATCGGTTTAGACGCCTACGATAACCGCCGCGACCCCAGTCGCTGGAGCCCGAGCATCGTCGCCAGGCTGAACGAAGGCTTCAAACAGATCGAAGGCGCGATGATTCAGGTGCTGCCGCCGCCGCCGGTGCGCGGCGTCGGCCGCTCGGGCGGATTTACGCTGGTCGTCGAAGATCGGACCGACGTGGGGTCCAACGCCCTGCAAACCACGACCGAGGACTTGATCCGCAAGGGCAACGAACAACCGACGATTTCCAACCTGTTCAGCCCCTTCCGGGCCAACGTGCCGATGTTGAAGATCGAGCCCGATCTGCGCGAGTGCATGGAAAAGGGCGTCAATCTGCGCGATTTTTCGGACACGCTCCAGGTTTATCAGGGCTCGTTGTACGTCAATGATTTCAATCTCTTTGGCCGCACCTGGCAGGTCATCGTGCAAGCGCAGCAGCAGTTCCGCGATCAGGTGGAGGACATCCCCAAGCTCCAGGTGCGCAACGCCGCCGGCGCGATGGTCCCGCTGGGGTCGCTGGCCAACATCCGTGAAGTCAACGGACCGCTGGTGCTGACGCGCTACAACATGTACCCGTCGGCCTCGATCATGGGCTCCGGCAAGCCGGGCGTGAGCTCGCGCGACGCGATCGACGTGATGGAGAAAGTGGCCAGCGTCGAGTTGCCCAAGTCGATGGCCTACGAATGGACGGAAATGGCATACCTCGAGTTGACGGCGGGCAACACCGCGATGGTCATTTTTGGTTTTGCCGTGGTGATGGTCTTCCTGGTGCTGGCGGCCCAATATGAGAGTTGGTCGTTGCCGCTGGCCGTGATCCTGGTCGTGCCGATGTGCCTGTTGAGCGCGATTGTCGGCGTGAACCTGGCCAAGAACGACATCAACATTTTTACGCAGATCGGCTTCGTGGTGCTGGTGGGGCTGGCCAGCAAGAACGCGATCCTGATCGTCGAGTTTGCCAAGGTGAAGCGCGAATCCGGCGAGTCGCGCCGGCAAGCCACTCTCGAGGCCTGCCGCTTGCGGCTGCGGCCGATCGTGATGACCTCCTTCGCGTTCATTCTGGGCGTGGCGCCTTTGATGCTCTCGACCGGCGCCGGCGCCGAGATGCGCCGCACGCTGGGCACGGCCGTGTTCAGCGGCATGGTCGGCGTCACGCTCTTCGGTCTGTTCCTCACGCCGGTCTTCTTTTCCACCATCGACTGGCTAAGTGGGATGCCGCTGTTCGCCTCGCGACTCGTGCGTGGCGCCGGCCACTTGTCGCTGGGTCTGTTGACCCTGTGGCCGCTGCGCCAATGGAGCGGTCGGCTACGACGTCGACGCCGGCCGGCCGGACCCAAAGCCCCGCCGCCGGCCGAACCTATCCTGCAGAAATGAGATCGCCGTGTTTTCGTATTTTTTCATCAACCGGCCGATCTTCGCAGCCGTCTTGTCGATCGTCGTTACGCTGGCCGGCGGCATCGCGCTTTTCACGTTGCCCATCGCGCAATATCCCGACATCACGCCGCCCACGGTCGAGGTCTCGGCAACGTACCCCGGGGCCAACGCCCAGGTGGTCGCCGATACCGTTGCCGCGCCGATCGAACAACAAGTCAATGGCGTGGAAAACATGCTCTACATGTCGTCGCAATGCACCAACGACGGCATGTATATTCTGACCGTGACGTTCAAGAACGGCGTCGACTTGAACATGGCCCAGGTGATGGTGCAAAATCGCGTCGCCCTGGCCCAGCCGATCCTGCCGGACCTGGTCCAGCGGCGCGGCGTCACGGTGAAGAAAAAGTCACCCAGCGTGCTGATGATCGTCAATCTGTTTTCGCCGGGCGGAGTGCGCGAGAGTTTGTACCTCAGCAATTACGCGACCATTCAACTCAAGGACGAGCTGTCGCGCTTGCCCGGCGTGGGCGACATCACCTACCTCGGCCAGCGCGACTATAGCATGCGTCTGTGGCTCGACCCGGAGAAAATGGCGTCGCGCAATCTGTCCACGACCGATGTCACCCAGGCCATCGAACAGCAAAACACCCAGGTCGCCGCCGGACAAATCGGCCAGCCGCCGGTCCAAAAAGGACAAGTATTCCAGTTCACGATCAGCACCATGGGGCGACTGGTCGATCCGGAACAGTTCGCCGACATGATCCTGAAAACCGACGCGACCGGACGCCTCGTGCGGTTGCGCGACGTGGCCCGCATCGAACTCGGCGCCCTGGGCTATGACCAGACCTGCCGGCTCGACGGCCAGCCCTCGGTGGCTCTGTCGATCTACCAGTTGCCCGGGTCCAACGCGTTGGATATCGCCCGGCTGGTGCGGGGCAAGATGGAGGAGCTCAAAGACCGTTTTCCAGAGGGCGTCGATTACTCGATCGTCTACGACACCACGCCTTTCATTACCGAGTCGATCAACGAAGTTTTCAAGGCTCTGCGCGACGCGGTGATTTTGGTGGCGCTGGTGGTGCTCATATTCTTGCAAAACTGGCGCTCGGCCATCATTCCCCTGATTGCCGTGCCCGTGGCCATTATCGGCACCTTCGCGGTGATGGCGGCGATGGGCTTCAGCCTCAACAACCTCACGCTGTTTGGGCTGGTGCTGGCCATCGGCATCGTGGTCGACGACGCGATCGTGGTCGTGGAAGCGGTGGAGCACCATATCGAGCATGGGCTCTCGCCGCGCGACGCGACGATTCGAGCCATGGAGCAAGTCTCGGGCCCCGTGATCGCGGTGGGGCTGGTGCTCAGCGCGGTGTTTGTCCCCTGCGCCTTCATTACCGGCATCATGGGCGAATTCTTCCGCCAGTTTGCCCTGACGATCGCGGTGTCGATGATGATTTCGGTGTTCAACTCGCTGACGCTCAGCCCGGCACTGACCGCGCTGTTGTTGCGGCCGCGCGACAAGCACACGGCGCCTCCGCTGCCTTGGCCGGCATTCGTGATTGCCGGCGGCTGGCTCGGTTGGGAATTCCTGACCTCGTGGATGGTGGAGAATCATTGGTTTCCGGCCAATGTGACCGAAGACATGCAGCCCTGGGTGGCGGCCCTGGCCGGAGCCACCGCCGGCGTCGTCGTGGCCTGGCCGCTGAACCGCGTGCTGGGCTTTTTCTTCCGCATGTTCAACAAGGGCTTCGACCAGACCGGCCGCGTGTACACCTGGACCGTCGGCAGGCTGCTGCGAGTCAGCTTGCTGGTGCTGGTGGGCTACGGCGGTCTGTTGCACTTGACGTACACCAGTTTCGCGCAAGCACCCAAGGGGTTTATTCCGCCCCAGGACAAGGGCTATTTGCTGGTCAATCTGCTGTTGCCCGATTCGGCGTCCGCGGGCCGCACCGAGCAGGTGATGCAGCGGATCGAAGAGATCGTGCGGAAAACGCCGGGCGTCAAACACACCGTGGCCATTTCCGGCCAGTCGCTGCTATTGAACGCCAACGCGCCGAACTTCGGCGCCATGTACGTGATGCTCGACGATTTCCATGACCGGCTTGCGCCCCACCTGTCCGGCGATGCCCTGGCCGCGGAGCTGCAGAGTCATCTACAGGGCGAGATCAGCGATGGTCTGGTCAATGTGCTCGGCGCTCCGCCGCTGGACGGGCTGGGCACGGCCGGTGGCTTCAAGATCATGATCGAAGATCGCGGAAACGCCGGCTTCGAGTCGTTGCAAACCGTGGCCGACGACATCGTGGCCAGGGGCGCCCAAACGCCCGGATTGCGAAACCCGTTCACAAGCTTCCGCGCCAAGACCCCCTGGCTGTACCTCGATATCGATCGCACCGCGGCCAAAACCATGGGCGTCTCGATGTCCGAAGTGTTCAACACGCTGCAAGTCTATTTGGGCTCGCTGTACGTCAACGATTTCAATCTGTTCGGCCGCACCTGGCAGGTCAACGTCCAGGCCGACCAGAATTTCCGCGAGCAAATCGATAACTTGCAACAACTGAAAATCCGCAGCACTCGCGGACAGATGGTGCCCTTCGGCTCGCTGGCCACGGTCCGCGACGTCACCGGACCGGTGCTGATCGCGCGCTACAACATGTATCCGTCCGCGCCGATCAACTGCAGTTCGGCCCCCGGTCTCAGTTCTGGCGAGACGATCGAAAAAATCGAGCAGGTCGTCGACCGCGAGCTCGAGCTCAGTTGGTCGATGCGCTCCGAATGGACGGAGCTCGGCTTGCTGCAATTGCAAACCGGCAATACGGCCCTGCTGGTGCTCGTCTTGGCCGTGGTGCTTGTATTCCTGGTGCTGGCCGCCCAATACGAAAGCTGGTCGCTGCCGCTGGCCGTGATCCTGGTGGTGCCGATGTGCCTGTTGTGCTCGATCGCGGCGGTGCTGGCGGCCCATTTGGACGTCAATATCTTCACTCAGGTGGGATTCGTCGTGCTCATCGGGCTGGCATGCAAGAATGCCATTCTGGTGG
>JBGQKM010000137.1:0-15258 GCA_041499515.1 Planctomycetia bacterium | reverse complement strand
GATGCGATGAGTGTCGTTTTCATTCTGATAGCCGTGCTGTGTTTGGCTTTTGCCAACGGCGGCAATGACAATTTCAAGGGCGTGGCCACGTTGTTTGGCAGCGGCACGACGAACTATCGCGGGGCGCTGATCTGGGCCACGATCGCGACCCTGCTGGGGTCGCTGACGGCTGTCTTTTTGGCCGACCGCCTGCTGGCGAATTTCAGCGGTCGCGGCCTGGTGGCCGACGGCCTGGTGACCGACGTGAACTTCGTCGCGGCGGTGGGCCTGGCCGCGGGCTTGACCGTGCTGTTGGCCACGCGCGTCGGCATGCCAATTTCGACCACGCACAGCCTGCTGGGCGCGTTGGTGGGGGCCGGCTGGGCGGCCGGCTCGGCGATCAATCTTCAGAAGTTGGGCGGTGATTTTTTCCTGCCGATGCTGGCCAGCCCCCTGCTGGCGGCCGGCGGAACCGTCGCGCTCTATAGCCTGTTGCATTTTCTGCGCGAGGCCGGCGGCATTACGGCCGAGACCTGTTTCTGCGTCGGCAGCGAGGTGCTCGAAACCCACACCGGGCTGGGCCCGACGGCCGCGCTGGCACGCGTCGAACATTTGACCTTGCGCGTGGGAACGCCGGTGACGTGTCGCAGTCATTACGAGGGACGATTGCTGGGGCTGCAAGCCTCAACCATCCTGGACCGCATGCACTATCTGTCGGCCGGCGTGGTAAGTTTCGCGCGGGGATTGAATGACACGCCCAAGATCGCGGCGCTGCTGCTCTTGGCGCCGCGGCTTTCGGGATTCTCCAGCATGGCGCTGGTCGGCCTGGCGATCGCGGCCGGCGGCCTGGTTGGCGCGCGGCGCGTGGCCCGTGTAATGTCGGAAAAAATCACGCCCATGAATCATGGTCAGGGTTTCTCAGCCAATCTGGTGACGAGCCTGGTGGTGCTGTCGGCCAGCGGGCTGGGCTGGCCCGTTTCCACCACGCAGGTGAGTTGCGGCTCGCTGTTCGGCATCGGCGCCGTGTTGCGCAGCGCGCGGTGGAAGATGATTCTGACCATTCTGGCGGCGTGGATCACGACGCTGCCGGTGGCCGTCGCGCTAGGCGCGGCATGTTTTTGGGCATTCTCCGGCCGTTGACGCCCGTGAGCCCAATGCGTTTCGCCTCGACAAGCGAGTTGCTAGAATCGTGTGAGCACGAGCTGAAGGTGATTCTCTGTCGCGGGGCGGTACATGAAACTGGTCATCCATCCGGCGGTCGAGGCCGACCGCTATCGACAAATCGTCGCGGCCGCCGGCCCCATGCAAGTGGTCAACGCCGAGAGCGAAAACGCGGCACGCGAGGCGATCGTCGATGCCGACGCGTTTTTTGGAAAACTCACGCCGCCGCTGCTGGCCGCCAGCACCAAATTGCGCTGGGTGCAGTCGCCGACGGCCAGCCTGGAACACTATCTGTTTGCCGAGCTGATCGAGCATCCGGCCGTGCTGACCAACATGCGGGGACTGTATTCCGACGTGATCGCCGAACACGTGCTGGGCATGATGCTCGCGTTCACGCGGCATTTGCACACTTATATTCGCAATCAGGCGGCCGGCCGCTGGGATCCGATCGGCGGCGAGCACGAGCGCCCCGGCTTTGCCACCGGACCGGGCGTGGTCAGCGCCATCGACCGAGCCCACGTGAGCTTGGGCGATCTGACGTTGGGCATCGTGGGGCTGGGACAGATCGGTTCAGAAATCGCCCGGCGGTGTTCGCTCTTTGGCATGCGCGTGCTGGCGGTCGATCCGGTGAGGAAGTCGGCGGGCGAGGGCATCGCGGCGCTGTGGCCGCCCGAGCGGCTCGACGAGTTGCTGGTGCAAAGCGATTTTGTGGTGATCGCCGCGCCGCATACGCCCGAGACGCAACAGTGGTTCCGCCGGACCCAGTTGCAGTCGATGAAGCGCAGCGCCTATCTGATCAACATCGGGCGCGGCGCGATCGTGAACCTCGACGACCTGGTCGCGGCGCTGGCGGCCGGAGAAATCGCCGGAGCGGGACTGGACGTGTTCGAAATCGAGCCTTTGCCGCCGGCGCATCCGCTCTGGAAATTTCCGAATGTGATTCTCACGCCACACGTGGCCGGCCAATCGCCGCGCGTGGCGCCGCGCCATCTGAACGTGTTGCTTGAT
This sequence comes from Planctomycetia bacterium, assembly GCA_041499515.1. GTDB lineage: Bacteria > Planctomycetota > Planctomycetia > Pirellulales > PALSA-1355 > PALSA-1355. The sequence continues at coordinate 13,110 of JBGQKM010000137.1, read as the reverse complement.
AACGTGCGGCATTTCGTGCGCGGCGAGCCGCTAGTGAACCTGGTCGACAAGCGGCGCTGGTTTTAGAGTCGGGCCGATACTTCTGCTGCCGCGGCCCGACGCGCGTCAGTTGATGTGCTGACGCACCAGAATCCTTCCGACCAGGGCCCAGACGGATAGAAACGCCAGGCCCATCACCATGTTCATCACTTCCAGCGGCATCGTCCCTGGCCTCCGCATGCGGAAAGCGTGCGCACCTAAGATAGCTTTTCGACCTGTAGGGCAGACCCACTGGATAATTGCCGGCCGGCCCGCTCAAGGCCGAATAATCGGCCCGTTCGTCGGCAGGTGCGCTGGTTTGCGCGATCGCAGTGCCGGTCGCCGGGTATCGCGGCGCGCATTGTCGGCGGCCTAGGACGGTTTGGCGCGGGTGGCTTGCGTTTGACGCGCGCGGCGTTCGCCGTGGGTTTTGTGCACGGAGCGATTCACTTCCCCCTCGGCGCGCACCAGCCAGTCTTCGAGTTTTTCCAGCCACTCCAGCGCCTTGCGGTCGTGCAGACCGATCGGCGGCAACTCCTCTTGGCGGCATTTCTGGGCCAGGTTTCGCAAGCGAGCACACACATCGAGCACGCGTAGCGACATGCCGTCGAGGCGTTCGGAGTCGTACATAACCAGAGTCATATTTTTGACCATTGTTAGTGATGAAAAACAACATCTGACTACGGGGTCGCAGTTTCCATAGTAGCCGATTTAACCCTGTCTTGTCGAGGTTCTGTCCTGTCAAGTACTAAAAATAGGCCATTTTTTGAGTACTGTGCGTATAAAAAGGTCATAATTATGTTCAAAATCATGGTTGAAATGTGGCCACTTTATGTCTTACGATGCGGCCATCGGACCGAGGGCGAAAAAACCCCTCGCACCCCGTGCCCGAAATACTGGCCCTCTTCCAGGAGGTCTCTGCCATGTCCTCGATCCAGCCGCCAGGACGACGCGCGGCCCACGCCCCGTCGGGACGCGTCGGAACCGCGCCGACTTTTGCCCATCTCGATCCGACCCCCGAAGAGCCCGATGACGATTGGGACCTCGACGATCCCGACCTGACGTTCGACGAAACGTGGGAGTTGGAGGAATTCGAGGACGAGGAAGAACCTCAGCCGGAGCATGGCGACTTCTGGCCAGACGACAACTTCGATGATTGACCCCTTTTTCAACGACAGACCATCGCATTAGGCCACGACGGGAGTGCACCCATGCTTGAACCGAGCAGAATACAGGAAGCGAAACGTTTGCTGGCGGAAGACAGATATTCCCATCGGCAAATCGCCAAAGTGGTCGGCATCAGCCGCGCCAGCGTGGGCGCGATTGCCTCGGGCAAACGACCCGATTACGAGGCGCGGCGGCTGGAGCGGCAGGGCGAACCGGTTGGGCCGTTGGCGCGTTGCGGTGGCTGCGGCGGAATGGTTTACATGCCCTGTCGATTGTGCCGCGTGCGCAAAGCCAAGGAAGAAAAGCGGGAGCGCCTGCAAATGCTTCGCCGCCGGGCGCGCGAGTTGGCGCTCAAGAAACTTCTGGCCGCGGTGCGGAGAGCTAACCTGGAGCACGCGGCGGCCATGCACGCCAGGCGCTATGTGCCGGCCGACTTCGGCCCCGGGGCGTCGGACTCCAAGTAACGGAACAAATCGCGCACTTCCTGCGGGGCCAAGGGCTCCAACAAGCGTTCGGGCATCAGCGATTGGGCCGAGGGTTGCATCTGTTCGATCTCTTCGCGCGCCAGCGTCGTCTTTTGGTTTTTCGCGTCCACCAGCGTGAGTTGCTGCGGGCTGGAGTCGGTCACCAGTCCGGTGAGCACGCGGCCGTCGACCAGCACGGCGGTTTGCGCGACGAATTCCGGTCGGATGGTGCCGCTGGGGTCGAGGATGTTGATCAGCAGGGAGTCGCGGTTTTTGCGGTCGGCCGTGGTCAGATCGGGACCGACTTTGTTGCCCTCGCCATGCAGCGTGTGACAGGTCGCACAATGTTTGACGAACAGTTTGTGCCCGTTGTCCAAGTCCCCCGGGCCTTCGTTGAGCACGCGGCCCAACACGGGGACGTAGGCCTGTTTTTCGCCGGGTGTGGCGGGCCGAATTCTGCCCCACTTGGCTTCGATGGCCTGCTCAAGCGCCGCGTCGTGGTGGGCCAGCATTTGTCGGACCTGATCCACCGAAACCTCTTGGGCCTCGATTTTGCCTTCGGCCGCGGCCCGCACCAGCTCCCGCGACCACGGCCGGCGGCTGCAGAGCAAGTCGATCGCCCGCCCGCGCAGTGCCGGCGTCAGAGTGTCAAAGCGGGCCAGCACCTCTGGGGCGATCGAGTCGTCGGCGAAGTGCGCAAGCGCGGCCAGCGCGGCCAGGCGAATCGCATCGCCCTGCGACGGGTCCAACAGCGGCAGGAGCCGCGCAAGCGCATCGGGATCGGCGGCTTGCCCCACCGCCGCGATCAGGGCCAAACGCACCGGCTGCGGCTCGCTACGATCGGCCAGGCGCGCCAAGGCCCGTTGATAGGCCTCGCGACTTCCCATCCGCAGCGCGAAACGCGTCAGCGTTGGGTCCGAGCTCTCCTGCCGCCAGAGTTCCGCCAGCGGTTTCTCCAGTGCCGCGGGCACTTTCTCCAGCCGTTGGCCCGAGGCGTCCTTGTCCATGGCCGCGATCAAGCGGTGGACGTCTTCGCGCCTTGGCGCCATCGCCAGCAGCCGCGCGCAGGCGGCGTAGCCGGCCTCGGATTTTTCGGCCAGATAGCGCCGCGCCAGCCGCTCGACCAGCGTGTCGCGCACGATCGGCAGCCGCCAGGTCTCGCCGGAGGCGAGCAGGTCGAGCACCGGCTGGCGATCGGAAATCGCCTTGTCTTCGATCGCCCACCACAAGAGCAGCGGAATGTGCAGATCGTCGGCATCTTCGCCGCGCCGCAGCAGTTGCTCGACAATCGGCAGCGCGTCGGCCGCGGGCAGCCGTTTGCAGGTGCAAGCCAGTTGGCTGCGGACCGTGGGGCTCGGTTCGCCGGCTGCCAATGCCATCAGCCGGGCGTGGATGGCCGGCGGCAGCGCATGTCGCTCGTCGCCCAACAGCCGCACGGTCCAGGCGCGCACGTCGGCGCTGGGGTGATCCAACAGGGCCAACGCGCGTGTGTCGTTCCAGCCGCCGCTGCCGTACAAGGCCCAGAGTGCCTCCAGGGCCAGATGCGCGTCGCCCGATTGGTCGATCATGCTTTGCAAGCGGGGCCACACCGACGCGTCGCGCCGTTCGGAGAGAATTCGCCGGGCCTCGCGCACATACCAGGCGTTGGAGTGCGACAGCAGCCCGACCAGTTCGTCGCTTGTGCGCCGGCTCAGATCGAGTTTCTCCGCCGGCCTGGTCGCCCGGTACACGATTTTCCAAATGCGGCCGTTCGAGCGGTCCCAGGTGTCCTCGGGAATCACGTGATTGGCCCGTTGGTCGTACCAGTCGGCCACGAAGACCGAGCCATCGGGCCCGGTGAGACAATCGATCGGGCGGAACCAGATGTCGTCGGTCGACAGCAGCGTGCCGAGATAGCGCGTTTTGAAGGTCGAGCGCTCCGGCTCCAGCGCGCTCCAATAGACGGCGTTCGACAGCAGGTTGGCAGCGACATAGGCGCCAGTGAACGTCTCGGGATAGGCGCCGCCTTGATACACGATGCCGCCGCAAGTCACGTGGCCGCCGCTTTGGCCCTGATGCCGGGCGTGCTCGAAATATCCGTAGGTGTAGGGGTTGTGCAACGGGCCGTGCTTGGAAAAGCCCTTGACGTAGTAGCCACCCTGCACCTGGTGCAGGCAGACGCATTCGCCGTAGTTCGTGCCGGCGATCGCGTTGCCGTGGCGATCGAAATCGAGTCCCCAGGTATTGCCGCCCCCCTCGGAAAATAATTCGAATTGTTTCGTGCGCGGGTGGTAGCGCCAGATGCCCTGCTGAAAGCCGATGCCACCGACGTCGGCCGTGACCGTGCTGCCTTGCGCGCCGTACAGCCAGCCGTCGGGTCCCCATTGAAGCGAGTTGATCACCGCGTGCGCGTCTTCCAGGCCGAAGCCGCGCAGCAGGACTTCTGGATCGCCGTCGGGCACATCGTCGCCGTCGCGATCCGGATAGAACAGCAAATAGGGAGCCTGGCCGACATAGACTCCGCCGTTGCCGATGGCCAGCGCCGAGGCCAGATTCAGTCCGCTGACAAAATCCTTGGCCTTGTCCACGCGTCCATCGCCGTCGGTGTCTTCCAGGATCGTGATTTTGTCGGCTCCGCGCGGGCCTTTTGGGGGCGGCTCGGGGACGCGATCGTACCGGGTGCGAAGGTAGCGGTCGACCTCGACCGGCTTCAGCCCGGCCGGCGCGGGGTATTGCAAGTATTGAACGACCCACATCCGCCCTCGATCGTCGAAGGTCATCGTCACCGGCTGCCGGACCAGCGGTTCGCTGGCAAACAGTTGCACCTCGAAGCCGTCGGCCACTTTGAAATGTTTAAGTGCTTCTTCGGGAGAAAGCGCCTGCGCGGATGCCAGTCGGGCGCTCGAAAAGAGCAAGCCGACGACTACGAGCGCGGCGGGCAGCGCGCGAGCGGGTCGAAAGCGTTGGGTCGTTGAAGACACGGATGACACCTCGTCCATCGGACAGTCGTGCGTCGCGGCGGGCCGACGCAAGTCTATTGCAGCGTGATCAAATAGGCCAGCAGGTCGGCCGCGTCTTGGGGCGTGACGTCGCTTAAAACCAATTCGGGCATCAGGCTCTTGGGCTGGGGCACGAGCGATTCGATCTGGTCGGTGGCGACGCGAATCCGTTGGTTTTTCACGTCCTTGAGCACGACGTGTTCGGCGGTTCGTTCGACCAAAAAACCGACATGGACCTGGCCCGCCTGGGTTTCGAGCAAATAGGGGATGAATTCCGGGGCGATGGCTTTGGAAGGGTCGAGAATGGTTTCCAGCAGGGTTTTTCGTTCGTATTTCTTGCCGATGTTGGTCAGGTCGGGGCCCAGCGTGCCGCCAAAACCCTGCACGGCATGGCACTGCTTACACAGCGCGGCGGAGCTTTTGTTGAAGATCACACGGCCGCGATTCGCGTCGCCGGCCAGCGCCAGGATGGCGTCGGCGGAGATCGTTTTTCCCAACATTTTTGGACGCTCGGATTCGGGAATGAATTTTTCGTACAGCACGCGAACGTTCGAGTCGGGATGCGCCACGGCTTTGGCCACCACCGACTGCTTCAGGCCGTCGGGCAGTTGATTCTCGTCGATCAACCGCAGCAGCACGATCGCCCCGCCCACCGAATCCACCAGCAGATCGGCGGTTGTCCGGCGCATTTCGGCCGAAAATTTCTCGCCGGCAAGAATCTCGCGCAGGCTGCGAATGTCTTGCAGTTCGACCAGGGCCTGCATCGCCGCGTGAACGACTTTTGGCTGAGGATCGGACAACAGCGGAAAGAGCGCGGCGGCGGCGGCTCCCGGCCGTCTGAGGCGTGCCACGGCATCAATGGCCTGGGCCCGCGCGGCGGCATCGAGATCGGTGGCCTGGGCCAGCGCCAGCACTTCGCTGCCCAATGTGGCGATCCGAAGTTTGGCAATCGCGGTAAGCGCCGTGGCGCGTAGCGCGTCGTCGGCCAGCAGCCCGCGCAGAGCGGACGAGAATCGCCCGTCGTGGGCCATGATCAACCAACCGCCGCGGCGGTTCAGATTGGCGGTGATTTTTTCCAAGGCCGCGCGTCGCAGGGCGGCCGAGTTGGCGGTGTTTTCGGCGAACGTCAGCAAGCCCCAGCCCGCGTCGAGCGACGGGATATTTGCGGCGTCTTCCAGGACAAGCGCGGCCGACTGGCCGTCGAGGTTCCCTTGCGCGAGCCTGGCCAATAGGTCGTGGGTCGCCCGCTGGGGGTCGAGCAGTTGCAAGAGCGGAAATTGCTCGCTCGACAGCGGACGCTGGCTTTCCAGGCGGGTCAACAACGATTTCTGGCGATCGGCCGCGGCGATATGGATTGCTTCCAACAGGTAGCGGTCCGCGCCGTCGTAGCCGGCCGCGATGCTGGCCAAGGCCGCTTCGGCCTTTTCGCCGGCCAGGCCGCGGAGGGCCAGCAGCACTTCGCGGCGGACTTCCGGCGAGGCGTCGGCGGCCATGCCCAGAATCGCATCGCCATATTCGCTGCCGTGGCGTCGCAGAATACGCACGGCCAAGGCGCGGAATGGGGAATCCGAATTCTGCAACTGTTCGACCACGCGCGTTCGGCCGTCGCCGCCGATGCGATCCAAAACCCACAGGGCCCGCGCCCGATCATTGGCCTCAGGATCGGACAGCAAGGCCACGAGCGCCGGCACGCTCCGCGAGCCTTCGGCCAGCAGCCGCTGCCGCGCAAGAAACTGCGTCGCCAGGTTGGGGCTCTTGAGGGCTTCGATTGCATCGGGGATGTTCGCGTACGGGCCGGGCTTTTCGCGGCGCTTGAGTTGCTTGCCCGCGGGTTGCAGCACGTAAATCCGCCCCTGGTCGGGGTTGTTGTAGGCGTGTCCGCCGACGCCGCCGTCGTACCAATCCGAAACGTACAGCCGTCCATCCGGGGCCGCGCAAATGTCGTCCGGGCGGAAATAATCGTCACCCCGATTGGTCAGGAAGACTTCGCTGCTGGCCTTCATGCCGAAGCCGGAGAGTTCGTGGCGATAGACGCGGCATTCGCGCGGGCCGGGGTCGGTGTGCAAGGGCGCGTTCTTGTATTTCGGCCCGAACGCGTCGCCTTCGTAGAAACAGATGCCGGTGGGCGAGCCAAAGCCGGTGACCAGCGTCGCCGGCACATAGCCGGGGACGTAGCCGCGGAAGTGCCAGTGCTGGCGAAAGGGTGTTTGCGGCGACAGCCGGTCGTTCAACTCGTCTTTTGCGAACGGCGGGCCGCCGAACCAGCCATAGTTGCCACCTTCCATGATCCAACAGATCCGCGCGCTTTCGTTGCCGTCGTTGTCGTTGTCGCTGCAAAACGGCTCGCCGAACGAGCTGACGCAGACTTCATAGGGATTGCGAAAATTGACGGCCACGGTTTCCAGTTGACCGCCGTCGAGTTCGCCGCGCAAAATGGCGCCCCAGGAATACTGCACGCGCGAGCCGTCGGTGCCCCGCACGTCGAAGCCGGTATCGCCGTGCGACATCCACCACTTGTGGTCGGGGCCGAGCACCAGGCTGTGAGCGCCGTGATCGTGATTGTGGCCGCCGAACCCGGTGAGCAGCTTTTTCGGCGGGCCGTCGGCTTTCAAGTCGCCGTTGCGGTCTTCGAATACCCACAGGTCGGGACTGGTCGCGACGTAGACTTTGTCGCCGGCCACGCAGATGCTCATCGGCGCAAAGATGCCCTCGGCGAAGACGGTGACTTTATCGGCCCGGCCGTCGCCGTCGGTGTCTTCGAGAACTTTGATCTTGTCGGCCGGCGGATCCTTGGCGCCGCCGCGATACCATTGGATTTCGGCGACCCATAGGCGACCGTGCGTGTCGACGTCGATCGCCGAGGGATTAGTGATCATCGGCTCGGAAGCGAACAGCGATACCTTGAAGCCGGGCGCTGGCTTGAGCGTTTTGAGGGCTTCGGCGGGGGGCAATTGGCACCATGCCGTGCCGGCCAATTCCAAAATTAGGGCCGAGGCGATCGCGGCTCGAGCGATGACACGCGGCAGGGATTTCATGCTGAACAATTCCGGCTCGGAGAAGGAGACAGTCCCCACAGTTTTGAAACCGGTTCCAGTATAGATTGGCACGGCTGGGACGTGCAAACCGCGGAAACTGACGTCGCCCAGACGCCAAGGCTCGGTGCAGGCCAGTCGTCTGGAGCGTAAAAGGCGCCACCGGCCGCGGAGATTTACTCGATTCCTTCTTCCACGATCGTCTCGTCGTCGGTCGACAGCACTTGCAGTTCGCTCGAGGGCTGGCCGGTGATGAAGAGCCGCCAGGCGTTGAGTTGCTCCGATGAGAGGCTGTTCTCGCGCGCCAGTTCGTGTTTCAGTTCGCGGTGCGTGCCGGCCACGTTGACCTGCACGGACAGTCGTCCGTTTTCCTGATAGGCAAAGCGGACTTCGATGGGCGTGCGGGCCGGCAGATCGTCGGGCAGATCGCGAACCACGCACTTGCCGATTTGCGAGCAGTCGTCGGGCGAGGCGCTTTCGCCTTCGACGATTTTCACCAGGATCGACTTCTGGCCGTCTTTTTGCGTGCGGAATATGCGTTTGGCGGTCACCGGCAAGGTGGTGTTGCGGGGGATCAGAATGGCGTTGCGTTTGCGATCGGTGCGCCGGTCGGTGGCCACCACGCCCAGGCTGTGCGAATTGACGTTCTTGATTTCCAGAACCGGCTGCTCGCCGCGCTGTTTGGCCAGCAGAATGCCGGCGTGCAGAGCCGCGCCGTGGGCCACGGCCTCGTCGACGGCCACCGAGGCATCGGGGTCCTTGCCCGACAGCTCGCGCAGCATTTTGGCGACCATCGGCATGCGGGTCGAGCCGCCCACCAGCAGCACGTAATCCAGGTCGGTCCAGCCCAGGCCGGCGGCTTGCAGCGTTTGTTTAGTGGTGAATCGCGTGCGGTTCAACAGGTCTTGCGTGATTTCCTCGAATTTCTCGCGCGTCACCTCGACGCGCACCGCCTGGCTCTTGTAATCGCAACTGATCGAGACCTTGTTGCGGGCCGAGAGGGTTCGCTTGGCGTCTTCGCATTCGCGCCACAGCCGGCCGGCCGTATTGGGATCTTCCCGCGGATCGAGTTTGCATTGCGTGATGAATTCCTGGGCGACGTAATCGACCAGCCGCTGGTCCCAGTCCTGGCCTCCTAGCTGCACGTCGCCGTCGGTGGCCAGTGCCGCGAAGTCGTGACCGCGAATTTCCATCACCGTCACGTCGAACGTGCCGCCCCCCAAGTCATAGACCAGCAATTTGCGGGGCGCGTTCGATTCACCCTGGCGGTTCAAAAAACCCTTCAAGAATCCGTGCGCGATGGCCGCCGCCGTCGGTTCGTTGATGATATCCAACACTTCGAAACCGGCCATATAGCCCGCGTCTTGCGTGGCTTTGCGGCGCACTTCGTCGAAATAGGCCGGCACCGTGATGACGACTTTGCGGAAGTCGCCGATTTGCCGGCTGGCGTCCTGCCGCAATTTGTTGAGCACGAACGCCTGCAGCGCCTCGGGCGGATAAATGCGGTCCTGAAAATGCTTGTGAAAGGCGCGCTCTCCCAGCTCGCGCTTGGCGCACTGGGCGACGTGCTCTGCCTCGGTGGCCAGGGCTTTCAAGGCTTCTTTGCCCACCACCACCTGGTTGCCCTCGAACAATACCACGCTGGGCGTCACCAAATCTCCCTCCGCGTTGACCAGGGTCACCGGCCGGCCGGTGTCGTCCAGATACGCGACGGCCGAATAGGTCGTGCCCAGGTCGATCCCGACCGCTGGTATCGTTTCATTCGTCATCGTGGTGGGACCAAGGAGAATAAGGAAATGAAGGGATTGCTCGATCCGGTTGGCCGCCTAGCGCGGGTCTGGAGAAAGAACGCCGCTTGCGGGCCGTTCGGGCGAAAGGCCGGGCAGCCGCAGGTGCCAGAAGTTGTAGCTCGGCTCGAATCTCATCAATATATAATACCCGATGGCCGATCCGAGCACCGCGGAGATCAGGTATCCGGTCAGCAGAATGGTGATTTTTCGCCGATTTGAAGTCCGTTTTTTCGGTCGCGGGGTCGAGTCCGACATCGGATCGAAGCTGAAGTCATCAATGAAGGTCGTCGGCCCCGGCACCGCGGCGGCCGGCGCGGCCTGCTGAACGACCGCGGCCTCCTCGGCTTGCTGTTTCTGTTGTTGGGCCCACTGCGCCAGCAGGGCCTTGAGGCCGTCGTGGGTGGAGAGCCATTTTCGCCAATCGGCCACCTGGCCCGCCGACAGCCCTCGATTGCGCCGCACGTCGACCGTCAACGGCTGAGAGGACTTTTGCGTGCGGGCATTGACCTGCAATCGGCCTTGGGCCGTCAACTGATACTCGACTTCGATCGGCCAGCCTTGGGGCAATCCGGTCGGCAAGTCGCGGATCACCAACTGCACGACGCGCGTGCACTGCTCCGCGTCGCGGCTTTCGCCTTCCAGCAGTTGCACCACGATCGACGTCTGGTCGTCGACGGTCGTGGTGATGGTCGACGCGGTGCCGCAGGGCAATTGGGTGCCGCGGACGATGATCGCCACGTTTTCGGCGCGCTGCGTCTGGGGATCGACCCACTCGATGCCCAGGCTGTGCGGCGTGAGGTCCGTGATCTCGAGGCGCACTTTCGCTTTGCGTCCGTCGCGCGCGGCCAAAAGGGAATCGGCCAGCAAGGCCGCGCCGCGGGCGACCGCCTCGTCGGAATGCAGATTGGCCACGGGCTTCATCCCGGTGAGCGTCTCGAGCATGGCGGCGACCATGGGCATCCGCGGGCCACCACCGACCAGCAGCAGATGCGCCAGATCGCGCCACACCAGGCCGGCCTGCGCCAGCACGGTCGTGGCGGCGTTTTTTGCTTGCTCGAGCAGTTCGGCGGTGATTTCCTCGAACGCTTGCCGTGTGACCGTAATGTCGGCGGCGTTTCCGCTGCGCTCGACGTGCACGCGCGCCTGCTGGCGGGCGGTGAGGGTTTGTTTGGTTTCTTCGGCCAGCGCCAGCAGCCGGTGCACGCTGACCATGTCGTGGCGCGGGTCCTCGCCGAATTGCTTGGCAAATTGTTCGGCCAGAAAATCGGCCAGGCGTAGATCCCAGTCGCAGCCCCCCAGCCGGGCATTCCCGCCGACGGCCATCGTCCGCACGCGGCCCGGCTTGATCTCCACGATTGCCACGTCGAGCTTGCCGCCGCCCAAATCGAACACCAGCACCCGGCAGCCCGGCTTTTCCGCGCCGCCGGCGCCCAGATAGCCTTGCATCTCGGCCAGCGCCAATGCCGAGGCCAGCGTGTCGTTGATCGTCCCCAACACGTCGAGGCCCGCGATCTGGCCGGCGTCGAGCACCGCCTGGCGCTGCGCCTGGTCAAAACAGGCGGGAACCGAGAGCACCACCGCCGGCTTGGGCCCGCCCGGCGGAACCAATTCGGCGCACAGCTTCTTCAGCAGACAACCTTCGATCAATTCGGCCGGAAGCAGCTCGCCGCCGATGGCGCGCGAGTAAGCCGCCTGCCCCAAGTCGCGCTTGAAGGTTTCGGCCGCCCGATTCGGCTGCGTGATCGCGGCCTGCTTGGCCGCCCGGCCAATGGTCAGCTCCCCGTCTTCGAAAAACACGACGCAGGGGATCAGCATATCGCCCTGGGCGTCGCGGATCATGCTGCTGCGGCCCAACTCGTCGATGCGAGATAACGCGACACAGGTGGTCCCCAGATCAATTCCTAGAGCACGGCTTGGCGGCATGAGCGTAGCGCGGCGATGGGCACGATCGAATCAAGCGATGGCGAATCAGGCGATAGCGAATCAGGTAGCGGCGAATCAGGCATTGGCGGGCTGCGAGCTCCGCTTCGAGACACACGGCGCCTGCCACCTTCAGGTGGCCGGTTGCAGCCCAAACTTTGACTGTACCCGGCCCCGTTCCGGCAGGCAACTGCGCCCTGAACCGCGGAACAATAGTACCCGATGAAATCGTGAACCCCGCAAGCCGCGGTCAACCGGAACCGGGCCTACTACAAGCACTTTCCACCGCATGGTAGGCTACGCCTCACGCCGGCACGGGCTGTCGGCGTGACGAATTGGCCGAGGAACCTTGGCGATCGGGTTGAAAGGAGTTGAGCATGAGCGAATGGAGCGATGGCTTGCCGGGCCTGAACGTCGCGGCCTATGCGACGATCCTGGCCGATCCTCCCTGGCAATTCCAGAACCGCACCGGCAAGGTCGCGCCCGAGCACAAGCGATTGCGCCGCTATCGGACGATGACGTTTGACGAAATTCGCGCCCTGCCGGTCGAGCTGCACGCGGCGGAAAAAAGCCACCTCTATCTCTGGTGCCCGAACGCTCTTTTGGAAGAAGGACTCTCGGTCATCAAGGCCTGGGGGTTCAAGTACAAGACGAATATTGTCTGGTACAAAATCCGCAAGGATGGTGGACCGGATGGCCGCGGCGTCGGGTTTTATTTTCGCAACGTCACCGAGCTCTTGCTGTTCGGCATTCGCGGCAAGATGCGCACCTTGAAGCCGGGGCGAACGCAAGTCAATTTGTTGAAAACTCGCAAGCAAGAACACTCGCGCAAGCCCGCCGAGGCGTATGACATCATCGAGGCGTGCAGCCCCGGTCCCTATCTGGAATTGTTCGCCCGAGAGCGGCGCAAGGGATGGGTGCAATGGGGCGACGAACTCGACACCTACCTGCACACGCGCCCCACGTATCGAGCCTATAACGGCCATTCCGCGGGCCTTGGCAAGACCCATCGGGCCTTGCGGATCGCGTCGCAGTGAAAATCCCAGCGGATTGCGACGAACCCGTGGAGACACGATCGGCCGCCGCGCTGCCTTCTGGGGGCGGCGTGAGGTATGATGGCAAAAGATCCCGACTCGTCGATTTTTGCCAAGTCTTTTTCGCGGCCGTGTCCCATGACCCCTTCGAGACCCCACGAGGCCGACGCCGATGTTCGCATGCGGGGCTTCGCCCAGCGGGCCACGGTCGAAATGGCGCTGGCCTGGCTGGACGCCCAACTGCGACCGCTGCGGGCCGAGCGCGTGCCGCTGGCTGAGGCGGCCCGACGCGTGCTGGCCGGTCCGGTCGTGAGTCCGGTCGACGTGCCGGGCTTCGATCGCGCGATGATGGACGGCTTTGCCGTTTGCGCCTGCAGCGTCGCCGGCGCCACGCCCTACAACCCGATCGAACTGGAAGTCGTGGGCGAAGCATTTCCGGGCCAACCGTTCGCGGGCACGGTCAGCGCCCGGCAAGCGGTGAAAATCATGACCGGCGCGCCAATGCCGGCCGGCGCCGACGCGGTGCTGCCGGCCGAACTGGCGGAGCTGGCCGGCGAGCGGCTGCGCGCGCTGGGCGAGGTTTCACCGGGCAAGCACGTCGGCGCCTTGGGCGAAGACGTGGCCGCCGGCACCACCGTGTTGGCCGGTGGCCGCGTATTGCGACCGCAGGACCTGGGCGTTCTGTCGTCGATCGGCGTCGATGCGGT
>JBGQKM010000136.1:0-15392 GCA_041499515.1 Planctomycetia bacterium | reverse complement strand
TGGGCCGGGGCGCGTCGGATCGCCGCCTTGCAGCAACTGCACCGCGGGCGGTTGCTGCGACGCGTCGGCGTAGGCCAGCAGCGGTCCTTCGGCGGCCTTGCCTCCGATAAAAAAGTTCAGGACTGCGTAATAGTCAGTCTGCGGGATCGGATCGAACTTGTGATCGTGGCACCGCGCGCATTTGAGCGTGATGGCCAGAAACGTCGTGCTGGTGGCGTGCACCAAATCATCGAGCTGCTCGTACTTGTATTTCAACGGGTCGTTGGGCTCGTCGTCGAACGTGCCGACCCGCAAAAAACCCGTGGCGATGCGCGTCTGGTCGTCGGCCTCCGGCAACTCGTCGCCGGCAAGTTGCTCGATCACGAAACGGTCGTACGGTTTGTCTTCGTTGAGCGACTGGATCACCCAATCGCGATACTGCCAGGCATTGGGCTTCAGCGCGTCGCGTTCGTAGCCGTTGGTTTCGGCGAACCGCACCAGATCCAGCCAATAGCGGCCCCAGCGCTCGCCGTAATGCGGACTGGCCAGCAGGTGATCGACCAGGTGCTCGTAGGCGTCGGGACGCTCATCGGCCACAAACGCGCGGACCTCCTCGGGCGAAGGAGGCAGCCCCCACAGATCGAAAAAGGCCCGGCGAATCAGTTTGGCGCGCGAGAGGGGCCGCGCCGGTTCCCACCCCTTTTTTTCCAGGCCGGCTAAAATGAAATTGTCGACCGGGGTTTTGGGCCAGGCCGCATCCTTCACGCTCGACAGCGCGGGCCGAACCACCGGCGCGAGCGACCACAATTCGTTTGTCGTGTTGGCCTGGGCGTCGGCCGCCGAGGCCGTCGGTTGCAGCCAGATCGCGGCGTGCAAAGACAGGACGAGACACCCCGCGCCGACGAAGGAATTCAAGTATCTAGGTAATGGTTTGCGTCTGAAAAACATGCAAACTCTCTTATTCCGGCCCCTCAGGCGGGCGTGGCCGTTGGCGATCGATCGGCGGAAGATGCAGCAGCCCTAGTTTAAGCCAGGCGCCTGGCTCGTTCAACCGGGTTGATCCTCGCGTATCGCGGCGGTTTGCGTTGACGTTTTGCGAACGACGCGGATCGGCACGCGTGGATCAATGAAAAACCACGTCAGCGCGCCTACCAGATAAGCGCCCGCTGACAAGCCGAACGTCGCCGGCCAGCCGAAACCCTCGGCCAGCCGCGCGATCAACGACGTGGCGCACGCGGCGCCGATATTACCGCACATGTTCGCAAAGCCCAACACGGTTCCGGCAAACGGTCCGCCGATGTCCTGGAACGTGGCCCACAGCGCGCCCAATGGAAAGTCGCCCAAGAATGAGGCTACCAGCAACAAGGCGACAATCGCATGGGGGTCTTCCAATCCCCAACAGCCCAGATAGGCCAGCGCGGCGCCGCCATAGCCCAGCAGGGCCGGGACTCTGCGCCCCCAGCGCAGACCCAGGCGATGCACCAGCCAATCGGCCGCGATCCCGCCACACAGGCAGCCGGCCATTCCGGCCCCGGCGGTGAGACTGGCGGCGAATCCGGCCTCGACTTCGGTCTGGCCATGCACGCGAATGAGATACGTCGGCAACAAGGTCCCGATAAATATCCAGCCGACGTTGACGCAAAAGTTGACCAGCCCCAAGAGCAGCAAACCCCGGCTGCCGAGCATGGACCGCAACGGAATTGCGCCTTGGGCCTGCACGGCGCCGGCGGCCGGCGCGACCTCGTGTTGTTCGATCAAGGCGACTTCGGCCGGATTGCACGCGGGGTGCTCTCTGGGCTGGTCGCGAAACCAGCGCCAAAACCACACCGCCCAGACCAATCCGATCAGGCCGTAGCCGATGAAGACCGGCCGCCAGCGATCGGCGGCCACGCCCGAGATGGCAACACTCCTCATCAACAGCGAAGTCAGCGCCGGAGCCAGCACATTGCCGGCCCGTCCGCCGAGCGACACGGCGCTATTGGCAAACCCGCGCCGCGTAAACGGGATCCAGCGCCGCAAGAAACTGGCGGTCGTCGCGTAAGCGCCGGCCTGGGCGATGCCCAACAGCGCGCGCATCACCACCAGAGAAATAAATCCGCCGACCAGGCCCAAGCCCGCGATGGCCAGCGACCAGGCCACGACATACAGCGTCAGGGCCCGCCGTCCGCCCCAGCGATCGCCGAGCCAGCCGGCGGGAACCTGAAACAGCGCGTAGCACCAGAAAAACACGGCCACCGAATCGGCGACCTGTTTGATCTCGAGATTGAGGTCGCCGGCGATGGCTGGGATCGCCACCGAGATGGCCATCCGATCCAAATACAGAATCACCGCCATCGCCACCGAAAAACTCAACACGCCGTAGCGGACCCGCGTCGGCGGTTGTCCAGAAAGTTGCGACGCGTCGGACGCCGGACGCGGCGGATCGGTTGGCAATCGAGAAAGCGGCACGTTCAACGACCCGCGGTAGGAATGAATTGGAGATACGCGCGACGAGCAATTGCGGACCGCGCTGGCGACCGCTAGCATGGCGCAATCCAAGCTAGCCGCCGCGACGCGACATAGCAATCACGCCACGACATTTTTCGGATAGACTTCGCCATGCTGATCTTCGATGCGCACCTCGATCTGAGTATGAACGCCCTGGAGTGGAATCGCGACCTGACGCGCGACATCGAAGAGATCCGCGCGCGCGAGCGCGGCCAAACCGACAAACCAGACCGGGGCAACGGCACGGTGTCGTTGGGCGAAATGCGCAAGGGCCAGATTGGCATTTGTGTCGCCACGTTGATCGCCCGCTATGTGAAGCCCCAAAATCCCTTGCCCGGCTTTCACAGTCGCGAAATCGCCTGGGCTCAGACGCAGGGACAATTGGCCTGGTATCGGGCGATGGAAGAGGCCGGCCAGATGACGCAGATCCGCGACACCGCGGGGCTGAAACGGCATGTTCAGCTTTGGCAGAATCCGCCGGCCGACGCGCCGATCGGCTACATCCTGAGCCTGGAAGGGGCCGACTCGATCCTGACCCCCGGCCATCTGGCCCGCGCGTATGAGCAAGGCCTGCGGGCCATCGGCCCGGCCCATTATGGCCCCGGCATCTACGCGCAGGGCACGCACGTCACCGGGGGCCTGGGCCCGCGCGGGCGCGAGTTGCTGGCCGAAATGGAACGGCTGGGCATGATCCTCGACGCGACCCATTTGTGCGACGACAGTTTTTGGGAAGCCCTCGAGCACTTTCACGGTCCGGTGTGGGCCAGCCACAACAATTGCCGCGCGCTAGTGAACGACACGCGGCAATTCACCGACGAACAGATTCTGGCGTTGATCGCGCGCGGCGCCGTGATCGGCGGCGTGTTGGATGCCTGGATGATGGTGCCCGGCTGGATCCGCGGCAAGACGACTCCGGCGTCGGCCGGAGTCCGGCTGGAGCACCTGCTGGATCACATCGATCACGTCTGCCAATTGGCCGGCAACGCGCTGCATTCGGGAATCGGCACCGATCTGGACGGTGGATTCGGCCGCGAGCAATCTCCAGTCGATTTGGAAACCATCGCCGATTTGGCGCGCGTGCCAGATCTTTTGGCCAAGCGCGGATACAGCGCGACGGACATCGCGCAAATCATGCACGGCAACTGGATTCGCTTTCTGGAAAAAGCCTGGTGCTAGTGCAAAACACGCTAGCAAAATCAGTTTCACGTCGTATTTCACGGAGAATTAATGCAACGTCGACGTGAAACTAAGCTATATTTGTAGAGCGTGACCGACTGCAGCGGGGTTGACACGTCACGGGTCCATGTTGACGATGAACCGTGGATACACGCTTCGTCACATGACACTTTCGCGCCGCGGATGATAGGAGCCGGCCGAGAGCCCGCCTGCGAATCGTTCTTTTGGAGCCAGCCATGGCAGACGCCCTTGCCCTGTCGCGCCCGATTTCGAGTCACCTGACGGCGATCGCGCGGACGGTTTCGGATATTCTCAGCCCCGCGGTGATGGCCATTCCCTGCATGTTGTTGGCGGTTTTGGCCAGCGACGTCGCGGGCACCTACCGCTTCGCACTGCTGTACTTCCTGGTCGCGGTTCCTGTGCCCGTGGTTTATGTGTTGTGGCTGTTGAAAACCGGTCGCGTGACCGATTTCCACCTGCCCAACCGGCGCGATCGCGTGGGGCCGTTTGCCATCAGCATCGCCTCTGGGCTGTGCGCGGTGGGATTGCTGGTTTATTTCGAGGCGCCGCTGGTTTTTCTGGCCCCGGTGTTGACGGCGCTGGTGCAGACGCTGATCCTGTTTTTGATCACGCTGGCCTGGCAAATCAGCATTCACACGGCCGCCACGGCGGGCCTGGTCACCTTCGCGGTTCTGGCCATCGGAAGCAGCGCGGCGGTGCTGGGCTTCTTGGTTCCGCTGGTGATGTGGGCCCGGGTTTACCTTGGCCGCCACACGCTGGTCCAGACCGTTGCCGGGGCGCTTCTCGGATGTCTGACGTTCACCACGCTGTTTGCTCTGCGTGGGGTGGTCTGGTAGGCCGCGGCACGCGTCGATCAGGCCGCGTAGGTGTCCTGATCTTCCAGCCGGATGGCCATCTCTTGGGAGTCTTCTTCGTCTTCGCGACGGCGCTGGCCGCTTGAGCAGCCGAAGGTGAAGTACCGGCCGATCGCGCCGGCGAGCATGGCCGGCGTCAACACCAGATCGGCCACCAGGCCGAAACTCAACAACGTGCACATCAACAGGCCGAAGCGCCTCGTGGGCATGAAGGTGCTAAACGCGAACGTGACCAGTCCCAGGGCCACGATCACGGTGCTCTGATAAATGGCCCCGGCCGAGTTCTCGAAAGCCAGCACGGCCGCGTCGTGGCGGTTGAGCCCCATCCGCGTCGCGCGGCGAAACCAATTGGCATAGTGCACCGTGTCGTCGACACACACGCCCATCGCCACGCTGGCGGTCATCATCGTGCCGATGTCCAGAGCAATTCCAAACCAGCTCATCAACCCAAACACCACAGCCACCGGCCACACGTTGGGCAACATCGTGTACAAGCCGGCGCGAATGTCGCGGAACACGATCGACATCACCGTGGCGATCATGAGAAACGCGCCGAAGAAACTTTCGATCAAGCCGTTGAGCAGCGCGCGCTCGGCCATATAGACCACGGGCGTCAGTCCGGTGTACGTCACCCCGGCGAGTCCCCGCACGCCGCGCTCTTGCTCCTCGGCGATCAAGGGGTCGACTTTGCTCTTGATATCCTCGATGAACTGGCCGTAGTCGATATCGGCCAGCGCGGCCACGCGCAAACTGATCCGCCACAACTCCTGGCCGGAGTCAGCATCGTCGGCCAGGTATTCCTCGCGCACGAAATCGTCGCGATGCGATGTTAAACGCTTGTTGAGCACCGCGCGATAACTGTTTTCGCTCAACAACACGTCGCGCAAACGCCCGCTGCGCTTCGGCGGCGACAGGTCGGGCGAAAACGTGGCCGCCGACATGGCGCTGCCCACGTTGGGGATCGTTTCGATGGCCGTCTGCACGCGATCGATCAATTGCATCCGCTCGACGAACGTCAGGTTGGTTTGTTCGCGATCCAATCGAACCACGACTTCCATCGGCACCAGGGGACCCAACTGGTCCTCCAGCCAGCGGTAGGAATGGATGATCTCGGCGTCGGGAGAAAACAGGCTCATCAAGTTGATGGTCGTTTTCACGTGGTACAAGCCGCTGCCGCAAAAACCCATCAGCACGACAAATACGGTCCAAATCAAAAGCGGCCTGGCGATGATTCTCGACCCCAGCCACCGCATTCGCCGCCGATGGCGCGGATCCAAGGGACTGATCTCGTCGGCAACGCCCAGGTGCATGACCGGCGGCCAAAGCTGCAGCGCCGAAGGCAAATACAGGAACATGAAGCCCAGCGTCGTGATCACGCCGACGGCCGTGTAGAAACCGAAATTCCGAATCGGCACCAGTTCGCTCGAGCACAACGAAATCAATCCCAGCGAGGTCGTGCCGGCCGAGAGCGAACACGGAATCCAGGCGGCCTTCAAACCCCGCTCGGCCGCGCCCTCCAGACCCTCTTGCGTACGGCCGTGACGGTAGTAGTTGATGATGTGGATGGCGGCCGAAAGGCCGGCGGTGTAAACGACCGAGGGCATGGTCAGCAGCACCGAGTTGATCCGCCCGCCCAAGGCGTGCACCAGCGCCAGGCTGATCGCCGCGCTATACACGCCGCCCACGAAAACCATCGCGGTGAGCCGCACGTCGCGCAAATACCACCAGGCCAATCCGAGGCCGACAATGCCCGAGAGCACCATCAACTTCAGCAGCATGCGTTCCCCTTCGACGTCGATGGCCACGTTGTCCACCGGCGGGCCGCCCATGCGGATGCTGTTGCGGTCGATGCCTAATTGGCCGGTTGCGGTCGAGTAAATCTGTTCCAGAGCCTCGCCCAGGTTCTCTTTGCCCAGAGGCGAGAGCGTCAGAATCGCGCAACTTTGCCGGCCGTCGGGCCCCACGAACGAACCTTTGAGACGCGCCAGCGCCTGGGCCCTCGACAGACTCGCCGGGGGGCTCGTGAGCTGATCCAGCAAGCTACGGCCGGTGATCACGCGTTGAAAACAACGGGCCGAGGCGGAACCGCCGGCCGGCGAGAGAATGTCGACCAACTTGTCCAACCGCGTGTCGTCCAGCGTGCAGCCATCCCAACTGACCAGCACGAAGGTCTCGTTGCCGAAGTGGGTCTGGAATTTCTGGTAGTCCTTGGTGGCCTGAAACGACTCGGGCAGCCATTCCTTGACGTCGTTGCGGTTGCTGCGCAGCGCCAGCACGGCCCCCCACACGGTGAAGGGAAACATGACGGCCACCGCCAGCACGATCGGGCGGCCAAACTGCGTGAAAAAAGATCGTTTCATGCGTCCTGCAGTGAAAATCGTCGGCGCGGAATTTGACAACCGTCGCGGAAGTCAAGCAAACCGCAACCAGCCGGCTGCTGAGCTTGATCGCACAGAGCCAAAATCATCCTTGAACGGGCCCTCGAAACGCGCGCTCACGCCCCCCGCGTGCTCAAAGCTCGGGGAATAGACCTCACGGTAGGCATTACTATAACAGATTCCGGTTTTGAGGACAGAATCATTCGCCGATGGGTGCAGATTTGGGCGTATCGGCCTTTCGCTTTGAGGGGCCTCGAAAGACCGGGCTATGGCCCGTCTTGCCACAGTCGTGCGGTTTGATTGCATCGGGCCGATTCACCCTAACGCCCGTCAGATTCATCAGTTCGCCGTATTGCGAATGACCGCGAATTCCGCGCCGATCCCCCCGGGGCCGAGTTTTTCCTGAGTCGACAAACGTAAAAAAACGCGGTATGGATAAGGTAGGGAGATGACACTTCGACGAGCCACGGATCGCGCGCAAAGTGATGATCGGAGCCCCCGCATGACCGCCAAAGCCAACGGACCCAAGAAACCATCCAGGCCCGCGCCCCGTGCCAGGTCGGCGCCGGCTCGCGCCAAGACAAAAGCCTCCGTCGGCAAATCCATTTATTACGTTACCGAGCCGGGGCTGGCGGTCGTGGTTTCGAATCAAAAGCCGAAAGTCCCCGGGCGGGTCCGCCAATGCGCCACGTTTGAGGAAGCGAGATCGGCGGCGGTCGACGGCCTCGTGCAAGCGATCGAAGGGGCCGAACGGCAACTGCTGGCCCTGAAGCGCGCTGCAAGCTACCAGGAATACTCAGCCGCCCGAAAAGCGGGATGGCCGGCGTAAGCCCGCGTGGGATTCGGGGCTTCTGCGATCACTGCGGAGTGCTTCGATCCTATCGAAGGAATTCATCTTTGCGTCGATCGTGCGCGCCTTGAGCGGTGGATCGTGACGCCCCACGACACGACCATGTAATAGATCGGGTAGAACAGCGAGGCCAGCGCGATGGCAGGGTGTTGCATCGGCGCTTGTGGATCCGCGGAGGGACCCTGCGGGTTGAGGTCCCACAGGATCCAGACCAATACCCCCACCCAGACACCGCCCAAAAAAATCGTCGTGCGCCCCAGCGTTCGGCCCCGACTGGGGTACAGGTAGTAGCTGGGCACGAACGTCAACAGCGCCAACACGAAAACGATCGCGGCGCCAATCCAACCGGGTATCTGCAGCACGTACAAGTAGAAGGCCACGATGTTCCAATACGACGGAAAGCCGACGAAGTAGCCGTCGGTGGTCTTGCTCGGGGTCTGGCAGAACCCGTACGCGCTTGCCAACAGTGCAAAGACCAGCACCCACTGCATCGAGTCCGGCAGCAGTTCGGCGCGCCATATCAGGGCCAGCGGCAGCGACGTGAAGGTGAGAAAGTCGATCAGGTCGTCAAGCTTGGTGCCGTCGAAATGAGGCAGGACTTCCTTGACTTTCCAACGGCGCGCCAAGGTCCCGTCCGTCGCGTCGATCAGGCAGGCAACCAGAATGAACACGAAGGCCCAGCGAAACGCTTCGGCGCCGCCGTGCACGATGCACACGGCCATCCCCGCGGCCAGCACCAAGCCCAGGGCCGTGTAGAGATGCGCCATCCAGGCCAGCGACCACGACCACGTGGCGCTACGCGAATCGCCCTTGGAATGTTTTTGGCTGGCGCCGGTCCCCGAATGTCGCTCAGGTCGGATCATCAGTCGATTGGATCGTTCTCATCGGTGGCCAACGACGGCATCGGCGTGTCGCCGTGTATCGTGGCCAGGTCGCCCGGCGCCTGCGGCGATGCTTCGGCCGGCGTAAAGAGCAAATAGGGTCGCATCCGCGCGACCAGGTCAGGGCTTCGGAGATAGCCATCGAACGTGTGCCGTCTTCCCACCTGGCAACAGGCGTCGACCTGGCTGACTTTGGTCCAATCCATTTCGGACACGCACCCACGATCCAATCCGGTATAGCCCAGCGCTTGCTCGTGGCCACGATCGGCGTAGATCAAGTGGTAGCGTTTGAGCAGAGCATCGCAGCCGTTGTTGACGAGAAACATGCGCGTCACCTGGGACATGGCATTGCCGTGGTAATGCCCCGCCAACAGCCAGTCGCTGTCGATCGCGGCGACCAGAAACACGACCTGAACCGGCTCTCGCGTGGCGTGCGATCGCTGGGCGAGGCGGTGGCCGTCGATCTCGCCCCCGCCCAGCAGGTGCAAGGCGCCGGTGATCACGCGCGCGCCCAAACTGTGTCCCCACAAGCTGACCGGAGCCGCCGGATCGAGTTGGTCCAAAAACCAACTCAGATAATAGCCGCTCGGATTCGTGCGGCAGGCCTTGACGCGCGCGTCGTTGATCGGACCGCGCACCGCTTCGCTGGGCCAGGACCAAATGATAAACCGAACCGGACGCTCGTCGGCGCATCGCACCAGCGTGCGATAGGCGGTCCAACCCTTGGTAAACGCCTCGTCCGGCGGAATGCGGTTGCCGTGGACGAAGACGGTGGTGACCGCCTGCGAATCGTCGGCGGCTAGCAACTCGGCCAGGCTCGCGCCGACCCAACACCGTTCGCGATCGTAGCGCCAATACTGCAGCTTCGTGGCCTGCGCCTCGACGTCGCAGCCCGCGCTGCGGTCGCTCACCAGCCAAAGCTGATCCTGCAAGCGCGGCCATGAAACGCATACCGCGGGTTCAGCGGCGCAAGCCCGCGTACCGGCAAGGTGAAAGGTCGCCAGAGCGACCGATGTAGCGATGAGAATTACAGCAGTGCGGAGGCGGCGCGAGCCAGGGAGCGAAATCATGGTTGTCGATCAGGGCGTTGAGTTCAGCAATGGGCGGCAATTGGGAAAACACGGACGATCGTGCAGGACCGGCATCCAGCGTCGTGTACTACACAGCTTACGTAAAATGTAGCACCTTTTCGCTATAGATGATGCTATTTTAGCCGCCGACGCGAAAAGACCCCAGGGTTGGCTTGCACGGCGACTCGCGCGGTGTAGAGTTGCTTGACCCCCACAGCCCTCGCCATGGACCCCGTATGTAATGAGGGAGACTACGAGCCATGAAGAGGCTTCTTGTTTTGACGATTTTATCCGTTTCCGTGGTCGGTTCCGCGTGCTGCTCCAGACCGTCGCGTTGCACGCCCTGCCGGCCGCCGTGCATGCCGACTTCGGCCTGCGGCAGCGCCGTGGAGACCTACTCCACACCGACCATCATGACCACGACGCCGGCCTTGACTCTGCCGCAAAGCGCGCCGACGCAAGTCATACCGGGCCCGGACGCCTACGTGCCCTCGTCGAATCGCTAAAGAGCGATTCGCGACCGCCTCGATTCAATGTCCATCGCGAGTCCGCCGTTGCCAAATGACCAACAGCGGCCTCTCGCGGTGGGCAATCGGGTCGCTGAGACTGCGCGCGGCCGCCGATCCTCGCCTGGCAACTCACCAGGCGGAGCTGCGTTTTCGTCTCAACGACGCCATCCGCGGCACGCCATTCGGCAAAGCCGTTATATTGCGCCCGGCAGGCACAACCGCGACGACCGCGCCAGTTTCAATCGCGATAGATACAGCCGGGCGATCGGTAGATTAAAATCGAGATGGCCCTCGCGCTTGTTCGTGTAGGCCAGGCGGTCTTAGTTTTCGCACGGAAGCCAGGCTTTGCGGAATCTCTCTGCCGTGCGCACTCTTCTTATTGGCCTGATTGTCGCGCTGCTGCCCGCCGTCGCTTTGGGCCAGTTCAAAGAGCCGGCCGCCACCAAGGGCCCCAAGCTGGACCGCGAGGTCACCACGCGCATCAAGGTCGGCGTCATCGTCAAGGCGACCGGCGGCACCGTTTTCAATATCGTGGCCACCGCTCCGGTTCCGATGGACTGGCCTGAGCAGCAGGTCAAAATCGTGAACGAGGACGTTTCCTCGTCGGTCAAAAGTCTGACCTATCGCAAAATCGGCGGTGGCGGCGGACTCAAGCAAATGGTCGTGGAAATCCCACAACTGGCCGCCGGCCAGGAAGCCCGGGCTTTGCTCACGTTGGAAGTTTCGCGAAACATCGTCATCGCTCCGGCCGACACCAGCATCTACAAGATCCCCAAAAAGCTCGACCGGCTGCTACAGATCGACACCGG
The DNA here is from genome assembly GCA_041499515.1 of Planctomycetia bacterium. Classification (GTDB taxonomy): domain Bacteria; phylum Planctomycetota; class Planctomycetia; order Pirellulales; family PALSA-1355; genus PALSA-1355. The sequence continues at coordinate 4,378 of JBGQKM010000136.1, read as the reverse complement.
CCCCAGCCCCTACATCGAGAGCCGGCATCCGAAAATCATCGCGGCGGCCAAAGAAGCCGTCGCGGACAAGGAAACCGATTGGCAAAAGGTCGAAGCGCTCTACGATTGGGCCCGCGATCACGTGGCCTTCAAGAACAGCGAACTGAAGGGCGCCGTGCGGGCGTTGCACGACAAGGAAGGGGGCGCCGACGAACTGGCGTCGCTGTTTATCGCCCTGTGCCGGGTGCACAAAATACCCGCGCGCACCGTATTCGTTTTCGGCCATTGTTATGCCGAGTTCTACCTCGAGGACGACGACGGCCAAGGGTATTGGTTCCCCTGTCAGACCGCCGGTCCACGCGCGTTCGGCGGAATCGACGACACGCACCCGATTCTGCAGAAGGGGGACAACTTCAAGAACCCCCAGAAGCCCAAGGAGCGGCAGCGTTACGTCACCGAGTATTTCACGGCCGCGGGCCGCGGCGGCAAGCCGCAGGTGCAGTTCGTTTCGGAAATGGTGGCCGAATGAGCGGCCGAACGCAGGCCGACGCGTCAGTGAACCTTCAGGACCAACGCCACGCGATTAGTGGCCGATATCGGAGCCGGCCTGCGGCTCGCGATGCCCATAGAAGCTATAGAGCACGGGCATCAGATTCATCAAGAGCATGGTGGTGATCATGCCTCCGACCACCACGATCGCCAGCGGCTGCTGCGTTTGCGAGCCGATCCGCGTCGAAAAAGCCGCCGGCAACATGCCAAAAATCGCCGTGAGACAGGTCATCGTCAACGGGCGAATGCGTTTTTCCAGCCCGTCTCGAATCGCCTCGGGCAATGCCATGCCGTGCGCGCGTCGTTGATTGAAACCTGAAATCAGGATCAGCCCGTTCATCATGCCCACGCCCAGGATGGAAATGAATCCGACGCCGGCGGAAATATTGAAGTTCAAGCCCGTCAAAATCAGGGCCCAGACGCCTCCGATCGAGAGCACGATGACATTGGCAAACACGACCACGACGTCCAGGGCCGATCCCAGCGCCAGGTACAGCAGCACGAGAATCAGTCCCAACGACAACGAAACCACGATAATGAGCCGCTCAATGGCTTCGTTCATTTCCTGGAATTCGCCACTCCACACGGCATGATACGGTTCGGTGAAACAGTCGTCCGTTTTCTTTTGCGCCTCGGCCACGGTGCTGGCCAGGTCGCGGTTGCGCACGCTGAACTTGATGGCGATGAACCGTTTGCCTTGTTCGCGGGAGATCGTCGAGGCGCCGGATCGCACGAATTTGCCGTGCGGATCGGGCGCGCCGTGTTCGTCGATCGGCACGACCAGATCGCCCAGCCGCCGACGGGGCACGTTCGCCGGGTTGTTAAAGGTGGTATTCAGCGCGCTGCCGGTGATGGCCGGCAACGGCACATTCGAGCCGCGCAGAGTCAGGTCGCCGTTGGACGAACCGTTCGAACCCGTGTCGACGATGACTCGGTTCTTGACGACGTCGACCGGAATATCCAGGATCAGATCCTCGTTTTTCCGCAAGCTCTCCGGCCAGCGGACGGTGATGTCGAAGGTCCGCTCGCCTTCGACCATCTGGGTGAACGCCTTGCCGGCCACGGCGGTTTGCAGGGCGTCCTGCACCTGCGCCACGCTGACATTCCACATCGCGCATTTTTCGCGATCGATCGCAAACTCCACGTTCGACTGACCTTTGATCGGGAACACGCCCACGCTCTCGATGCCCCGCACGTACATCAGTCGCGCGCGGACGATTTTCGCCAGGCGTTCCAATTCGTCCAAATCGGGGCCGAAAATCTTGACCGAGTTCTCACCCTTCACGCCCGACAGGGTTTCCATCACGTTGTCGCGGATCTGCTGCGAGAAGTTCCAGTCCACGCCCACGATGGCGTTGTCCAGGTCGCGCTGCATCTCGTCGATCAACTCGCCCTTGGTCCGGGCCCGCATGCCGAGCAGCCGTCGCCAGCCGTGGCGCTCGACGACTTTGGGCCACGCTTCTTCCTTTTCCAGGGGCACTTGAAATTCGGCATTGTAGAAGCCGGTCGGATCGGTGCCATCGTCGGGGCGTCCCGTCTGGCAAAGCACCGCCTTGACCTCGGGATATCTTCGCAACAACAGCCGCGCGGTTCGCGAGCGGCGCGTCGCCTCGTCCAGCGACACCTTCACGGGAAAGGTTCCGCGGATGTAAATGTTGCCTTCCTCCAAAGTCGGCATGAACTCGCGGCCCAAAAAGGGCAAGGCCACCAGGGTCACCGCAACCAGTGCGACGAACCCCGTCAGAACCCAAAAGCGATGTTGCAGGATGAGTTCCAATTGCCGCACGTAAAAGTGCTTCAGCCCGCGCACCAGGATGTTGTCGTGTGCCTTGGTCACGTTCTGCATGAAGATGCGGCACAGCACGGGCGACAGCGTGAGGGCAAACAGCAGCGCCCCGCCGAGCGCGAACGCGTAGGCGTCGGCCATGGGTCCGAAAATCTGACCTTCGGGCCCGCTCATCGTAAACAACGGCAACAGAGCGCAGACCATGATCAACGTCGAGAAGAACAGGCTGCGCTCGACTTCGCCGGTCGCCCGCAAAATGCGCTGCACCAACGGCAGGTCGGAATCCTCGCCCGAGCTGAGGCGGCGATAAATCGCCTCGACCATGATCACCGACGAGTCGACGATGATGCCGAAGTCGACAGCGCCGAGCGACAGCAAATTGGCCGATTGGCCGCGCACATAGAGCATGGCAAAGGCGAACAGTAGGGCCAGCGGAATGTTGATCGCCACGATCAGGGCGCTGCGGGTATGGTTCAAAAACACCAGCAGAATCACCACCACCAGTCCAATGCCCACCAGCACGTTCTCGCGCACCGTGGTCGTGGTCCGATGAATCAGATTCGTGCGGTCGTAGATCGTGTCGATCTTCACCCCGGGCAGCAACTGGCCGGGTTCGTTGAGTTGTTTGACCTTGGCCTCCACGTCGGCCAGCGCCGGCAGCGATTTTTCGCCCTTGCGCAAGAGTACGATGCCTTGGACCACGTCCTCGTTGTCTTCCCAAATACGCTGACCCTGTTCGTCGAGCACTTCCTGGCCCTGGTCGTCCAACTTTGGCTCGCTGGCCGCCACTCGGCCCACGCGGGTGTGGCTGCCGACGATAACCCCGCGGCGATCCCAAGGGTCGAGGCTGGCATGGCGTCCCCCTTCGACGACGTCGGCGACCTTGATCGGAACGTTGTTCGTCGCCGTCAGCACGATCTGACGAATTTCGCGCAGCCGCCGGCTCTCCTCGTTGCGCAGCAGCGTCGAGGCCGCTTTGGGGTCCATGCCCGCTTTGAGTTGCTGGGCCGGATCCTGACCGCCGCCGATCAACCCGATGCCGCGTACCGCCTGGACCGAGTCGCCCTGACGCAGATAATCGCCGCCGACGTTGGCGTTGCTTTCGGAGGTGGCCGTTTCGAGCTGTTCGAGCGTGATGCCGTATTGTTTCAGCCGCTCGGGGTCCGGATGAATCTCATAGCGTTTGATCGCGCCGCCAAAGCTCACCACGTCGATGATCCGCTGTACGCGACGAAATTCCTTTTCCAGCTTCCAATCGTTCAGCGCTTTCAGGTCATAGAGCGCGTAGATCTCTCTGCCCTGCGCGTCCCTGGGGTTTTTCAGGATATAGCGATAGATTTCACCGGTGGGCGACGTGGGGGCGATTTGCGACGTCACGCCCAGCGGCAAATTGACCGAGTTCAAGCGATTGAGCACTTCCAGGCGTGCGTGGAAGTAGTCGACGCTATAGCTGAATTGATTGCGCAGGTGGGAAAGCCCAAACAACGACTTGCTACGCGTATAGTCGAGGCCAGGCATGCCCGCCAAGGCGATTTCCAGCGGTATCGTGACCTGGCGCTCCACTTCCTCGGCCGAGGCGCCCGGATATTGCGCAATGACTTCCACGATTGCCGGGGCCGGATCCGGATAGGCCTCGACGTTGATGTTCAGAAATGCGTAAACGCCCACGCTCGATAGCGCAAACGCCATCAGAATCACTACCAGGCGACTTTGCACTGCCCAGGCTACGAGCTTATGGACCATGAGTACCTATTTTCGGCGGTCGGGGCGGGCGGGCCGGGCGAAGGAGCAACGCGCTGGCGGCAACGTCAAGCGGCTCCTTCAGTTCTGCACGGTGCCGCGCTGAGGCGCGGTCGCCAGGGCGTTTTCCAAGGCACCGTCCAATTCGATGCAGCCGGACGCGACCACCCATTCGCCAGGCTTAAGCGGCAGGCATCCCTTGGCCTCTTCTTCGGGCGTAGGCTGGGCACGCAGATAGGCCAGGTCCTGACCGCGGCTGATCAACGCCACGTTACGACGAGTGACTTCGCGCCCCGATTCGTCGGAAGCCACGAACACGACGCA
>JBGQKM010000135.1:0-15481 GCA_041499515.1 Planctomycetia bacterium | reverse complement strand
GTCGTCGGCAGCACGACATTGCTGGCGTTACGCAAAAAGACGGTGCTGGTGGTAACGGTCGAGGCATTCAAGGCTTCGCTGAAGGTGATGGTCGCCGCGGCGTTGATTGCGACGTTCGTTGCGCTGCCGGTCGGAGCAAACGACGTCACGGTCGGCGCGGTCGTATCGGCCACCGGTGTCGTGTCGAGCACGACGTCGACCCAGTAATTGCTGGACTGGAAGGTTTGCGTCGGGAAACCGCCGGTGCCGTACTGGTAGACGCTGTTGCCGCCGCTGACGCCATCGGCCAGGGCGTGCAACGGACCCGAATCGACTCCCAGACTTGTGAAGTAGGCTTGCGTGCTGGAATAGTGGCCGGCGCTCGTGTGGTACGAGGCTACGTACGTGGTGCCGGCGGTAATTGCCACTGGCGTGGCGAGGTTAACTTGTTGCCAGCCGCTGGCCGTTTCGTTGGTGAATGTGGCGGTGGCCAGCAATTGACCGCTGACGGTCCACAGGCTGGCCGTGTGCGTGCCGGTATTGGCCGCGCTCTTATAGAACTTCAGACCGCTGATGAACGCGTCCGAGTCACTGCGGAACTTTACGCCGACTTCAACGGCTTGGGCGTCGCCCCCGTCGGCCACCGGAGGCGTCGTGGCGTTGTTCCACAAGCTAAATGTGTTCGTGCCCTGGACTGGCGGATTGACCGTGATTCCGGCCGACGGGGGTTCAATGTTGCCGCTGTCGTCGACCGCGCGGCTCTTGATCGTCACCGTGCCGGAGGTCCGAGGCGTCCACGAATAAGTCCAATTGGCCAGTCCCGCGGCGCGGTGCCAGGTCAGCCCGCCGTCGACCGAGACCTCGACCGACGTGAGAATGCCGCCGCCGCCATCTTGAGCGGTGCCCCGGATGGTGATCGCCACGCCGGACTGCACAGTGGCGCCTTGCAAGGGCGAAGTAATCGTCGAGGTGGGCGGGGTTTTGTCGGCTGAGGCGGTCGCGGCCACCAAGCCCGCTTGCAGCGTGGCCGGCTGAGTGCCCATGTCGGCGAACAGGTTGATCATCGCCTGCTGCATGCGCACATCTGCGACCGGTGTGTTCGGGTCGCCATTTTGAGCGTCATTGAGGCCAAAGGCCCACATGTCGGTGCCGGTGGCGAAGACAATCGCCCCGCTCGCGGCGCGGTACATCGTCAAGTTATGGGTTGCCGTGCCGGGGCCGAACGTACCGCCATTGTCGAGCACCAATGAGGATACGTTGGCCGTGGTGCTCGATAAATCGAACAGGCCGCCGGGGCGAAACCCGTTATCGAGATCCGAATCCCATTCACCGCCCAGCGTGTAGGCCGGCAACGTGGCCGTGGCCCCCGCGGCCAGATTGGCGATGCTCGTGTTGCGCCAAAAACGCATCTTGCTGTATGCCGCCGGCACCGTAATGGCCAGGGAATTGTTCGGCGTGTAGTTGACCATGAAGATGGTGCCGGTGACCGCATTTTCCGGGCGTCCGCCGTCAGCCGGCGGGCTGAAAGTTGCGTCGCGCCACGTGCCGGTCCAGACGTTCGGATTGTCAGGATCTGTGATGCCGCCGTCGAGCGTCTCCTTGTAGCAGACCAGCGTGCGATTCGACGTGTTCGAGCGGTCGATGCTGGGCGCCCAATAGGTCTTCCAGAACATTTCATTGCCGGTGGCAAAAATCTCGCTAACGCCCGCGTCGCGCGCGTTTTCGATGTTCGTGCGTTCCTGGCCCGACCAGTATTCGTCGTGGCCGGCCGTCACGAAGACTTTGTGATTTCGCAAGCCCGCCGCATTCGTGGCCACGTCCACCGCGGTCGTATAGCTCACGTCATAGCCGTTGGATTCGAGGTAGCGAACCATCGAATACTCGGCCCCAAAGACATCCAGTGTCCCGTCGCGGCCCAACAGCGGGCGGTTGTAACTGACCTCGAACGACCGTCCCGTGTACGTGGCATTGGGACCGTACAGACTGCTATTCCCCCAATTGTTATACGCCTCCCAGGTCTCGTCCGATGTCTTGAACAACAGATCGGAATTCCCTTCGTCGTTCCGCACGATGAAGATAATGTAGTTGCTTCCGTCTATGCCGTCCTCGCGTTCTAATTTCGCGAAATAGATGCCCGAGGTCGCATCCTGCGGCACGCTCCAAGTCGCGGAAACCTTCCAATTCCCGGCATCCACCAGACCGGCCGATCCGCCGTCGTGCGCAAAGGAGGAGTCGACGATTGGGTCGGGTTGGCTCTGCGGCAAGGAAACCGACGGATGAATGCTGGCCACCTCGCGCGCGCCCATGCCGCCGTAGTAGCCCATGCGATAGATGTCGAGACGATAAGCGTCGGCGTCGGTGTTGACCTTGAACTGGACGGTCTGTCCGCGGTCAACGCTCATCTGGGTAGCAAAACCCTCGATGTTGGAATCGCCGGCCCCATCGATAAACCATTGGCTGGCGGGCGTGCCGGGCAGTTGGTTTTCCTGGGCGATCGTGAGCACCGCCAACAGGCGCCGGTCTTCGAGGGGTTCGAGCCGCAGCCTTGAATGCGGCTGCGTCCGACTTGTTGACTTCTTGTTCGAACCACGCCACCAGCTCGCCAATTGACGAAAAACAAGGGAATCGCGCATGGGCAGTCTTCACCTGAAAAGGTTAGGAAGCGGAGGAGCGCGTCCATGCCGCCGACTGCCTTGCGATGGGCTGATGCCACTTCAGGACCTGCCGACAATCAGTTGAGATTGGCCAGGTCTGCGTGTGCGATTAGATTTGCCAGGTCGCCCGTCGAGATGTTCCATACCCAAGAGGCAGACCTCTATGTTAATCTGGGTAAGCTAAATAGCAATGGTAATTTAGGTAGGCTTTTATGAAATGATGTAACCTATTGTCATAACAGAAGTTGAATAGATTCTCCGAAATCCGTTGGAAAGCCTGGCGACAAGGCGCGACACGATGGCTCAGCCAGAACCGTCGAAGTCAACGCCAAGCGGAGCTCGTGGGCCGCGAAGCAGTCCCACTCACCGCAAGCGTCTGCCGCTCGCTCGGCTTGAAGAAATGGCCGACGGTCCAGACCGATTCGATCGGCCGACCGAAAGAGCGCCGACGACAAGACCGCAGCGAGAAACGGATTGCGGCGGCAGACTGGCCGAGGCGAGAGACCGTTAGTTCTGAGTGTCGCGCCGCGGACGGAGATTTGACTGCGTGGCGACTTCAAAAGCCGCACGTATCGCCCGCTGGAAGCCAGCCGAGACCCAGCGCTGTCAGTAACCTTCGCCGATGACCTGGCGGAAGATCCACAGCATCCCACTCGCTGCGTGTGCCCCCAGGAAACACCATGGCAGCCATCCAATGCCCTTGTGTAGCGGATTGCGACTGATTGCGTTCATGGGGGCCGGATTGTCGATCATGTCGATCGCGGTGACGAGAAACAACACGAATAGGCTCAGGTGCGAGCCCCAGGAAAAATTGAAGTCGCCATTCACCGCTCCGTCGCGGTCGTACACTTCGGCGAAGCAACCCGTCCAGATCAACGCCGAAAGCATGACTCCCCAGGCGAACAACAGCATGTCGCGGTTTTGGATGGAGCGGAAAAAAACCAACAAATAAGACAAGGGAAACGCCAGCGAAAGCAAGAGCGACATTGGAATCGAGCTCGAATGGACGCGCCAGCCGGACAACGGCATCCAGGCGATGTGCATCCCCGGGCGCACTGCATCGGTTCCATCGAACGAGGCCGTCAACTGCCAGCACAAGAGAATCACGGTCGGGACCAGCGCCAGTTGTGAAAACAACCAGACCCGTGAGACTCCGAAGCGCCATAGGGCGAGCAGGCTATAGACCGGGGCAAACGCCAGAAAATAATTTGGCTTGGCCAGCACGCTCAGCCCTGCCAACGATCCGACGGCAATAAGCTCTCGCAGACGCCCGGAACGCAGAAAGGCGTCGGCCGCAAAGAACAACAGAATCACCAGCGGCCAGCAAAGAATACTCGTCGGGTTATGCCAGATGTTCGGAGAGATTTGTCCTAGGTAAATCGGGTCCGTCGACCAGGGACGCACGATGGGTGCCGACAACAACAGGGCCACCGTCACTATCACCGACAGCGTGGTGTGCGACAAGCCATATGTGTCCTCGAACGCCGCGGTCGGGCGACGCGGGCCATGGCGGATCAACAGCGCGTACGATAGCCAGACCTTGGCGATGACGCACGTCGTAAGCAGCACCAGCGCGGCCCATGCCAGCGAGGCGAAATCGTGGCTGAACGCCGAGAGAGCATAGACGAGCGCTTGAAACAAGAAATGGGCGGGCCAGATACCCTCTTCGACGCCACGCTGAACCAGCCGCACGTGGACGTCGTAGTCCGCAACAATCATTCCAAAGAGTGCGCGATAAAACAGCGGCACGCTCACCAGCACGCTGCCCGCCATCAACAAGCTCAAGTTGATCCAATGCCTGCGCGAGCCACTGGAGGTGGACTGCCCGATGGCGATCCACGTCTGCCCGACGCGCAAGCGGTTGATCACAGTGGCAGCTAACGCTTTCAAGAATCCTCCGAATTGGGCAGTGGCCAAAAATGGTAATAGTGCTGCACTCGCGACAGTCGGTAGCCTGACCGCTCATAGAGGCGGCAGGCTGGGAGATTGGCCAGTTGAGTGACCACTTGGGCCTCGCTTGCGCCGCGATGTTGCATCCAGCGATGAGCGGCATGCATCAGCGCCGAGCCGATTCCTGTGCCGCGGACGGCTGTCGCGACGGCAACCAACCCGATACTGGCTACCCCGCCGGACTCCGAAAGCGTGATCATGCCGCCGAGCCCCTGGCCGACAGCGCCGTCGCGATGGTCGCGAGGAACGACCAGCACGATGTCGGCCATTTCGCCAGTCACACTGCGCTCGATCCAGCGACGATACATCGCTTCGAACCGTTCGTCGGTAAAGTGGCGATCGACGTGGAACCGCGAGTAGACTCCGGCCGAAATCGCCAGCTCGGCCAGCGCCATCGAGACGGTTGTTGCGGTGTAGCGGACGACCGGAGATTTGACCCCCGAGTCAGGAGGATCCTCGGCGATGACCGGCACTAGCTGCCTGCAAAAAGTCGCCTTCCGATCGACCAGCGTGCCGGCGAATTCGTCGAGCAACGCGCGCGGCACTTCTCGTCCACCCACGGTCGGCCAAACCAATAGCCGCACGCCTTCGCGGCACGCCAGGCGCAGGCTCGCGGCCAGTTCGGCATCAGTCAAGTCTGGATTGGCGAGCTGCGCGACGCAGTAGCCAAAATGGCTGCATTCCCAATCAAGCCGCGCGAGCGTCGGCTGTTTGGCTCTCATCGTTGTGTCGGCCACGCAAGCCTCCCTTCTGCTGGTCGCCGCCAGACACCACATTCCGGACGCTATACTGTGGCTTATGATTGACGTTCAAATGCAGACGTCCCACGTATTCGCCCATGATGCCCAAGCCCAACAATTGCAGGCCGCCCAGGACCAGGATCGACACGATGGTCGATGCATAGCCGGGCACCGTGATGTTCGATGTCGCGTGCTGGATGAAATAGTACAGGCCAAGCAGCAGGCCGCCGATGGCCGCGCCGAAGCCGCAAAGAGACACGAACTGAAGCGGCAACAACGAGAAATTCGTGAACAAGTTAAGGGCTAGCGTCAACAGCTTGCCGAATTGGTAGCCCGAGCGTCCCTTGGCCCGCGGATGATGGCTCACCGTCACCTCGCCGATGCGGCGCGTGTTCCAGGCCAGCAGACCGTCGACGAAAGTAAAGTTCAGCGCATACGGCAGAATGGTTTCCAGCAGTTGCCGGCGCACGACGCGAAACGACGTCACGGTGACCGGCGATTGGAACACCAGTCGATAGAACCGATTCACGACCCAGGAGGCGGCATTCTTCATGGCCCCGTGCTGCTTTTGTTGGTAAGCCCCATACACCAGGTCCAAGTCGGCTTCATCGATGGCTGCCAGTAGCTTGGGGAGTTCCTCGGGCGGGTGTTGCAGGTCGTCGTCCATGGTAAAGACGTAGTCGCCCCGCGCCTGTCGAAAGCCGCACATCAGGGCGTTGTGCTGGCCGTAGTTGCGCATCAACTGCATCGCCACGACGTGACGCGGATCGTGGTCTTGGAGTTGCCGCAGCACCCCCCACGAAGTGTCCTGGCTGCCGTCGTCGACGTAGAGCACTTCAAACGACTTGCCCATTGCCGCCAACACGGCTTGCAGCCGACCGTGCAGCGCCGGCAGTATGGCCGCCGAGTTGTACACCGGAATCACGACGGAGATCTCAACGGGGTCCATCGCCTGTGCTCCTGGGCGTTTGATCGGTGCAGCCTGCGAAGATCGGCGGCGGGCCTGTTCAGGCAGCCGCTCGACGGCCAGGCATTTTTGCCGCAAAGTCTGTGATCTGCGAAACGACTTCCATCTGTTCCATCTCGGAGATCTCGAAATAGAACGGCAGCCGCGCCAACCGTCCGCTCAGACTTTCGGTCACCGGCAAATCCCCTGCGCGATATCCAAAACCCGCCCCCACCGGCGAAGTGTGCAGCGGCACGTAGTGGAACGGGGCCATGATCTCGTGTTGTTTCAAGTGCGCGATCAGGCCGTCGCGGAAATCGGTATCGGGCAACACGACGAAAAACATATGGTAGTTGCTTTCACAACCCGCAGGGATCGTGGGAAGCTGCAACCATCCGCGCTCTTCCAAGGGCGTGAGGTGATCGCGATAGAAGTTGTAGATATTGCGGCGGCGTTCCGCGATGAATTCGAACAACTCGAGTTGCGCGTAGAGAAACGCACAGGAGATTTCGCTGGGAACGTACGACGAACCGACGTCGACCCAGGTGTACTTGTCCACCATTCCGCGGAGAAATCGGCTGCGGTTGGTTCCTTTTTCGCGAATAATCTCGGCCCTCTCGATGCACTCCGGCACGTTGATGCACAGGGCTCCGCCTTCGCCGCAAATGTAGTTCTTCGTTTCATGGAAGCTGTAGGCGGCAAAATGCCCGATCGACCCTAGCGGCCGGCCGTGATAAGAAGCGTAAACGCCTTGCGCCGCGTCTTCGACCACCAGGAGATCGTGCCGCGCGGCAATCTCCATGATCCGTTGCATTTCGCAGCTCACGCCGGCGTAATGCACGGGAAAGATCGCCTTGGTGCGGGAAGTAATCGCGTCTTCGATCAACGCCTCATTGATGTTCAGGGTGTCCGGTCGGATGTCGACGAACACCGGCTTTGCCTTGAGTCGCACAATCGCGTTGGCCGTTGAAACAAACGTGTAGGAGGGCAGGATCACTTCATCGTCGGCGCCCAGGTCGCAGAGCATCGCCGCAATTTCCAACGCCGCCGTGCAGGAAGGGGTCATCAACACCCTGGCGACATCGAACTCCTTCTCCAGCAGGCCGGCACACAGCTTCGTAAAGTGGCCGTCAGAGGCAATCCGGCCGCTGGCGACCGCTTGGGCAATGTAATACAGCTCCTTGCCCGCAATAAACGGCTTGTTGAAGGGAATCCGCGGGGCCATAAGCGACGCTCTGGTACGTGATAGCAATGAAGGTAAGTTCCGCCGCGACGTTCGATGCGGCGCCACGCCTGGATGGCGAAAGTCTCAACGCATTTATCGCCTCTCGCGGTGGCAAAACTTGCGGATTATTGCGACTTTTCCGTCAGCGGGCCCCCGGCAACGTCAGACGCATCGCGCGCAAGTCAAAAGACGCTGGCAGCTTGCATCGCGCCGCGCCGCTGCGTGGCCATCGCCGCTATCATCTCGGCGCGAGCGACCGGCGAGCGGCTGCGCCTGCAGCTACCGACGGCTCGAAACGACCGGCGACGTCGTAGACGTGGCCGCCGACGTACTGCACCGCGAAACGCACCTCGACGCCGTGGTGCTCTTGGACGTAGGTCCGGAAGAGAGGGTGGAAACTCGGGTTGCCGACGAAGAACACATCGGGCCGCTCGTATAACGCGCGCGACACGTCCGCGATGCCGAACTTCTGTTTCATCGCCTGAAAGATGGGCGTGCGTTGCGGCCATCCCAGCACAAGCTGGTGCAGTTCCGAAAAGGACTCCAGATTGTCAAACGGCGAAATCCCCTCGTAAGGAAAGCCCGCGGCCCAACACACGTAAAGATGATCGTCTCGCGGCTCAAGCGCGGCAAAGGACCGTTGCAAGTCCCGGCGGACGGCCTTCATGCGTTGGCCGTGGCGGTACTGAGAACTCGTGCCGTACACGATCCCAAGGACGGTCATCAGCATGAAAAAGTGGATCAACGTCGGACGCAAGAGCCAGCACGCCCCGGGCCGGCGCCAACTATACGGTGTTAAGAAACATCGCACCGCCAAGGCCGGCATGCGCCGGTGGGGCAGGGTCACACGCTGGCGCACCATCAGCAACAACACCGTCAACGGAAACGTCAGTACGGGATAATAGACGCGAGCGGGCGGCAATTTGTTGAACACCGCGATGCAGCCCAGCAAAATCGCCGCCGCGGCTGCGCTGGCAAGAAACGCCAACATATTTCGTCGCGACCGCGCCACGCAGCATAAGAACAGCGGCAGGATCAAGGTGGTCGGCCAGAGGGATCGGTCTCGCAGGATCGTGCGTACGCAACTCCATCCATACGCGGCCGTCAGACGCCGGGCCCGCCAGGGCGAGCCGTCGAGCACGCGTTGCAGGCGCGCCTCGCTGTACAAAACGGGATCGTCATAAAACCAGTGCGCGATCATGGCATGGTCATTCGCGCTCCAGTTGACCTGGTCGAAGACCTGGGCCGTTTGGGGCGTGTAGCTCGTCCACTCGTAATCGTTGAATTTGACGCGCAGCTTGTTGTAACTCAGGAATTGCGCCCAGGCCGGATCGCGCTGGTAGTACGCGTCGTTGTAGGCGGCCAGCCCCAGCACCAGGGCCAGGCAAACGCCGCCAGTCACTCCCGCCGGCAGCAGAACGGCTCGCCGCGGCGGCCAGCCGACCAGACATACGGTCGCGGGGAGCACCACGAGCGACGTCAGGTAAAAACACTCCAGGCGTATGAGCGACGAGAGCAACAACAACGCGACGCCACTGCCGAGCAGCGTGCCCACCCGGTCGGCGGGGACGGCAGTCAATCGTCGCAGAGCCAGCAGGCAGACGAGCGCACCGCTTTGGGCGGCCAGAGAAGCGGTCGTTGTGAATTGAAGGTTGTTGAGTAAGAACACGCCCACCGTAGCGAAAAAAAGCAAATACATCCCCAGCCGCAATCGTGAATATCCGGCGGCCAGCGTGCAGTAGAGAATCGCCACTTGCGCCAGATACTGAACCAGGTACAAATATCCTGCGTACCACGGAATCGATGGGCAGACAGTGTAGAGCGACTTGAGCGTCTGCCCGATGACGACGTTGGTGAAGATCAAGTGCTCGTCCGGCGCCAGGCAAGCCCCCTTACCGGCGGCGATCATTGCCATCTGCGGGTCGTCGTTGCTCTGAAAGCTGGGTGCGAGCGACGCGAAGACGATGGCCATCAGTCCCGCCGTGACCAGCAGCGAGAACCGTAGCGGGGCCCGACGGGCGGCGTTCTCACACTTCGTGGCCAACGATTCAGCCCAAGCGCGGAGTTGCCGTAGCGTATGGCGCGCCGTCTGGCTGCTCATGGCCTGTGCCCGCCACGCTCTGTCAAAGTTCCTCGCCGGAGCGATATTTCAACCGGGTGCGCCTGAGCCGACACCTGGTCTTTCATGCACTTGCAGCCACAGAATGCGTTCATGTTTCGGGCTCTCGCGCGGAGAAACCCCAATGGTTGTCGATGGCACGAGCCGTTGGTGACGCGATGGACGCGGGGCCGCTCGTCGAGTCCGACCCGCACGGATTGTTAGGCGACGCCGAGGCCGGGGGTCCCAGCGAGTGGCGTAGTTATCGGAAAAGTCAGCGGCGAAGATTCAGGGCAAACGGACAAAAACGAGGGGGATCCGCGAGAACGGCGGCTCACGGCCACTGGCTGCTTGGCATAGTTCAGCGCGCCAGCAAGCTTGCAGCCGCAAGGTCCACATCTTCGCGCAACTTTGCATAGAGCCGCTATTGTCCTGTGGACGATACATCGGATCAGCCCCAACACCGGTTCGCGCCAACGGTCCGCAACGGTGGCCGGCCAAAACGATCGACAACGCACTTGGATCCCTTGAAATCGCGGCTGGACAAGTCGCTGCCATGGCCATCAGGGACATCGTTATGAGCACGCTGCGAGTCGCGCATTGGTCGAACCGCGTGCGCGCGGCGCTGCTCGCTTGCGAGCACTGGGCAGCGCGAGCGCCGCTGCGATTCGCGCTACTCGCGGTGCTTGCCTTGCTGGCGATTGCGTTCGTCGTGCTTCAGCCCAGCTACGACACGAACGATGACGTCTTCATGACGATGATCGTCTCGGGCCAGAGTTTCTGTCCGGCCCCGGACGAACATCTGATCTTCAGCAACGTCCTGATTGGGCACGCGCTTACGCAACTCTACACCACCTGGCCGCACTTTCCCTGGTATGGTTGCTACCTGCTGTTGATTCATTACCTGGCGCAGGTATCGCTGTTGTACTGTGCGCTGAAGTCGGGCCCCGAATCCGTAGCTGGCGGCACGCGGCGGCGGCTTGCGCTCTATTTGATTTATTTCGTCGTCGTCGAACTGCTGTTTTTTAATTCCTTGCAGTTTACGACGACGGCCTTTCTGGCGGCGCAAGCCGGGATCTTCCTGTTGTTGCTGGCGGTGCGACGGCGCACGTCGCAAGTGGAGGCCACTGTGGCCTGGCCACTTGGGACAGCCGGGTTGATGTTGCTCGTCGCGGGCCTCGTTCGTCTCGAAAGTCTCTGGATGGCGCTACTGGTCGCGGCCCCGCTCGCATTCTCGCTGGCGCGGCAAGCCTCGCGGCGCGCGCTGGTGGCTGGCGGGATTGCGACCGCTACGGCCGCCATCCTGATCGTTTCGGCAACCGCGTACGACCGCATTTCGTACCGCCACGATCCTCGCTGGAGCGGGTTTTTTGATTACAACCAACTTCGGGTCAAGTTCAATGATTATCAATGGACTTTCTATTCGCCCCAAACGGCCCACGTCTTTCAGGCCGTCGGCTGGACCAAAAACGACCACGAGATGATCGCCCACTGGTTTTTCGACGATCCCGCGGTCTACAGCGAGCAGCATCTGCGCGCGATCCTGCAGGCCTATCCCTGGAAAACCGAGCGGCTGACGCCCGCATACTTTTGGCAGATCGGTCGTGGAATGCTGCGCGACCGATCGGTCTGGGCCGTCATGCTGGTCCTGCCGTTTTTCTTCGCCGGCATCGACCGACGCAGCCAGCCGCGATGGGCGATCATCGGCTGCGCCATCGTGGGCATCGGGTTGGTCGCGTTGATTACTTGGAACAACAAGCTGCCCCCCGCGCGGGTTTATTTTCCGCTGTTATCATTTCCCTTGGCCGCGGCACTATTACTTTCGGCGAGCTCGGCCAACGCAAGCCCGCTTCGCGTCGAGCAAACGACAAAAGCCGGCGGCAGACTGCGTCAGGCCGTGATCACCTGGAGGACGCGGCCGCCACGGACTCGCGCGGTCTTGGTCTTGCTCGTCGTCGGCATTGGGATGGGCAGTCACCACCAATGTCGGCGAAGTCTGTTGGTCCACCGCGATCGCCGCGCGTTGCAAACTTTTCTGGACGAATTGCGACCGGACGGCCGCAATCTTTACGTCTGCTGGGGAGCGACAATGCCCTTCGAGTTGGCGTCCCCCTTGGACACCCTGGCTTCGCGGTCGCAAATGCCGATGCTCAATCTCGTTTGGACCCAGCGCACGCCGTGGCAGGAACACATCAAAGCGCAGCATGAAATATCAAACCTCGCCCAAGCGATCTACCAGCGTGACGACATCGTTCTGGTGGCCGCGCCAGCCGACCAGGCATTGTTCGCGACGTTCGCCAAAGAGCACTTTCAAACGGACGTTGAGTTCGTCCCCTCGAGCAGCGCCGGTCAGAAGCTTGTGGCCGGGCGCTTTCAAAGACGCGTGCAGCCCAGCGAAACCGCCGGCACGCGCAGCGATGCGCAGCGACGTTGACGGTGGCCATGCTGCGAACAGCAGATCGGGCATGCGAGCCGTTACTGGGCCCCATCCCCGCGAACGTACGAACACGAAGCGCCCTGACATAGCCGGTGCACTTCATCCTTGGCGATCGACGAACGGATTTCCTGGATCGTCGAGCCGTTCCAAATCTCGTGGACCGTCTGACGCTCCAGGTTTCCGATCGGGTCCTGCATGTAGCAACAAGGCCGGCACTCGCCCCGGTTATTGACAAACAGCCATTCCCAAGGAGCCTGGCATTTGCCGATCGTGGCACTCTTGGGAGCGGGTATGCCGCTGGCGCCGTCGATGCGTCGCTGTCCGGCATTCCGGGCGGGGCTGATCTCGAAAAGCTGCTCGGGTACTTTAGCCGCGACAGGCCGGGGCTCGACCACCACCGCGGGGCTGGCAGCGGATGAGCCCGAAACGCGAATTTCCGTGCTGACTGGAGAGTAGTCTCGATCTTCGTGTTCTCCCTCCCCTTCGATGAACCGTGCCGCGTTTGGCAGCAGCGGCATGTTCAGTTCTTTGGCGATCCGCAGCGCTTCGCGCACCGCGGCGTTGTACAAATTGGGAAAGTACTTGGTGATTTCTTCGTCGTAGGAGAATTTCCAATCCCCCTTATTGACCGCCCAGTCGGGTTCGCCAAAGTTTTCTCCCTCATTCATCCGCCAGAATCCGACTTCATCGACGCCCAGTTGTTTGGCCAGACGGATGAATTGGGGAAGTTCTTCGATGTTCGCGCGCATCAACGTCATGTTGACGATGATTCTGAAATCGGCGCGACCCGCCAGACTTCGAGCCCGCACCAGGGCCGTTACGTTGTCCAACAACTGGGAGAAATCACCGCCCCTGATTTTTTCGTACGTTTCAGCCGTGGCGGCATCGAACGAAATATTGATTTCCCTGGCCTTGGTGGCCAGCAGACGGGCAATGTTTTTCTCGGTCAGCAGCGTGCCGTTGGTATTGAACGAGATCTCGGGCGCGCCGCGATGAACTTTCGTAATCCGGTCCAAAAGTTTCCAAAAAGCCGGCGACATCAGCGGCTCGCCCAGACCATGCAATTGAAATCGAGACGCTGTCGCCAGGAAGGGAATGAGCCGGCGTACGAGGTGCTCTGGGAAGTGACGCTTGTCGGTCACTTTCCCCTCCACCCCATGCCTGCACATCACGCATTTCAAGTTGCAGAACGTCGTGCTTTCGATCGTGATGTCGCGGGGATTGGCCCGCATGACCGCCGACTTCGCATCCAGATCCTCGAAAGCCAGAAGAAGGTTGCGAGATTCCGCCAAGCGCGACCGCAGCAACGTGACCTTCAATATTTCATAACCATGCTGCCGCACACTGTCTGCTACCCCGCGCCAAATTCGAGGCACCCGCGCGAACGGTGTCTTCAATACTCCGAAACCATGTCGAGCCGTCTTGCACGCCATCGCCACGAAGCCCTCGGACCGCCAGACTTCCACCGCTCTGTGAAATCGATCGGGCCGCATGGGAATCCAGTTCCGGCAACGGGTCGTAAATACGGCCGGAATAAGTAGCATGCGCGCCGAATTGCCGCAAGACCGACTGTGCTCTCCTTGAGCGATTCAGGCCCGTTTGTGGACGTTTACCAGCCCGATTGACGATTGTTTGCCAAGGGCAGTCACGAGGCCGCGTCGCGGACGTCTGAAAACGGCCGCTGGATGGGGCGCCTGGCGAAACGATCGGGTCGATGCGGCGCCGGCAGGCATGTCGGGTGTCGGTTGATCCTGGAGCTCGTCAAATCCAAACGAGTTGGGGCAACAGGACGGCAGTTGCTTTTTGGGGGATGGCCTGAAAGGCCGGCCAAGCTCGTTGTTTGTTGTCAGCGCTCGAATGGCCCGCGCTGGTGTTGAAACGCGTGCAACAGGATTCAGCGACTTAGCCCCGGATCGACGCGAGCGCTTGCGTCGCGGCGTCACGTACGGACTTGTCCGGATCGTGTGACGCGCGGTCCAGGGCGGGGATCGCGTCTTTTGCCAGTGAACCGAGATTCCCCAAGGTTTCGGCTGCACCACGGCGAGTGACAGGCAGGGGCGCTGCAAGAGCATTCACCAAAACTGGAACTATCTTGGCGGCGACCGCCGACGAAGGTTTGATCTTGGTCAAGGCCCACGCGGCGATCAGCGTCCTGTCCTGGTTCGAGTCTTGTAGTAAACTCAGCAGGGTTCCCTCAGCCGCGGCGGCCTGGGGGCCAATGGTCCCCAGGGCGTAAACAATCGCGTCGGAGTTGGAATTGTCACCGTGGTTCAGTGCCTTTAGAAGTGCCGGAACCGCGCTTTTTGCGGCCGGGCCGATGGCGGCCAATACTTGCAAGGCCGAACGCGCGACTTCTTCATCCTGATCGTCAATGAGTCCGGCCAGGGCTTGAGTCGCGGAAGCGGCGGCGGGACCAAGTTGTCGCAAAACCTCAATCACGTGAGGGCGGAGCTTTTCGTACTCAAGCGCGTCAACCAGCCTCGGCACCGCCGGCGGCCCGAGACGCGCTAGCGCATCCAACGCGTAATGAAGGGTCGTCTCATCCGAATTACTAAGCGCACGGTTCCAAATCGCCAGGGTAATCTCTGGGGCCGGTGGTAGGGCAGCCAGCCCGCGGGCTGCTGCAGTGCGAACAAATGGATCGGAATCTGTGAGCCGTCCGATAAGTTGTTCCGTCGCCTGCGCGCGAAGCTGCTTGTCCTCGGGATGGCAATTCGAAAGCGCCCAAATGCTGATGGTGCTGAGCATCGCGTCGTCGCCTTTTGCGTTGCGCCGCACTACGGGCTCGACATCCGCGGGTATCTTGCCGATGCGTCCCAGTGCATACGTGGCCGCGGCGGCGACGTGTTCGTCCTTGAGGGCCGCGGCAATTTGCGGTGTCGCCCCGCTCGCCGCTTTTTCCATGGCCCCTAGCGCCAGAACGGCCTCGCGGCGGACTTCGGGCCGAGAATCCTTGATGTGCTGCGTCAGTGCCGGAATGGCGTCCTTGGCGACCGGGCCCATTTCTTGCGCTACGAGGCATGCCCAATACGCGGCTCTGTCGTTCTTGAGTGCCCCAATCAATCGGGGCACGGCCGGCGGCCCGGTTTCAGCCAGCGTGTTCAAGATGCGAAGTCGGATTCCCAGATCAGATCCTTCCAGGAGCTTCACCATCAGCGGCATGGTGACTTCTGGTTCCGCGCCGGTGGCTAAGATGGCGTCGATCGCTTGCCGTCGGACGACAGACTCGGGGTCCTTGACTAACTCGGCCAGGTCCGCGACGGCCGCCTTCGCGGGGGCGCCGATCTGTCCAAGGGAATGAGCCGCATGCGCTCGCACGGGCGCGGAGTCGTCCTTCAATAATTTCACCAGTGGCGGTACAGCCTCGGCGGCCTTGTTTCCGAGCGTCCCCAATCGATCGATTGCCAGCAATCGGACAGACTCGTCGGATGATTTCAGCTCGCTAATCAACG
>JBGQKM010000134.1:0-15482 GCA_041499515.1 Planctomycetia bacterium | reverse complement strand
TTGGCCGAGCTTTCGGCCCCTGAGCTCGATCAAGAGCTGCAGCAGAAAAAAGCGCTGGTGAAACAAGCCGGCGCCGACGTCGAGCAAGCTCAGGCGGCGGTGAAGGTGGCCGAGGCCGATTCGGCCAGCGTCCAAGCCCAAATGAAAGAAGCCAGCGCCGCGGTCGAGCGATTCGAAGCCGACTATCAGCGCTGGAGCTCGGAATACGATCGGGTCGTGCAGTTAGTCGCCAAATCGGCGGTGACGCAAAAGCTGGCCGACGAGACCAAGGCGCAGAAACTCTCGGCGGCCGCGGCGCGGAAAGAAGCCGAGGCCAAGGTCGAGTCGGCCCAGTCGGCCGTGGTGGCTGCCCAAGCTCAGATCGAAAAGAAACAGGCCGACGAGGTGGCGATCCGCGCCCGGCGCGACGTGGCCGAGGCCGACGAAGCCCGCACCGCGGCCCTGGTGAAATATCTGAGAATCGAAGCCCCCTTCGACGGCACGATCTCAGAGCGTAACGCCGACATCGGCTACTTCGCCCAGCCCGGCGGCGGCAACCAGGCCCAGCCGTTGTTTACCCTGGTGCGCACCGACCGCGTGCGCGTGTTTGTCGATTTGACCGAAATGGATGCTCCGCTGGCCGACGTGGACGACCCCGCCGTGGTGCGCGTGCAATCGCTGGCCGGTCAGGAATTCCATGGGCTGGTGGCTCGCACTTCGTGGGCCCTGGATCCCGCGACGCGCACGCTGCACACCGAAGTCGACGTGCCCAATGACGACGGCAAACTTCGGCCCGGCATGTATGCCCAGGTGGAGATCGACCTGGCCGAGCGGCCGGATGCTTGCGTGGTGCCGCTGGGTGCAGTGGTGCAGCAGGACGGCCGCGCCTGGTGCTTCGTGGTGAACGATGGCAAGGCGGTGCGCCGGGCGGTCACGCTGGGCATCAGGAGTGGCAACGAGGTCGAAATTGCTACCGGCCTTAGCGGCGATGAGTCGGTCGTTCAGAGCAAGGGTGCTAGCTTGACTGACGGCCAGGCGGTGGAAATCGTCGAGCCTACGGCCGCCAGGTAGCCCGCAATCACAGCGGAACCGGCAAACTCGCCGTTTTCGCTAAACTCGCTCGCTGGCCCAGCCCGATCGTTGACTAAGGGTCCGTCGGGACTTTGTATGGGACGCCCCACACGTCGACCGGGGTCGGTCCCCCGATGGGTCCCGACGGTTCGAGGGACCGGAATCCGTTTTCTCGGGATCACGCATCGAGCAGGCATGGGCAAATCGCGACCGCATCGCATTTGGTTGTTCAAAACCAATTGCCTGGCGCTAGGGTTGTTGGCCGTGGGCGTTTTTGCCGCGGAGCGGTCGATCGTGCGCGCTCAAACTCCCGAACCGATAGCGGCCGCGCCTTTGCCCCGTCGCGCCGGGGAGCCGCGAAAACTGACGCCGGCGGCCGATGAAGCTGTCCGCGTGCAGCGACTTCCGCCAGTCGAACCGCCGATCAAAACGGTTCGCTTTGTCGAGCCCGTGCAACAAACCGAGCGTCGGGTCACGCAAGCGGTCGATCGACAGGTCGATCGAAAACCTGTCAAGCCGGCCGCGATGCGCCGGAAAGTAGATATCGCGGACGAGCGGGCCGACGAACCGGCGGGCTTTCCGATCGACTTGCCCACGGCCCTGCGATTGGCCGACGCCGAGAATTTGCAAGTCGCGTTTGCCCGCGAACAAGTGGTCCAGGCGATGGCCCGCGTCGACGCGGCCGACGCGTTGTGGCTTCCCTCGCTGCGCGGCGGCGTGAGTTACAATCGTCATGACGGGTCGATCCAGGCGGTGGCCGGCGACCAGTTCAATACCAGCCGCGGCGCCTTGTACGCCGGCGCGGGGGCGGGGGGCTTTGGCGCGGCGTCGCCCCCAATTCCAGGCCTGTACGCGAATTTTCATTTGGTCGACGCGCTGTTTCAGCCCTTGGCGGCCCGGCAGTTCGCCGGTTCGCGCAACCGGGCCGCCAGCGCCGTGACCAACGACACCTTGTTGCAAGTGACGCTGGCCTATTTCGAATTGCTCCGCGCCGGTCAGGAGATTGCCATCGCGCGATCCGTGCGCTCCGACGCCCGGCAGTTGGTCGAGGTGACCGCGGCCTACGCGGACACCGGGTCGGGATTGCGATCGGATGCGAATCGCGCCAAGGCCGAGTTGGCCCTGCGCACCAACGAGGTGCAGCGTGCCCTGGAAGGGCGCCGCGTCGCGTCGGCCCGGCTGGCCCAATTGTTGCGGCTCGATCCGACAGTGACGCTCGATCCGACGGAGCCGGCGGTGGCGGCGATCGACGTGGTTGAGCTGGACGTGCCGCTGAAAGAATTGGTGGCCGAGGGCTTGTCGCAGCGCCCCGAATTGGCCGAACACCGGCTGCTGGTGGCCGAGGCCGTACAGCGACTGCGGCGCGAACGGCTGGCGGTCCTGGTGCCCAGCATCGTGATGGGGGCCAGCTACGGCGGCATGGGCGCGGGCATCAACGGCAATCTGGCGCCGACTGCCGGCCGGCTCGACGTCGATGCGGTGGCATACTGGGAGATGCGCAATCTCGGTTTCGGCGAGGCGGCCGCCCGCCGCGGCGCTCAGTCGGCCTTATGCGCGACTCAAATCCGGCAGATGGCCGTGCTGGACCAGGTGGCCCGCGAAATCGTCGAAGCGCACGCCCAAGTCCAATCGCGCAAAGGTCAGATGGCCACCGCCCGGTTGGGCATCGAGGCCGCGTTGGCTTCGCAACAGCAGAATCTCGAGCGGATCCAACAGGCCAAGGGCTTGCCGATCGAGGTCTTGCAGTCGATCCAGGCGCTGGCCCAAGCGCGACGCGAATACCTGCGAACCTTAATCGACTACAACGCCGCGCAATTCACGCTCTACCGCGCGCTGGGCTGGCCCGCAATGATGCCGACCGAGCCGGCAGTGCCAGCCGCACCGTGATCGCGTCGCGCGGCCCACTCACGGGGACTGGCCCCGCCGTTTCGAGACGATTGCTAGGGGAATTGTTCGAGCTGCAACAGGCCCGCGATCAAGGCCGCGGCCGCCAGGCGATCTTGCAGAGCCAAGAGGTACTCGAGGTTGGTTTCGAACACCGAGCGCTGGGCTTGCAGGAGCCGCAAGAGTTCGAACTGCCCGCCGGCGATGCCGCGGCGCACCAGGTCGAGCGTTCGCCGGGCGTCGGGCAGGATTCCGCGTTCGTAGCTGTCGACGGTTTGCTGCGCGGCGCGATACCGGCCCAGCGCGTCGGCCAATTGTCGCAGCAGTTCGTTTTGTACGGTGCTGAGCTGCGCGACCGATTGCCGCACATTGGCCCCGGCGGCTCGAATGTTCCCCTGGTTGCGGTCCCAGATCGGCACGTTGAAATACAGGCCGACCAAGGCTTGGGAATGCGGCTGGTTGACCGACCATTGATATCCGCTGTTGACGATCAGGTTAGGAGTTGGCTCGGCTTCGGCGCGTTGCAACAAGAATTGATTGCGGATGATTTCGGCCCGCGCGACTGCTACCAGTGAACTGGTGCTCAACAGTTGTTGGCGCACGTCCGGATTGTCGAAGTCGGGCAGTCTCATCGAGAGGTCGCCGTCGAGCCGATCGATCTTGAAATTGGGCAAGCCAATCAGCGCCGCCAACTGTTGGGCTCCGGCCTGGGCGGCGTGCTCGGCGCTGCGCAACGAGACTTCGATTCGCCTCCGTTCGTTCCGCAAGACCAGCACGTCGGATTCGGCGGCCTGCTCGTTCTCCCAAAGGTCGCGGGCGGTGGACTCCGATTTCTCCGCGATAGCGCGCAATTCGCGAAGCGTGGTGACGCGTTGTTGCGCGGCCAGCACCGCGAAGAACTGCTGGCGAACGACCGTCAGCACTTCGAACTGCTGACGCACGAATTCCAAATTGGCCTGGCGCACGGCCTGCTGCGCGGCCGCCTGGTTCAATTGCAGCTTTCCGGCCCGCACGATTTCCTGGCTCACGCCCACGCTGTACAAGCTGTTTCCGCCGCCCAACTGCATGGGGTTGCCGCTATTCTGTAGCGGATTCGGGTAGAGCCCGGCCTGGAGCGCCAGACCTTGGGCCTGTTCGACCCGGGCCTGCGCCTGGCGCAGCACCGGGCTGTTGGCCAGGGCCAGACCGGTGGCGCGCTGGAGCGTCAGCGGGCCGTCGGCCGCCACGGTCGGCGCAGGAACTGGCTCGGGGCTTCGCGCCAGGGCCAGTGGAGCCAGGCACAGCACCAGGCTCAGACCGCAAACGCGATGACACGCGCGCATCGAGAAACTCCGAGACATGCAGATTGTGTAAAAACTGCCCAGCATGCTGGATATCGGCCCTAAAGCGCATGTACCGTAAAACTCAGTTGTGAGGACCGCGTATCTTGCCCAACCGATACCCGGCGGCCGCGAAACAGTGCTCTTCTCCAGCGGCGCGGAATGGCCATAATATGAGGGTCGCTCGCACGCCGGCAGACCCGATCGGCTGTCCCCGGGGACGGCAGCGGGTCAAGAACCGCTCTAAGTTCCATGCAGATCAACACTCCTGACGATTCGCCTTCTCCGCTGGCCGCCCCCAAACACGATGCCTACGCCGCCATCCGCCGGCCCAATTTCCGCTGGTACCTGGTTGGCAACGTGGTGTCGGTCCTGGCCATGCAAATGCAAGCGGTCACGGTAGTCTGGGAAATCTATAAGCGGACCGGCAACCCTTTCGACGTGGGTCTCGTGGGGCTAGTGCAGGTCATTCCCGTGTTCTCGCTGGCGCTGTTGGCCGGGCACGTGGCCGACCGAATCGATCGCAAACGGATCATCATGGGCGCCGTGGGCCTGAGCGGGCTGGCTTCGCTGGGGTTGGCGACGGTTTCGTATTTCCAATGGCCGATCGGGGCCATGTACTTCTTTCTGTTTTTCATGGGAGTGGGCCGCGCCTTTCAGATGCCGGCCAAGAGCTCGTTCCTGCCGCAACTGGTGCCGCGCGAGATCTTCTCGAATGCCGTCACGTGGAGCTTGGGCGGTTTTCAACTGGCTTCGGTCGTCGGCCCGGCGCTGGGTGGCTGGACGCTGGCCTTGTCGGGTCGGGCCTATGTGGTCTATCTGTTTCAAGCCTCCGCCACGTGGTTGTTCATCGTGTTGTTGTCGCGCGTGAAGCGTGACACGATCACCGCTCCGCACCAGGCTGCCACGCTCAAGAGCCTGGGCGAGGGGATCGGATTCGTGTGGCGCAATAAGGTCGTCTTGGGCGCCATGGCGCTTGATATGTTCGCCGTGCTGCTGGGCGGGGCAACGGCCTTGCTGCCGGCGTTCGCCAAGGACGTGCTCGAGATCGGCCCGGTGGGCTACGGTTGGCTGGCGTCGGCGCCGGCGGTCGGCGCGTTGGTGATGTCGCTGGCCTTGATGCACCGCCCGCCTATTGCCAAGGGGGGCCAGGCGCTGCTGTGGGCGGTCGCGGGATTCGGGACGTCGATCGTCGTGTTCGGTCTTTCCAAGTCCTTCGTGATTTCGTTTGCGGCGCTGTTGATGACCGGCGCGTTCGATTGCATCAGCGTCGTGGTGCGCCACACGCTGGTGCAAATGCTCACGCCCGACCGGATGCGCGGGCGGGTTTCGGCCATCAGCGGCATGTTCATCGGTGCCTCGAACGAGTTGGGCGATTTCGAGTCGGGCCTGGTGGCTTCGCTGACTTCGCCGATTTTCGCGGTGGTCAGCGGCGGCATCGGCACGCTGTTGGTCGTGGCGATCGCGGCGCTGTCGGTGCCGCAGTTGCGCAGGTACGGTCGGCTGGATGGCCGCGATCGGCCGGCCATGGCGCCGGAACCCCGCGCGGCGCCCGAGGCGGCGGCCGAAGTGACTTAAAACGGAAACTTGTCGTCGAGTTTGGATTTCGACAGTTCGACCAAAAACGGCGCCAGGCGTTGGACGACCAGCTCGACCACTTTGCGGCCTTTCTCGGCGGTGGCTGCGTGCGGATAGCCGGAGCCGGAGTTCGTGGTCAGCAGGTGCCAGGGGCGCGTGATCGACACCCAGCCCTGGTTGATTGCCTCGAAGCGCGACTCGGCCACCCGGCCGTCATCGGCGATCAGGCTGCCGTCGGGATTGCGGCCGACCAGGTCGGGAAAGAAGGCCAGGCCGAAGGAGGTTTCCATTTCGCCGGCGTGGTCGTCCTTGTGGGTCAACAGCTCGGTCTCCACCACGTCGTGCAGGGCGCCATACCAGTTGCACAGAAAAAGATGCGCGGTCGTTTTTCCGTACAGCTCGCGCAACAGCGGTTTCAGGTCGTTGCCGCCGTGGCTGTTCAAGAGCACGATCTTGCGAATGCCATGATGCTCTAGCGACGCGACCAGGTCGGTGATCAGGGCGAACAACGTCGAGGGATTCACGTTCATGGCCAGCGGAAAGGCCATCTGGTTGGTCTCGGTCCCGTAGGGAATGGTCGGCAGCAGCACGACCTTGGCTCCCTGGGCGTGGGCCGCCTCGCACAGCTTCTCGCCGACCGTCGTGCCCTCGTACATGTCGGTGCCGTAGGGCAGGTGCAGGTTGTGCGGCTCGGTCGCCCCGCAGGGCAACACAGCCACTTCATAGGCATGTTCTTTGATATACGCGTAGTTGACTTCCGAGAGGATCCAAGGTCGCACAAAGGAGCTCCTGAAGTATTGGTAAATTCGGCGTGACGTTGGCAGGCCGTTATGATACCCGGCGCAGGGCGACTGGGGTAGCAATCGGCCGGCGGCGGCAAGTCAGTTGCTCGGGGTTCATCGGAAAAGCGAGGAGGATGCCAATTCGAAAGCTAGATTTCGCGGGAATCTTTCTCGCGGAAATCCTGCGGATACGACAATTGAACAATCAGATCTGCCCGCGTGATCAAGATCAGCCCCGCGGCGACCCCGCCCGCCGCGCCCAACGTCGCGCCATAGTTGAAACTAATAAGTCCCGGCAGGCTCATTACGATACAGAGGAGTCCGGACAATCGGACGCCGACTCCGAAAAGCTCTTTGGCCGTCATGCTCAAACTCCACGGAATGGGTGCAGTGGACAGAATGGTCTTTCGATTCTACCAGACCGCGTGTGGAAAACGCCGCAAGATGCGCGACGGGTCATGGGATCGAAGTGCCAACCCCCGCTCCGCTCTGCTAGAATGGTCGCCATGAGACGATGTGAAATGAAAACCGTGACGCGGGGCTGGGCCTGGTTGATCCTGGCGGTCGGCGGAGTCTGCGCTTGTCCGCACGGCGCCCTTTACGGCCACGAAACAGGCGGCCCTACGTGCGCGGTGAGCGTCGAGCTGGTCGATCTTCGCACCAGCCAGCCGCTGCCGGGCGTGGTGCAGGTTTTGGACGCCGATGGCAAAAGGGTTGAACTGCCGGAGCTGGTCAACCGCGGCCAGGGGATCGAAACCGATGGGCCGATCCATCAATGGTGGGTACTGCCCAAGGCCGCGACGGTCACCGTGCCGGCGGCGCCTTTGGTATTCAAGGCCATCGCCGGACTGGAGACGGAGCTGGCCGAACAGAAAGTCGACTTGACTGGCAAGCGGCAGGCCAAGTTGTCCATCGGGCTGTCGCGCTTTTATGAGGCCCGCCGCAGCGGTTATCTGGCGGGCAACACGCACCTGCACCTCAAGCAGCTCAGCAAGAAACAGGCCGATCGCTATTTGCAAGAAGTGCCGCTGGCCGACGGGCTGGATGTCGTGTTTTTGTCATATCTCGAACGGGCCATGTCGGACCTGGAGTACACCAGCAACAACTACACGCACGGCGACTTGGAAAAAATGTCGCACGACCACCTGCATTTCGGCCACGGCGAGGAGCACCGCCACAACTTCGGCTCGCATGGCGAAGGCTATGGACACATCCTGCTGTTGGATATTCCTTATATCATCCAGCCGGTGAGCATCGGCCCGGGAATCATGCAGCAAGGCGCCGACGCGCCGCCGCTGCAGGAGGGGATCGACAAGGCGCGTCGGGCCGGGGGCAAGGTCATCTGGGCCCACAATCTCTTCGGCTTCGAGGATATTCCCAATTGGGTGACCGGCCGCGTGCATGCCAACAACATCTTCGACGGCAGCGCGCGCGGCAGTTATCGGGACACGTACTATCGCTATCTCAACATCGGGCTTTCGGTGCCGTTTTCCACGGGCACCGACTGGTTCATTTACGACTTCTCGCGGGTCTACGTGATGGCCGAGGGGCGGATCACGCCGACCACGTGGCTCGACCGGCTGGCGGCCGGCAAGACGTACATCACCAACGGACCGCTGTTGGAGTTTACCGTCGACGGCCGGCCGCTGGGCAGCGTGCTCGACCTGGCCAGGCCGGGCGAAGTGGCCGTGATCGGCCGGGCCGTGGGGCGGAGCGACTTTCGGCGGATCGAGCTCGTCCAGAATGGCCACGTGGTCGGCAAAGCCGCCAGCCGGCCGGAAGGAAATCACTTCGTCGCCAACTTGGATTTGCGGCTGGCCATCGATGCGCCGTCGTGGCTGGCGCTGCGCACGCCTCCGCCGCCCGTGCGCGACGATCCTGAATTACAAGAACCGGTCGGCGTGAACGAATTCGGCGGCCTCTTGTTCTCGCACACCAGCCCAATCTACATTTCGCTGGCCTCGCGGCGCGTGTTCGACGTGGAAACGGCCGCGGGCCTGGTTGCGGAAATGAAGGCGGATTTGCAGAAGATCGAGGCACAGGCCGTCTTTGCCAACGCGGCCCAGCGCCAGAGCGTGACGCAGGTTTACGAGGAGGCGATCCGCACGCTCGAAAAACGCCTGGCGCCTTAAGCGCGCCTGGCCACGTCGCCGTCGGGCGCGCTATCGATAAGGTTTCCACACCGGACGGTCCGGGCGGGTCGCCTGCTGCAGCGGCTGGTCCGTGTCGAGATCGGAACCGCCGGGCGAATCATCCTGGCGGTCGGTCTCCGACGGCGCAAGCTCGGACGTCGCATGAGAACCGACGGCCGGACGTTTGAGCCGCGAACTGGGCGCGCGGCCGCGTGGCCCACGGCCGGCGCTTTCGGTGGCCGGCCGATTCTTGGTCTGGCGATCCTCGCGCGGCGGGTCGCTGGGCGCGCGGACTTCGATCGGGACGTCGCTGGTGATTTTCCGGCCGTTGGCGCTGGTGAAACGCACGAACAGCCGCAGTTTGCGATTCTGCGGCGGCTCGTTCGGCCAGGGCAGCTCGAACTGCAGGCCGCGTCCGAACACGGTGTTGTGAAAATGGCTGGAGACTTCCTGGGGTTCGAAATCCCAACGCGCCACGCGCGTGGCCTCGCCCTCGAGCGCCGGATCCATGACCACCACCGAGACCGCGCCGGACGTCTGGACCAAACGGCCCTGAGCATCGCGGGGCTCGACCACCACCAGGATGCCCTCGTCGCCATCCCGGCCGTCGCGGTCCAGCCCGCCGGTCAGCCGCTTGTTGATCACCAATTGCGTGGCAGGGCCGTCGACCACCGCGGCACTTTCGTCGCCGGGGGTCATCTCGACCGGCGGCGTGTCGCTCGGTTCGGGCAGTTCGATGGTGGGCGCTTCGAGCTTGGGGGCTACCTTGCGGCGCGAGCGGCGCGGTGGCTCGCCGTTGGCCGACGGCAGTTCGATGCTGGGGGCCTGATAGTCCTCGCGGGGTTCGCGGGCCGCGGGGCCGGCGCCGCGGTCGCCGCTGGCGAGTTCATTCTTGAGCGCGTCGTTCTCGCGGATGGTCGCCTCGCGCGCGGCGTGGCAGTCGTCCAACAGCGACTCGAGGTGATAGATTTTATCCTCCAGCAGGCGGGACTCGCGTTCCAACAGCACCTGGTTCGGGTCGGTGCGACAGCCGCTTGCCAAAAGGGGCAATGAGATCCACAGTGCGATTCGCAACGTTCTCATGTCAGCCTCATGCGACAGGAATCGCTTGCCAGCGCCCCCGCTGCGCCGCGGGCCACGGCGCGCCAGAAGGCGCCGCGGAACGCGTCACTCCAGGACGCTGTCGTTACATGGCCACAAATTCGCCAGCAGCCCGGGTGCGGGAAGTGAGGCTGGCTGGTGCTCGCTAGCGGCCCCTCCGTGGGCCCGCCATTTAGCGAGACGGTTCTACCTTCGCGATCGGTTTCATCTCCATGTGCTCGATCACCTGATCGATCAGTTTGTACTCGAGGGCCTCTTCGGCCGACATGAAGCGGTCGCGATCCGTATCGCGTTCGATCTGTTCTAACGGGTGCCCGGTGTGTTTGATCAGGATGTTATTGAGCTTCTGCTTGATCTTTTTGAATTCCTTGGCGTGGATCATGATGTCTTCGGCGGTGCCTTCCATGCCGGCCAGCGGTTGATGGATCATGATTCGCGAGTTGGGCAGAGCATTGCGTTTGGCCGGCGCGCCGGCGGTCAGCAACACGGCGCCCATCGAGGCGGCCTGGCCGATGCAATAGGTGGCCACGTCGCAGGTGACGAATTGCATCGTGTCGTAAATCGCCAATCCGGCGCTGACGCTGCCGCCCGGCGAATTGATATACAGGTGGATGTCCGCCTTGGGATCCTCGGACTGCAAGAAGAGCAGTTGGGCGACGGTCGAGTTGGCCACTTCGTCGTTGATCTGCGAGCCGAGAAAGATGATCCGATCCTTCAACAGCCGGCTGTAGATATCCATGGCCCGCTCTTCGCGGCCACTTTTTTCGATCACAAAGGGAATCAGGGGCATAGTCGTGTGCTTTATGTGCGTTTTTTGGCGAGGGGATTGGCGCGGCGACCGTTTGCAGGGTCGCAGCCCGAAGGCCGGCCGCCAGGAATTGGTCTTTTGCGAAAATCTTTTTAGTCTTTGTCTTCGTCCTCGCCTTCGGCCGTGACCGGAGGTCGTATGAGGATCTCGTCCACCACGCCGTACTCTTTCGATTCGGCGGCCGTCATGTAGTAGTCGCGGTTGGTATCCTTGGAGATCCGCTCCAGCGGCTGGCCCGTGTGATGCGAGAGGATTTGGTTCAGGACCTCGCGGGTTTTGAGGATCTCGTCGGCCTGGATTTCGATATCCGAGACCTGGCCCCCGACCTGGCCGTAGGGCTGATGAATCATGACTTTCGCGTGGGGCAGCGCATAGCGTTTGCCCTTGGTTCCGCCCGCCAGCAGCACCGCGCCGCCGCTGGCGGCCAGGCCCACGCAGTAGGTGGCCACGGGGCAGGTGCTGATCTGCATCGTATCGTAAATCGCCAGGGTGGCGCTGACGCTTCCGCCTGGCGAATTCACGTAAAAGTGGATCGGTTTGCGACGGTTTTCGCTTTGCAGGTATAAGAGCTTCATCACCAGTTCGTTGGCGTTGCCGTCGTGGATCTCGCCTTGCAGGAGAATGATACGGTTCTCCAAAAGCAGATCTCCGAGCGTCAATTGGCGCTGGCGTTGATAATCGCGATAGGCCATGGTCGGTCCTTCTGCGCGCCCGGCGGTGCGGACGCGGGAGTCAGTAGATTGGTCGTTTGCTCACTGGCACGCCCCGCTGGGTGTCCCGCGGTGCGCCCCCGCGGGGTGCAACGCCTCGCTCGGGCGGTTGCCGGTCGTCAACGTGATGTTAGTCGTGTTCCTTCGACGTGCGCAGCGGTTCGGCTTCGCCCGGGTTCTTGGCTTCGGGAATGTCCGATTCCTGGTCTTCGCCTCCGGCCGATTGGTCCATGGCTTCGGTGTCCGCGCCCTCGGGCTTGAAGGGCACATCCTTGAAAGTTGCCTGTTCGAGCACCAGGTCGATGACCTTGCGTTCGACGATCTGATTGCGCAAAGAGTCCATCAGGCCCCCTTTTTCCAGCCGGGCTCGCACGCGGCGCGCGCTCTCGCCGCTTTGAGCGGCGATCAGCCCGATTTCGGCCTGGTAATCCTCGGGGCTGGCCTCGAATTTCTGATCCTCGGCAATCCGCTCCAGAATGAAGTGTTCTTTCAGGGCCCGGGCCGTGGAGGCGGCGCTGTTTTGACGCAAGTCGTTTTCGTGGGCCTGAATCTCCGCGTCGCTGAAACCGTTGCGGCGCAATTCCAACACGGCCCGCTCCAACTCGCGGCGGCTCTGCCGGCGAAGCAACTCGGGGGGCAATTGCCAGTTGGCCGACTCGGTGAGCGTGGCGGTGACCTGTCGCCGGGCTTCCTGCTGCTGCTGGTATTCCAGTTGCCGCTTCAGGTCCTCTTGAATGGCGTCGCGCAAATCGGCTTCCGACTGGAAGTCGCCGAGTTCCTTGAGCAGCTCCGGGGTCAACTCCGGCAAATTGAGCTTCTTGACTTCGAGCACTTCGAAAACCGCGGTGATTTCCTGGCCCCGCAAGGATACGTTGGGCGCGTCGGCCGTCAGCTTGTCGGTCGCTTCGCGCGTTTCGCCGGCCTTCACGCCTTTCATTATCTTGTCGAATTTCTCGATCTTGCCATCGCGGAAACTCAAGACCGGTCGCAGGCGGATCACTTCTTCCTTGCTGGAAGAAAGCTCCACGGCGCCGTTTTTGAACGTCAAATTGCAGCTAATATAGTCGCCGGACGCGGCGGCTCCCTTGAACGGAACCAAACGGCCATGGCGCGCCAGAACCTGTTCCAGACGTTTGTCGATGTCTTTCTTGGTGAACTCCCGCACGGGCCGCTCGATCTTCAGGCCCTTCCAATTGGGCAAGTCGAACTCGGGCCGAACTTCCAGATCGAACTCAAACGTCATCGGACCATCGTGGGGCACCTCGACGGCCCGCGGATCGAAGTCGGGCTCGCTAATTGCCGAAAACGATTCGTCCTCGGTGATCTGCGACATGCTGTCCATCAGCAACGAGCCTTTGACCTGGTCGGTCACTTCCTTGCGGAAGCGGGCCTCGACCAGCTTGCGCGGCGCACGGCCGGCACGGAAACCCGGCACGTTGGCCGATTCCATCAACTCGCTGAAGGCCTTGTTGTAATAGCGGTCGATGTCTTCGCGCGGAATCGTCACCGTGATGTGCCGCTGGCAGGCCGAAGGGGTGTCAACCTTCATCGAAAGGTTCAGCTTTTCGACCTCGGCTTCCGCTTCGGCCGTTTCATCATCCACTAAGTCGGGTGTGTTTTTCTCGGATGGGGACATCGTAGCTCGTTCTGACAAGGCGCGATCGCCAGCCGCGGAAGGCAGGCCGAAGCGCAAACGAAATGAGTATCATCGCCGTTGCCGGCGATCCTGAAACACCAAGAGCGGGTGATGGGATTCGAACCCACGACAACGACGTTGGCAACGTCGTGCTCTACCAACTGAGCTACACCCGCAACGCACGCCGATCGCCGTATCCGCCACCCGCGGGGCAGGGAGTCGCTCGACAAGCCCGGGATGAACGGATTATAGGGGCACGTCACGCTCTGACAAGGTCATTTGACGTCACAGGCAGCCTATGATAGCACGCGAGGAAGCGTCAAGTCCCCAGGGTTCGATCGGGCCCATTTTTCCACCCGCCGGCTCCTCACGAGGGGCGTTTCGGACTCGACAAACCCGCGGCTCGCCCGACGCAATGACGCGCTGCTCTCGGGGGTCGCCGTTCGCGGTGAAAAGGCAGTCCGATGCGTGAGGTTTGGGCCAGGTGGGAGAAAATCATCAACAATCGCCACGGATTTGACTTCACAACCCCTTGCGATTGGAGCCAGCAGCGGGCACGGGGGGCTTGGCCAACGCAGCCGATCTCTCCCCGGCGGCACAGTCTTGTCTGCCGCATCGCCCTCGGGCGGGGCTAGCCGGATCGAGCTGGCCGGCAGGTTTTTCCAACGTTGCTTTCGCATTGCGTGTGCCACTGCTGGCTTGCCCTGCAGTGTTTCCCCGCGGTGCCCTTGCGGTCACGCCGCCGAATCAGCGACCGCGATTGGCGAGGGTCGAGCGCTGGCCGGTTGTCAACTGAGGGCGGCAATCCAGTGGTGCAGTGATGTGCCGTACTTCTCGCTTTCCAAGGGCATTGGCTTTAGATGGTCAATGGTCTCCCTCAACTCAGCGATAGACACCGCAACTGGCTGGCTGCTGACGAAATCCATTTCCAACTTCCGGCACTCCATGAAGTGGTCAAGGCATTCATCCAAACTCAAGTCGGTGAGGGAGCGATTTGACGCTACACAATCTGCCAGAATATCGGTATCACCACCGAAGTATTCTGGATCATTCTCAATCAAAGCCTGTGCGGCTGGCGCGTCTAAGAAACGATGCAACTTTAAAAGATAGACCCGTGTTGCGGCCGTACCTCCCCGATGGTAGCCGCTATCTCGCCACTCGCCATAACCAATGCCGTTCCCGAAACCCGATAGGCCGAAATACGAAAGCAAGATGGCGAAGTAGCCGCCAAATAGGCTAAACGGTTCAAGTTTCAAACCAGTTGCCGCTTTGACAGCGGCACGATATAGCTTCAGATCGGCTTCGGTCGCTTCATGCTCTTTGAAGTTGTTTGGGTAGAACCAAAACGACTTGATCTTCTGCTGATTGAGCACGTTCAAGCAATCATCCCATTTCGGCACATTTGCCCACTTCGTGAAGTGAAGCACCGGCCGAAGCGGAATGTTTTTTTTGTACTTCTCACTTGCCTTGATGCATCGCTCCGAAACCTTGTACCACGGATCGTTCAGTCTCTCGAATTGGAAGTATGGCGGAATCAAGACCTGCGGTTCTCGAAGGTTATCGAGCGATGTCAGTCCGAGCAGTTTCTTGTACTTCGCCAGTTTTCGTTCTTCTTCCTCCCGCATTCTGAACTCAAGCTGAAAATCAAGGCAGCATTGAACGACAGAATCCACTACAGCGTCGTGTTTGAAATCCGCTGAGGTGAGCGCGCGTGAGAGTCCAGACGATGCAAATGGGCCTCCGAGCGCGGAAGCCATCTTCTTATGTGGCTCGCGGACGTTCGACCGATCCCACTCTTTCTGAAACAGTGCATCGCGGGGGTCGATCGCGTATTCCTTCCCTCTATCCTTAGCGCACAGTGCCCGGATGAATCCGTAGGTGCCGCTAGGAAATGCGGTCGCAATAGAAAGCGGGATGATGATGCCTTCATACTTGTCGCAATGCTCACGGAAGTACCTTTGCACATTGTGCTGGTACGTCAAGTATTGCTTTAGCTTAGAAGTCATAAGGCACCTGCAATCAAGGCCCGATCAGTTGCCTGTACCAGTCCCGTTTCGTTTCTCGGGACAATCGCCGAATTGGGTCCGCAGAGTCAAAAAGGACCTCTGCCGCGTGCGAGTATACGCAAATCAAACCAACTCCGTAGGACTTTAAAAGGTCGCATTCGCGTTGAGCGCAGCGAACGTGTTCATGCCACAAAGCAATATACGATCTGTGCGACAGTTGCAAGTTTATGGATGCCTGCCAGAGCGCTTTTTTCCAATCACGAATTTTCAATTCAATTGACACCGTTAGGTGCGGCGTGTTTCTGTCAACGCAAACCAAGTCAATTTTCTTCCGACCGAGTGCGACTTGCTCCAAATGCCAATAGTGGGTTTCGGGAAACAAGGTCAATACTGGCCGTCGCAAGTCGTCTTCTGGAAAGCGGACACCGGCCATCCTAATTGCCTCCATGCAATTCGAGGTCACCGTTGAACGAAGA
>JBGQKM010000133.1:0-15509 GCA_041499515.1 Planctomycetia bacterium | reverse complement strand
GTCGGTGGAGGTGAGATCCGCGCTGACTTCAGTCTTGGATAGATCGGCGATCACAACCTGACTCTTGAACGCTTCTACCGATTGATCGGGGGTCAGGTAAATCGAGAGGATGGTTCCGTCGAAAGGAGCTGTGATCTGGGCGGTATCCACGCGGTTGTTGATCATTTCTTCGCGAATGTCGTCGAAAGCCAACGCCACCTGCAATGTTTCGTGCGCGCTGCGCTGGCTGTTCTGCAACACCCGCTCGACCTGCACCGCCTGGCGAGCGGCGTCCGGCGGATTTCCGTCGGATTCCGCCACATCGCCCGGCTCGCGTCCGGCCGGGGCCGGGGCCGGTTTTTCCGCCGCGGCGGCCCGCGCCTCGCGCTCTTTGAGAAGCGTCGTCACGCCCGAGAGGAGATTACGCGTGTCGGTCAGTTCTTCGTAAATCGTCTCGAAACGCCGGCGCAGCATCAGTTCGCGGGCTTCGAGCATCGCGCGCAATTGTTCGGGCGTGACCACGTCGAGCTGGTAGCGCTGGCTCGATCCGACGTTCGGGCCGCCGGCCAGCGCAAAACCGTCGGCGGCCTGCACGGCCCAGTGCAACTTCTGCTTGGGCTGCAATTGCAAGTCGCGCACTTCGAGCACGTCGGCCACAGCCAATTTTTCCTGCCCGGCGATCGCGGCCCGCAGAGGCGTCTGTTGCGCGGGTCCATCGTCGACGCGAACCTCAAACCATATTTTGCTCACGCCGTAATCGTCGGTGACTTCGCCCGTGGCCGGCAATTGCGCCAGCGACGTGATCGCCGTGCCGATGCCCTTGAGCTGCACGTTGACCTGCGGGGGCTCGTCGGCAACCGCGGCCAGCGAGAGGCGCACCGCTTCGCGACTGCGAATGCCGTCCACGTCGCGGAGGGTGAACAGAAGCGTCTTGTCGACGTCTAGCGGCTGCAAGCCGAATTGAAAACTCGTCTGCGGGCCGCCGTGCTCGCCCGCAATGTCCAGCGGATGAGTGATCGGCGTATTCTCGTCGGCCACGTCGTCGACCTGCGCCGCCAGAAGCGGCTTGTTCGCCTCGGCGTGGATCGTGATCCGGGTGCCGCGTGGCAACTGCATCAGACCGGCCACGGGTATGTCGCGCGGTTCGCGGTGCATGTACGCCGGATACTCGCAGTGCAAAGTCATACAGATGATCGTGGGGCTGTCGACGACTTCCAAGTGATAGGGTCCTTGCCGGTCGTCGCCGCCGACGACATAAAACTCCAACGGCGCCAGCACGCTTTTGAACGTGTGGGCATAGCTCTGATACGGAGCCTCGCCGGGCGCGACGACGCCTTCGCGGCTCATGGTTTCGCGGCCCCGCGCGCCCTCGTTCGTGCTGTAGCGGACTTCGACGATTTCAGGAATCTGCCGGCCCAGCCCGGCTTCGGCCTTGACCGACAATTGCCAGTCCGAGCCGCGCGCGATCTTGATCTGAGCCTGTTGGCCAAAGCCGTCGACCAGCAGGTGGGTTTTGCGCGGCCACAATTCGTCGGAGAACAACAGGTTCCGGCGAGCCCACACGCCCATCGCGTCGGCCGCCGCCAGTCCAAACAACAACGTGGCGCCCACCACGACTGCGGCCAGGCTGACGCGACGCGTCAGCGGCCCCGCGTTGAAAACGGCGCCCAAGTCGACCTGTCCGACGCGGGCCAAAGCGGCGCGATGTGTGTGGGCCAGCATCTCGGGATTGAAGTCGGCCGCATGCTCCGGCTGTTCCGAAAGCTCGACCGCGGTCACCAGGCTATCATGAAACACTCCGAAGCGTCGTTCCAGCAGCAGCGCCAGATTGCGATCGGCCAGGCGCACCCAAAGCCGCGCCAACAACAGACGAGCCAGGACGTATCCCACCGCCACGACCACGGCCAAAAGTATCGCCAGGCGCAGCAGCCGCGGCGGCTCGAAGAGCCAATCCAGCGCCAGGCTGAACCAGAACCCGACACCCAACACCGCCAGCGCAGCGGCCACCCCATCGGTCCACAGGTAGGCCCGAATCCGCCGGCGCAGCCGAGAAAGCAACGACTCGATGGCCGGCTCCAGGCTTGTCACGGGTGGGGTGATTTGTGTTGACATCGTTTCGGTCGATCCCAATTCGCGCATCGTCAGGCGAGTTTCGAAAGCCTCCGGATCAGCCACTCCAGGCACAACGCGCCGCAGATAACTGAGAGCAGCCCCTGCATCCAGTGCTGCTCGAAGTCGCGATCGGTCACGCCGGCCAGATAGGTAATCTCGGTGCGATCTTTCAATTGATTGACCAGCGGCGGCACGCCGCGCGTGCCTAACACCGCCTCGGCGCCGACATAGTACAGGCCCCCGGTTCGTTTAGCGATTTCGCTCAGCAGGGCGTCGTTGCGTTCGGGATTCTCACGCTCCAGATCGGGCACCTTCACCTGGATACGCCGCGAGAGCTGTTCCCCATCGGTGTCCGGAACAGCCAGCTCCAGTCGATACGTGCCTTCTTGCAGCGCCGTGAATTGACCGACGTACATGCCCTTGCGCGCCGGGTCGGCGGCCAGCGACAAGCTTTCGCTGGTGCTATCGGGCCGCACGACTTGCAGCATGACGCCCGGCTGGTCGAGCGGCTCGAACTGGACGTTGCTCACCTGAGCCCGCACCACGACCGTGTTGCCCAACAAATACCGGTCTCGATCGACCAGCAGCATCCCGCGGCTCGAGCCCAAAAGCAGCCGACCCTGCGAGACATGGCGGATGAGTTTAGTATAGAACTGCTCGAAATAACTGTCTTTCAAAGCCCGCAACCGCCACATCTCGCCGCTGCCCAGATAGACCACCCGGCCGGCGCCGTAAAACTGGCCGGCCATGTACACCGGTCGTTGCTCGCCGCTGCCCGACTCGGGATCCGAATAGCGGCCATAGACCGTGGCGCCCGGCTTTCCGCCGCGCACGCCATAGTAGCCGTACACGCCGGGAAAACTGGACCAGATCTGCTGGCTGCGCGGTCCGTTGTCGGCCAACCACATGAATTCGGCTTCGGTCCCCTCGCGGGTAAACTCGATCGGCCAGGGCGTGGTCGAACCGAACCGGCCTTCTTCCATCAGCGACAGCCGGCGATTGAATTCGACCGGATACAAACCGCGGATTTTCGCCAGCTTGGGGTCCTGCACCCAACGATCCATCTGCACGGGCCCGGCCAGCGCGATCAGGCCGCCGGCTTTCTCGGCGATCCACCGCTCGAGCAGGTCGACGGCAGTCGAGTCGAGCGATTTCCAATCCGGATCGAAGGCCACGATGCAATCGTACTCGAACAGTTCCTGAGGCGTGGCGGGAAACTCGGTCAGAATCTTGTTGGCGTCTTGCGAAATGCCCTCGGAAGCCGATTGCAGCCACACGTCGACCACGGTCTCCTTGTCGCGCTGCAGTTGATTGCGCAAAAAGATGTATTCGCGCGTCGGCCCGCTGGCGATCAGAAGCACTTTCGTCTTGCGATCGACGATTTCGATGTCGACTTCCTGTTGATTGTCGCCCGCGTTGCTGTCCTCGGGCGGGGCTTTGACGCGCAGCCGGTACATGCGGCGGCCTTTTTCGCCCGGCGTGATGTCAAACTTCACCGGCACCACCTCGCCGCGCCCGCCGAGCGTGACGCGGTCGGTGCCCTCGAGTTTCCCCTCGTCGTTCTTGCCCGCGTCGCCCGCGGCGCGCGACAACAGATCGACGGTGACCGTGCGATCGGCCAGGCCCTCGGACTGCAAATAGCCGGTGATCTTGAAGGTGTCGCCCGGATAGGCGCGTGCCGGAGCGACCAGGTCGCTGACGCGCACGTTGGCCGGCCGGCGCTCCGAGCCGATGCCCACGGTGTAGATCGGAATTTTGGCGTCGCGGGCCGTGGCGATCGCCGCCGATGGATCGATGCCGGCGTTTTGTCCGCCATCGCTGAACACCACGATGCCGGCCACCGGGGTGGCCCGTTCGTCGTTGATCCATTGCCGCAACGATTGCCCCAGCCGCGTCTCGACGCCTTGCGGCAACAGGGCCGTTTTCCAGTCGACCGGCGGAGCATCGGGGCTCGCCGGCGCGGCCCCGGCCGGCGCTGTTTCGTCGGGTCCAGCCAGCGGCACCGCGGGCGTGCCCAGCTTGGCGAACGACGACACGCGGTTCAGCTCGCCATCGAAGCGGGCCAGCAGAACGTCGTGCTTGTCTTGCAACTTCTTCACCAGCCCGCCGTCTCCCAGCAGCGCCACCACCTGCTCCAATCGATTGGGCGTGGCCGGCACGGCCGACGCGGTGGTATCGTGCAAGCCCATGCTCAGGCTGGTGTCGACCAGCAGCAGCACGCGCGAGTTGTGCACCAGTTTGCGTTCGGTTCGTTTTTCCAAGTGCAAATAGAAGACCAGCAGCCCGGCCAGCGCCGCAATGCGCAACACCAGCAGCAACCAAGCCACGCCGCGGCGCAGCTCGACGCTGTCGCGGCGGACCATCGAAGCCGCGAAACCGACAATGGCCAGCGCCACGGCCGCCAGCACCAGATAGTGCCAGCGCTCGGTGTAGGCTTGCAGCCGCGACCACTCGAACGTGGTGCGCGTGGTGGTTTGGGCCCAGAGCGATGCGACCATCAGCGCGCGCCTCCCTTGGCCGACGGATGGTAACTGCAGGCATACGCCAGGAGCTGCTCGCCCAAGAGAATCGCGATCA
The DNA here is from genome assembly GCA_041499515.1 of Planctomycetia bacterium. Taxonomy (GTDB): domain Bacteria; phylum Planctomycetota; class Planctomycetia; order Pirellulales; family PALSA-1355; genus PALSA-1355. Next base: position 10,841 of record JBGQKM010000133.1, on the reverse strand, counting down.
GGAAATACAGCAGGCTTTCGCTGAGGTTCAAACCGGCGAGCTGCTGGGGGCTGTAGTTGATGTCGCCGGCCTGGTGAAACTCGTAGCGAATGCCCTCCAGCCGGGCGGCCAGTTGTGGGCCGTCGAGTTTGTGGAGGTCGCCTTCCTCGGGGGCCACGTTGAAGGCAAACCGCTCGGCGCGTTGCGAGCCGTCGGCGCCGGTAAGTTGCGCCTGATAGATTCCGCCGGCGCCGGTTTCGTTGAGGATCGCGCTGTGGCCGGTCTGCGACGTCGCGGCATCGACGGCCAACGTTCCGCCGCCGCCCGAGCGCGGCAAAACGAAGCGAACCTGCGGCAGAAACCGGGCCACGTCCACCGGCACTTCCAGCGGCGTGCCCACCAGCCGGGCCGAATCGGGATGACGCGCGGTCGACAAGTACGATTGCATTTCAAGCATCGCCACCACGTAGCTCGGGTTGTCGCGTCCCCAGTTATTCCAACTGCCCAGTGAAGTTTCCAGAGGCGAAGCCTTGGTCAAGATCACCACCACGCGGCCATCGCCGAACTTGCCCTCCACGGCCAAGGGCGCTTTGTTGCGCAAACTCGCGATCACTTTCGTACCCGACTCGGGCGACGGGTTCCAATTCTTTTGAGCGGCAAAATAACGGCTCACGACGACCGTGTTCAAGAAACTGTTTCGCTCGCCGGCAAACACCGAAAAAATCGGGTGGTCGGTGACTTCCAAGTCGGGCGATTTTTCCAGGCGGTCGACCAGCAACTCGGCCGGGCCGGCCAAGGGCAGCGGAAACAGTCCTTGGCCGTCGCGATAGAGCTGTTCGTTGAAGAAGTCGGCCCGCGACAGCTCGCCCATGAAAACACCCAAGCCGCCCCCCGCCTTGACATAGGCCTCGAGGGCCGCCACTTCGGCCGGCTCGAGCCGGGCGATATTAAGCAAATAGATCGTCTCGAACGACTCCAGCGGATGATCGTGCAAGTAGCGGGGCGACTCGACCAGCGGCTTGAGTCCGCTGGTGATCTTTCCGCCCGGCGCCAAAGCGGTCGTGAGAAAAAAGGCGTCCTGGCCTCGGGCGTCACCGTCGATCACCAGCACGTCGACCGCGGCCGGCACGTCGATGACCAGCGAGCGCAGGTTATCGGCGGCGACCGCGTCGGTTTGCAGCCGCGCGATGATTTCGTGCTCTCCGGCGGTGGCAAACAGCACCGGAAAGCGCCGCGTCACGAGCTTGCCGGCCGGCACGTCCTCGAACACCACGGCCGGCCGCGCGTGGCCGTCTTCTTCCAGCGACACGGAAACCTGCTTCGCCGTCGCGGCGCCGAAATTGCGAACGGCGACTTCCAGCAACAGCGGCACGCCCGCGGCACGCGTGCCCGCCCCGGGCCGCAGAGCCGCGATGGCCAGGTTGGGGTGCACGGCGTCGACGCAGTCGATCAGATGAATCTGGCCGCCCGCCTCGTCCAGCCGCCGCAGGGCCTTTTGCAAGGCGATCGGTTCTTGCCACTCTTTGGCTCGAAAATCGGAAACGACGTAGATCACGCGATCTTCGTCCTGGCGCTTGGCCGGCAGTCGTTCGACCGCGTCCAGCGCGTCCTGCGGCTCGGCGGCCGTTTCCGACGGCTGCAATGGACCCAGCACTTTCTCCAACTCGGCCTGAAAGTTGGCGTCAACCGGTTCCTGCAGCAGATCGGGCTGGGTGCCGCGGGCCAATTGCCGCGCGCGAGAAAACCGCAACAGCGTGAAGACCTGCCGCGTATCCTGGTGCCCGGCCTGGGCCGCCAGCCGGCTGACGACTTGCTTTGCCTGCTGGAAAGCACTGGTGTCGGCCCAGCGATCGGACATCGAAAAGCTGTCGTCCAGCAGCACGACATGATGGGTCTTGCTGCCGCCGAACATCGCGCCCCACTGATTGCGCACCAGCGGTTGCGCCACCATCAACACCACGGCGGCCACCGCCAGCATCCGCAACAACAGCAGCAACAGTTGCTTGAACAAAATCGACTTCTGATGCCGTTTCTGGCTCTGCAGCAGAAACTCCATGGCCGCCCACGAGACGCGGCGATGCCGCATCAAGTTGATGAGGTGGATCAGGATCGGCACGCCGACCAGCGGCAGCCCCCACCACAGCAACGATTCGTGGATGAAACTAGGCATCGAAAAAACGTCTCTCTAGCTGCGGGCCTTTCAGGCCGTCGATTTCTGTTCTTGGCACCAAACTTATTTGCGCTGCATTCCCTGGCGATGGCTTAAGAACGCGGCCAGGGCGGCGTCCAGCGGCTGGCTGGTGCGCAACAGCGCATAATCCACGCCGTCTTGCGCGCAGCCGCGCCGCACTTCCTCGAGATACACTCCCAACGCTTCCAGGTATCCTTCGCGCAGAGCCCGCGGATTGCAGGCCAAATGTTGCGGCAGCTCCAGGCCCTCGAACCGCGTCGGACCGTTGAACGAAAAATCCAACTCCTCGTCGTCCAGCACGTGAAACACCAGCACGTCGTGGCCGTGCTGCCGCAGCAGGCGCAGCCCTTTGAACAACCCGACCCGTTCGACCAGCAGGTCGGAAATCAAGATCAACAGGCCGCGCCGCGGATAGCTTTCGGCCACGCCGCGCAGGATCGACTGCAATTCGGTTTTTTCTTCCGGCGCGCTCGTGGCCAGGGCCTGCACGATCGCGTTCAAATGGCTGCGCTTCGTGCGCTGTGGCACTTTGACGCGAATCGACTGGTCGAACGCGACGCAGCCCACGGCGTCTTGCTGCCGCAAAAGCAGATACGCCAGGCTGGCGGCGATGGTGCAGCCGTATTCGTATTTGTCCATCGGGCCCGAGCCGTACCGCATGCTGCCCGACACGTCGACCAGGAGCGTCGCGCGCAGATTCGTGTCTTCCTCGAACTGCTTGACGTAGTAGCGGTCCTGCTTGGCCCAGACTTTCCAGTCCACGTGGCGCAGATCGTCACCGGGCGTGTACTCGCGATGTTGAAGGAACTCGACCGACTGACCGAAGTAAGGACTGCGGTGGATGCCGGACAAAAACCCTTCCACGATATAGCGAGCACGCAAATCGAGCCGCGCGATGCGACCGATCGCTTCAGGATGCAAAAATCTTTTGGAAGCGGGCATCGCTGGTCAGTTCGTCCTCTTTGGTCGGAGTGATCGCCACCAATCGGTCCACAATGTCGTCGGGCGTGACGCCCTCGCTTTCGGCGGCGAAGTTCACCACCAGCCGATGACGCAGCACCGGTTTGACCAGCGCCTGAATGTCGTCGGTCGAGACGTGCGTGCGGCCGTGCAGCAGGGCCCGGGCCTTCGAGCCCAGGATCAGGAATTGCACGGCCCGCGGTCCGGCGCCCCAGCTCAACTCGTCGCGCACGAAATCCGGCGTGCCGGCCTCGCCCACGCGCGTCTGGCGAATCAGGGTCAGCGCGTAGCGAATCACGTGGTCGGTGATCGGCACCTCGCGCACGATCCGCTGCAACTCCAGGATTTCTTCGGCCGTGAGCACCGGCACGATCTGATCGTTGAGCGTCGTGGTCGTGCGCCGCGCGATTTCGAATTCTTCGGTAAAGCTTGGGTAGCGCACGAACACCTTGAACATGAAGCGGTCTTGCTGGGCTTCGGGCAACGGATACGTGCCCTCCTGCTCGATCGGGTTCTGCGTGGCCAGCACGAAGAACGGATCGGACAGTTTATGGCGCACGCGGCCGACCGTGACCTGCCGCTCTTGCATGGCTTCCAACAGCGCCGCCTGCGTTTTGGGCGGAGTGCGATTGACCTCGTCGGCCAAAATCACGTTGGAGAACAGCGGCCCTTCCAGGAAGCGGAACTCGCGACTGCCGGTGGTGCGATTCTCCTCGATGATCTCCGTGCCGGTGATGTCGGCGGGCATCAGGTCGGGCGTGAATTGAATGCGGCTGAACGACAGGTTCAGAGCCCGAGCCAGCGTGCTGATCATCAGGGTCTTGGCCAGTCCCGGCACGCCTTCCAACAGGCAGTGGCCGCGGCTGAAAAGCGAGATCAGCAACTCTTCGATCACCTGGTCCTGACCGACGATCACTTGGGCCAATTGCGCCAGGATCTTTTCCCGGGCATCACCCAGTTTGTGGATCGCCGCCGAATCGTGAGAGCTCAGAGCATGGTCGGTCATCGCGAGGGTTCCTCAAGTTGCCGTGTTGTGTTTCTCGGTCGGTCGACGTCGCGGGTTCGCGCGGGGCTTTTTTTCCGGCCGTCGTCGCCCGCTTCCGCGACGGCCGCAATGGTTTAGCGTTGATAGATCGGCAATGCGCCGTTTTCCAATTGCAGAATGGTCAGGTTGATGGCCGTGGTGTAGATCGGGCCGATGTATCCTTGGTTCCAGACGACGAACTTGCCGTTTTCGGTGGCTTCGCCGGCCAGTTTGTTGTAGATCTTGTCTCGATAGCTCTCCCACTCCTTGCCCCCCTCGCGATAGCGAACCTGGGAGTAGTAATAGTGGGCGTAGTGCCAGTGGCCGAAGCCCTGGTTGGAAATGTCGGCCAGATTCCGCCGGCAATAGTCCTGCAGCTTAGGCACATATTCGCTGTCGTAATCGCCGGCGTTGAACAGGCAAGCGATGGCCGCGGCCGAGATGGCCGGGCGCCCGCCGCCCCCCTTGGAACTGTATTGTACGCCGCCGTCGGCCAGGGTGCATTTGCGGATATAGGTTACCGCTTTATCGATGATCTCCTTGGGCACCGGAATGCCCGCGTTGCGGCATCCGCGCAACCCCTGGACTTGCGTGATCGTGGTCGAGCCCTCGTCAAAATCGCTGCCATCCTTGGCGCTGACGTAGCCCCAACCTCCGGCGGCGGTCTGGGCCTGCCCGGTGAAGACGACGGCGCGCGTCAAGACGTCGATCAATTCCTTGCGGCGGCTGTCGTCCTCTTCCTCGCCCAAGACCTGCGACAGAAAGAGCATCGAGTAGCCGTGGCCATAGGTGTAGCGATCGTCGCGACCTGGATCGCCGATCAGCCCGTTGGCCCGGCTGCGCGAGAGCAGATAGTCGACCGCCATGCGGATGTTCTTGGAATACTTGCCCTGCGTCGTCGTGGACCCTTCGGCCAACAGGGCGACGCCGGCCAGCGCGGTCATGGCCGTGGGATAGCGGCCGTCGTTGGCGCTCCAATGTCCCAGCCGCGATTGCGTGCTGGCGATCCAGTCCAGGCCGCGCGAGACCAGTTTTTGCACGCGCGGGTCCTTGCCGTCGGCACGCGCCGGTTGCGCCAGCGGCGTCATCGCGACGAAGGCCGCCAGGGCAAGTACTGCAAACCAAGAGCGATGGGCCATGAGATTCACCTCCATTATTTCGCAATCCCGTCGGACGAGAGCGCCACGCGGCCGGCGACCGATTTGCCCGCCGGCGGCCCAACCGCGGCCTGGGGAGCGATTGGTTGGTCGGTGAACGTCAGCGTGATGACCCGCGAGGGCAGCCCCAGCGTCACGGTGTTCGTGGCCGGATCGCCGAATAGTTCGAAACTGGCGACCGCGGCACCGGGGAGTTGTTCGTTCTCGTACACCACGCGCCCGCTGCGTTTGTCGATGCACAGCACGGAAACCTTGGGTTCGCGCGCGTTGTCGACGCCCGGACGAAAGATCTGCCGCAGGAACACCAGCACCGGCAGATCGTCGGGCTGGTGCAACGGCAGGCCCTGCTGCGAAATGACCACAGGAGCGGGCCAAGCTTTCTTGCCCGTGCCCCGCTCGAAGGCATACATGCGTCCAGAGACCAAGGTCGCGTTGGCGGCATTGGGAATCGGCTGAACCGAGATTTTAGAATCGCTTCGGGCCGTGGAATTGGTCAGCAGCAAATATCCGTCGCGGTAGCGCGACAGAAATATTCCCAAGGGCGAGTTTTCCGCCTCGAGTTTTTCTTTGACCAGCAACTTGCCGTCGGCCAGCGTGATCAGCGAAAACTCGCCGTTCGGCTGAAAAACGCCGATCGCTTCCTGGCCGGCCAGCGCCGCCCTGGCGCCGACCACGAACGGGTAGGACCACAATGTTTCATCGAGCCAGGCGTCGCGCATCAGCAACTTCGGCGATCCGCCCTGGATTTCCCAGGAGAGCACCCGGCGGCCGAGCGTCGCGATGCGTTTGTCGAAGGGGGCCACGTGCCGCGTGCCCAACGCCTCGCCGGTCGCCGCGCGCAAGACCAGCGTATCGTCCTCGTTCGGTGGCGCCACGAACAACAATTCGTCGTCGCCGAACAGATCGTTGCCGAGCCCCACGTTCTTGCGCGTCCACACGATTTTCCCCGTCAGCGGGTCGACGCAGTGCAAATCGTGCAGCCGCTGGAACGTCACGCCGTCGTCGTTCACCGGCCCGATGCTGCCCAGCCGACGGCCGAACGCGTCTTCGGTCACGTAGCGTGCGCCGCCCCAGGCAACCGAAACCGGACGCGAGCTCACGCCCTGCATGGTGGTGAAACCGCCGATCTGGTCGTTCAGCTCTTGGCTCCACAGAATCCGGTTCGAAGAACTGTCGCCTCCGCGCAGCGTGTCAACCGCCATCACCTGATTGCCGTGCGACAGCACCACCACTCCGCTGTTGACGCTCACGTAATTCACGGCCGGCGCGTTGTAGGCATTGCCATTGATCCTGGGAACCGGCCGGCTATTGGCTTCGGCAAGCGGGACCCGCAATCGTTTTTCACCCAATCCATTTTGGATCACCAGGTCCGGCTGGCGGTCGTACACTAGCGACATCGACACGCCCTGAAACAGCGGACCGCCGGTGCCCATGATTTCCAGATCGACCGTGCGCGGCGGTTGCATGGGGCGTCCGTTGCGGGCCGCGGCTTTCTCGTCGTGAGCCACCACCTGGCCGGTGGGCCAAGCATGATCGGCCGCGAGCCATTTGCGCACCGGATCGTCGGCCGGCAATTCGGCGACCCATTTCTCTCCGGTCTTACCGCCGCCGCAGTCGCGCTGGGCAAAGGAATGGGCGAGCCGACGGTAGTAAACCGCGGCGAACTCGGGCCGGCCGGCGTCGTGCAGCATTTTTGCCAGCCGTGCGGCGGTGGCCGCCCGCTGCGATTCGTCGGACGACCGCTCGCGTTTGGCCAGCAGCAGGTGGCGCTCCAACAGGTCGTCGGCCGTGAGCCGGTCGACCAGCGCGTCGCGGGCCGCTTCGGCCGCGGGATGGTCGCCAAAAACAGCCAGGAAATCCCGCAGCGCCGTGGCCGATTGCGCCTCGAGGGCCGCTTTCAGCCGCGCCGACACGACGTCGTCAATCCGCTGCCGCTGTTGGCCGTTGGCAGCGGCGCGCAAGGGCTCAAGCTGCGCGCGAATCCAGCGGTCTCGGCGCACGCTCAAGGGGCCGTCGATCGTGTCCAGCGTCCAAGGCGCATCCTGATCCAAAAGCGCGATATACGCCTCGAAAGCCGGCAGCAGGTCTCCAGCGGCTTGCAGCCCCAGAGCCTTCAGGCGCAAGAACGCCAGGCGGTGCGACGGCTGCTCGACCAGCGCGTCCAATTCCGGCAGACTGTCGCGATAGGCAGTAAAGTCGACGCGCAGGCCTTCCAGCAAACTGTCGACCAACAGCTCGCGCGTGGCCTCGTCCGGCCTTAAACGGTACGACCGGCGTAGCAAATCAACGGCTTGGGCCAGTTGTCCCTCGTCGAGTTTGACCTCGGCCAACTCCGCCAGAGCCTGCGGATCGTCGGGGTGCGCTTTCAGGGTCTTGGCGATCTGCTCCTTGAGCGCGTCGATCTGAAAGTACACGTCGAGATAATCGACGCTTTGCGAAACGATGCTGTCACGGTAACACACCAGGTTGCCCGGAATGTTGCCGCTGCGCGAGCGGGCCCGCTGCTCGATGTGCCCGGTCTGGAGGTTGATCTTGGCCACCTCGGCGCTGGTCAGCGGCAAGTAGTAGAAGTCTCCGCTATAGAATCCCCGTCCGCTGGGCAGGCTCTCGTCGGGCAGTTGCACGTCCTTCCAAGCCTTTTGGCCATCGGCCAGTCGCACGGCCGAAACCGCGTCGCGGCCGATCAAGATCACGTTGCCGCGGTGCACGCCGCCAACGTAGAGATGCTTGCCGCGGTGTTGCTTCCACAATTCCTTGCCATCGGACAAGCTCAAGCAATAGAGCTGATCGGTTTCCACCGGAGTGACCAGCACCCGGCCGTCGGAGATCGTGATACTCGCGTCGGCCCAACGTTCGCTGGCCCGGCGCTCGGTGCCCGGATAAATGGCCCGGCCGTTGAAATGTTCCTGAGGATTCTGCTGGCTGCGCGGATATTGATAACCCCAGAGCAAGCTGCGAGTGGTCAGGTCGATGGCCACGACCGCGCCGGCCGAGGTTGGGCAGAGCAGCACGCCGTCGGCAAAGCTGGGCGCGGTGCCGGCGTTGCGGCGGAAGCCGTCGACCGTCACACTTTGCGTTGGGTCGACCACCGCCAGTTGCTGCGACCATTCCAAGGCGCCGGAGGCGGCCGAGAGGGCCAGCAGGCGGATTTCCTGGCCCTTGAATTCGGCCAGGGCATAGAGACGACCCAGCAGCGGCAGAGGCGGTCCCAAAAAGAACGCGCCGGCCAACTTCGGCTCGTCCTCGCCGGTCAGCCCGCCCACTTCCCATTTCAACTTGCCCTGCGTGCGCAATTCGCGGGCGGCCAGCCGATTGGTGCCCCGCGCGTTGGCGCTGGTGCGGCGTTGGCCGTTGGGCAACACGGTCAGCAGCGAACTGGCATTGAGTCCGGCCAACGACAAGTCCTCGATAAAATAAACCTGCGCCCCGTCGCTGCTTAAGGTTCCATAGGTGGCGTCTTCCCACATCCGCTGGTCGAGCCCGGCAAACAGTTGTTGCGCGGTGGTGCCGGACTGTCCGTTGCCGGCTTTCAAAAACTGCTCGAAGGAATCGTCGGCCGTGGGATACTTCCATACCAGCTTGCCGTTGCGGAAATCCACGGCCTGCAGCGCAAAGGCGGTGCGCATGACCACCACGTCGCCGACGGCCAAGGGGTGCAGGCTGGGCAAGGCGACCATGTCCTGGTTCAGATAATCGTGCCGCACCTTGGTGACGAATTTTTCGACCGCCCCATCGTCGGCCGTGCGCTGTCGCCAGCGGGCGCTGAGCAGCGGCTGGCCGCCGGAACTGGGCGCATTGCGGCTTTCGTCGCCGCGAAACAGGGTCCATTGATCGGCTTCGACCGGCTGCGCAAGACGCTGTTTCCCGAATTTTTCTTCCATCCAGGCCAGGGCCTGAGAGTCGAGGGTAAACAATTTGACCGGCTTGCCGGCCACGATCACGTCGGCCGCGCCCGCGGCGCGTTTCAGCCGCACCAAGGTCTCTTTGGCCTTCTCGGGCTTTCCCGCGCGCAGCCAGCAGGTGGCCAGCGTCAGCGACAACACCGGTTCCAGTCGCTGGCTGGCCGCCGGCGTTTCGCACAGATGGTCCAGGCACAAGGCGGCGGCCAGCGGCCGGTTTTGATCCAAATGACTTCGACCCAACAGGAACGTGGCTTCTTGTCCGGCCTGTGTATAAAAAAACCGTCGCGAAACCTCGGCGACTTCCCCCAGGTTGCCCGACGCGGTCGCCTGCTTGAGCATCTGCCGGGCCCGAGCCCCAAACTGCAATTCATAGGACTCTCGGCCCTCGCCAGGCAGCGTGGCAATCAGCCGGCCGGCTTCCGCTTTCAAACTGCGAAAGACCGGCTGGTCGGCGTGCGGCTTGAAAAAGAAGTCTTCCGAATTCTCCAACAGGGCGCCCAACAGCCGCACGGCCTCGCCAAACCGGCGATCGTCCAGCAGTTGCCGGGCCATTTCCAGGCGACGTTTGGCGGCCCGGTCGGGTGGAAGAAAAACGCCGTCCAATGACAGCTCGTCGTCGGCACGAGAATCGGCCAGGGGATTGCGTGCGCGGGCTTGGGCCACGCGGCCGGCACGCTGGGCCCGAGCGCCAGGCAGGGGCGCCTGGGCAAAAACGACCATCGTAAAACAGCTTAAAAGCCCTAATCCGGCAGCGGCCGCCACCCGACTGCACACTCTCCGTCGGTCCATGGGTGTGTCCCTCACCTTAGCATTGCTGCGGCCACGTGCACGGCGACTCCATCCACCATCGTTCCGCTGTTCCGCTGCGGTAGCCCCCCGCGATCTGGCCGGACAAACTTCCAAGGCACCTGCGCCCCGCATTGGCAATTGGCCGGCAAATCCGGCAAAGTTTGTGCGGCTTGTGTCCAGCATTCCCTCGAGACACCCCCAACGAGCGCTGCGTAAGTCCGGGGGATCACTCGTGCGAAAGCCCGGGAGCTTGCCTCTATGGATACTCTATCTTAATGTGCAGGCTGTTTTTCCACAAGTATTGGCCACTGAGCAGTTTAAAACCGCCTTGCAAACCCCGCCAAACGGTCTAACGCCAGCGCCGTCTTGATGGGCCAAACATTCTGGCGGCGACCAAAGCGGCGACCAGCCGCGAACCGGCGCACCGTCGCGCCGATTCTGCCGGCGGCGCCATGCTCGGGCAATGGATCGGCGGCCCGCGCTGCGGAGCCAATCTTGCAAAACACGGACTTCGCGCCACAGCGGCCCGGTGATGCGGACGCTGTTTGCCACGGCGACGCGAAACGCTCAAACTACGGGTTTCTGGGACCGATTCTCGTACGAAAGTCCGATTTTCGCGCTTTTTCCGGGAAAATAGGCGTTTTGTGGCTTGCAATTTTGATATTGTGGACTTTAATCATCGCGTCCCCTGTGCGGACGGACGTGTTTTTCAACTTCAACAAGCCCACAAGGAGGGTCAACGATTATGGCGAAAACCGCAACCGCAGCAAAGAAGGCACCATCGAAGTCGGAAGTCACCAACAACATTGCCGAAGCGACCAGTCTGTCGAAGAAGCAAG